>JAZTWF010000102.1:0-3206 GCA_045635725.1 Candidatus Scatosoma sp. | reverse complement strand
GCTATGAAGGCAACTACGTCATGGGCGCGAATATCGCGGGCTTTGAAAAAATAGCCGAAGCTATGATGGCGCACGGTATCGTATAATTTCAATAAAAAAAATCGGTGCCGGGAGCGTTCAACGCATACCTGCCCCCCTTTGTTTTTCTTAATAGAAGGTTGCAAGCTGTTCTTCGGGCGGTTGACCGATAATCACCTTTTCCGCCACCAAAACAGGGCCTTTTCCTTTATAAATACGATGTTTCTTAAACTCTACTTTGGCGGTAACGGTAATCCAGTCACGCGTTTGCAGTTGCATTTCGTTAGGGAGTTCGCAAGCAATTCCGCAATACTGAATATCGTCCGCGCAACACGTCATTACGTGCCGCCCCACCACGATATCCAACGGCGAAAGACGTTTATCCGTAGCTACAATCCCTTTGAATTTGACCGTTTTACCGATATACGTTTCCAAGTTTTCCGTCAGGTCCCGATAGAAAAAGGCGTAATCCTTATCTTCGATACGGATAACGGGCGCGTTTACGTCAAAGGGCAACGGGTCTTCGATATCGTCAAATTCCGCTTTGCCGTCCGCATATTCGTAGACGATATCGCAACGGCGGGAAATACCACGCACAACTTTATGGAACGCCATTTTATCCATAGACGCGTCAAAACGGTTGAACACCACAAGCTGCGTGTTATCAATTTTATCAAAGGTAAACTGACGCATATTCGCGTTATAGTTCAAAAACGTTTGAGCGTGGAAAAAGGTCATTACCTGATTGATCATCCAGCCTTCGGGCATAGCCGCGAAAAAGTCTTCCAAAAGCCACGTACCGTTGTATTCCACAACGACGCGCTCCGCGCCGCTTTTCAATTGCAACTCCGTCAAATACTCTTGCGTAAGCTGCGATTTATCGTCGATAACGACAAGTTCTACCGTTTCCGCATTCGCAAAACGGATAGTTTCGTATTCTTCTTCCCCTTCTTCCATGACCAAAAGCAAGGTTTTCTCCCCCGTTGCAAAGCGGGGGTCTTCCATTGTTTCTTGTATAAACTTGGTTTTACCCGATTCTAAAAAACCCAAAAACAAATAGACGGGCGTTTCCGTAGGTATCGTCTTCATTTCCTATATTCCTTTACGCCTTGAACAGCGTTTTTAATGCGTTTTCATTGAGTTTGCAGCCGATTACGCACAATCTACCCGTAACCCCTGCTACGCCTTCGCGTACGTCGGGTTCGCCAGGAACGTAGTCGAAATGCAACCAAGCATTTTCCCCTGCCACAATCCCCTTCGCGCGGAGCACCGTGCCGTAGGTATGCTCGTCGGCGATTGCCGCAAGCGCGGAAAGCAGCTCTTCCTTGGTGTACTTTTTCGTCGTTTCTACACCCCAACTGGTAAATACGTCGTCAGCGTGGTGGTGATGGTGGTGATGATGTCCGTGACAGTCACAATCGGGGTCGTCACACTCGTGGTGGTGATGATGTTCGTGGCAATCGCAATCGGGGTCATCGCACTCGTGGTGGTGGTGGTGATGATGTTCGTGGCAATCGCAATCGGGGTCATCGCACTCATGATGGTGATGTTCATGGCAATCGCAATCAGGGTCGTCGCATTCATGGTGGTGATGATGGTGATGCTCGTGCGTTTCTTCTTCCAAACGGGCAAGCTCAGCCTGTAAGCAATCTTTGCGTTCCATTGCCGCGAGAATGGCTTTGCCGTCCAAGCTGTCCCAAGGCGCGGTGACAAACGTTGCGGTAGCGTTCTTTTCTTTCAAAAGCGCAACCGCCGCCGCCAACTTTTCGTCCGACGCTTTATCGGTATGCGATAACACGATACAGCTTGCATTTTCCACTTGATCGCCGAAAAATTCGCCGAAGTTTTTCAAATACATTTTACATTTCGACGCGTCGACTACCGTACAAAACGCATTTAACTGCGCCTTTTCTAAGCCCGCCGATTCAACCGCTTTGATTACGTCCGAAAGCTTGCCTACGCCCGAAGGTTCGATAACAATTCTATCGGGATTGTACTGCGTTTGTACCTGCTGCAACGCTTTGGCAAAATCGCCGACGAGCGAACAACAAATACAGCCCGAATTCATTTCGGTGATATTGATGCCTGCGTCCTGTAAAAAGCCGCCGTCAATGCCGATTTCCCCAAATTCGTTTTCAATCAGCACGACTTGTTCGCCTGCATACGCTTCCTTAATCAGCTTTTTAATCAGCGTCGTTTTTCCTGCGCCCAAAAAGCCCGAAAAGATATCAATTTTAGTCATTTGTGCACTCCTTTTGGCTTAAAACGCCCAGTTGCCGTCCTTGAAAATTTGCACTCTTTCGCCCGTTTTTTTAATACCGACGATATCCGTATCCTTCGCGCCGATCATGAAATCTACGTGGATCATACTGTCGTTGATACCGCGTTTTTTACATTCTTCATCCGTGTATTTTTCAAAACCCTTCAAGCATTCGTTAAAGCCTTGTCCAACCGCCAAGTGACAGCTTGCGTTTTCGTCAAACAGCGTATTATAGAACAGCACGCCCGAATTGCTAATCGGCGAATCGTAAGGAATAAGCGCCACTTCGCCAAGCTTGCCTGCGCCTTCGTCCATACTAACCATTTGTTTCAAAAGCGCTTCGCCCTTTTCCGCCTTCACTTCGACAACCTTGCCGTTTTCAAAACGCATAGAGAAGTTGTCGATAATTTCGCCCATATACGAAAGCGGCTTCGTGGAATACACAATCCCTTCTACCGAACCTGCTTTGGGAGAAGTGAACACTTCTTCCGAAGGAATGTTGGGGTTGAAAATTCTGCCCTTTAACGTCTTTTCCTTACCGCCCGCAAAACGTCCGTCTTCGTTGAGTTCAATCTTGATATCCGTGCCGTTTGCGCTTCTGATTTCTACGTATTGCAAGCCAAGGTTGTTCAAATATTGACAACGGGAATCCAAATCTTCGTTGTGTTCTTTCCAAGCCTTAATGGGATTTTTTCCGTCCGCGCGAGCCGTCATCAAAATGACCTTCCACATTTCTTCTACCGCTTTGGCTTCGCTTAACGTAGGGAACACCTTTTTCGCCCAAGCCTTCCCGGGAACAGCGGCAATGCACCATTGATGTCTATTTTCGATTGCCAAACGGAAGGGCTTGATTTGCGGATACATCGCACGGCGAGCGGCGCTCATTTTGTCTTGATCCACGCCGTTCATGCCGTCGGGGTCTTCCGAT
>JAZTWF010000101.1:0-6014 GCA_045635725.1 Candidatus Scatosoma sp. | reverse complement strand
GTATCGCTTGCAAAAACCGTCCTTGCGTAGCGGCTTGTCCCGTCAATATCCAAATCCCCGAATTTATCGCGAAAGTCGCGGAAGGGGATTTTGAAGGCCCATATCAAATTATTGCCAAAGATTCGTCCTTGCCTGCCGTTTGCGGACGGGTATGTCCGCAGGAAACGCAATGCGAAGGCAAATGCACGCGCGGTATTAAAGCAGGCTGCGAAGCGGTAGGTATCGGCAGGTTAGAGCGATTTGTTGCCGACTGGCATAACGAACGTGCAAGCCAAACGCTAGAGAAAATTCCGTCCAACGGACATAAAGTAGCCGTGGTGGGCAGCGGGCCTGCGGGGCTTACCTGCGCAGGGGATTTGGCAAGGCTTGGCTATGAAGTCACCGTTTTTGAGGCGTTGCACGTAGCAGGCGGCGTGCTTGTGTACGGTATTCCCGAATTCCGTTTGCCTAAGGCAATCGTCAAAAAGGAAGTGGACAATCTCAAAGCGTTGGGCGTAAAAGTCGAAACCAACATGGTTATCGGCAGAGTGCTCACGATAGAAGAATTGAAAACGGAGTACGGCTTTGACGCGGTGTTTATCGGTTCGGGGGCAGGGCTTCCCAAGTTTATGAATATCCCCGGCGAAAGCTTAAAAGGGGTGTATTCGGCAAACGAATTTTTAACCCGTTCTAACCTTATGAAAGCGTATAAACCCGACAGCCATACGCCTATCCAACACGGCAAATGCGTAGCCGTCGTAGGCGGCGGAAACGTTGCTATGGACGCGGCGCGTACGGCAAAACGCTTGGGCGCGGAGGTGCATATCGTCTACCGTCGTGGGGAAGAAGAACTCCCTGCAAGACGGGAAGAAATCGAACACGCCAAGGAAGAAGGGATTATCTTCGACCTTTTAACCAACCCCACACGCATTTTGGCTACCGACGTTACCGACCCGCGTGACCCTGCTTACGGCTGGGTAAGCGGTATCGAATGTATTCGTATGGGGCTTGGCGAGCCCGACGAAAGTGGCAGACGTTTGCCCAAAGCGGTGGAGGGGAGCGAATTTATCATTCCCGTCGATTGCGTGATTATGTCGCTTGGCACTTCGCCAAATCCGCTTTTGAAGGATACGACGACGGGGCTGGAAACGTTCCGCCGCGGTGAAATTGCCGTAGACGAAGTGGGTAAAACGTCTATCGAAGGGGTGTATTGCGGCGGTGACGCGGCTACGGGCGCGGCGACGGTTATCAAGGCAATGGGCGCAGGGAAAATTGCGGCAAAAGCCATTGATGAATATATCCAAAGCAAATAATCGACAAATAATTGACAAAGCGCGGGGCAATTCCGCGCTTTTTGCTTATCATAAGCGTTGACAACTTTTGGAAAAAATGCTACAATACTCGTATGGAACTGCAACAAACGCAAACGCTGACAACACAAACGGAAGAAAAGACGACGGAAAAGCAAAGCTTTTTCAAGCGCATAGGGGAGTTTATGGACGTAAACTACTCCCTATTTTTTGCGCCGCTTATCGTCATGGTATTATACGCCGTGGCGCTGGCGACGTCGGGCGTATGGCCGTTTGGGGACGGCTATACCGCGGCAAGCTACGACCTTTCTGCGCAAATTTGTCCGTTTATAGAGCATTTATTTGACGTGCTTGACGGTAAATCGTCGCTTTTTTATTCCTATGCTATCGTCGGTGGAGCGGACGTGTTCGGTACGTTTTTGTACTTCTTCGTCAGCCCGTTTAGCTTTATTTTCTTGCTTGCAGGGGACGGTATGGTTGCGCATATGAGCAGTATCGTCATGCTGCTCAAATTAGGAGCAATTTGTTTTTCGGGCGCATGGTTTGCTAAGTATCTTTTCAAGGGTATTCCCGAATATTTATGCGCGGTAATCGGCATTGTGTACGCCTACTGCGGTTATACTTTCGTATCCAACACCTATATCAACTGGATGGATTTTCTTATCTATTTGCCCTTTGCAGCTTGGGCGTATATCCGTCTTGTGCGCACAGGCAAGCTGTTGCCGTTCGCTATTTTGGTGGCGTGCTGTGTATACACCTGCTTTTCGATTGCCTGTTTTTCCATGTTCACAGCCTTTCCGTGCTTGGTGTTTTACGGGCTTATTTGCGCGGAGAAAGAACGCAAGCACACGGTAATTGCAAGTACCTGTTGGGCGTTTTTGATTGCCCTGCTCATTTCCTTGCCCGTGCTTTTGCCTGCGCTTTCGGCGTACGCAAGCGGTGGACGCGGGGGAGATTTATTTGAAAATTTTTGGTATGGCTTTACGGTGAATAAGGACGGTACGCTGACTTCCTTTAATATGGAAAACTTTTGGGATAAGTACTCCAACTCCTTATACGATAAAGTCACGTATATTCTTTCGGATAGTATCTTTTTGTTTTTGACTATCGTCTATTTTTGCCGTAAGGGCTTGAAGGATAACTTCGCCAAGTTTATGCTTGTTTGCGGCGTAATGACGTTATTGCCCGTCTTTGTCGACGAAGCTATGCTGCTCATGAACATGGGCTCGTATATGTCGTATGCGTTGCGCTTTGGGTTTTTGAACGCTTTGTATTTCTTGGGCGGAGCGTGCCTTGCCTTGGAAAATATTTGCTTTGCGTGGGATAAATCGTACGACGAAACGCCCCTGCCCGTGTGGAAGGCTTTGCCGCAAAAAATCGTGGATAAAATCCCCGAAGAATATAAAAACGACGGGGGTATGTATGAGAACACGGCGAAACCGCGTACCCTTTTGGTGTGGTTGATTGTCTTTGGCGTAGTGGCTTTGGCGGCGTTTGTAGGACTGTTGATTATCATTTCTAACAATAATTACCGCTATATGTGGGACGGCTTGGTGCAGGGCTTGGATAGCTCGCTTGCGTCCGAGCTTACGTCTAACTTTAAGTCGGTGTCTTCCCGATTTGCGCATTCGGAAGGAGCGCTAGAAGTTATCGCCCTGCTTTGCGTTATCGTGCTTGTCGTGGCGGTGTTTGGTACGATTTTGGTGCGCTGTAAAAAATTATCGCCTGCTATTTTGTCGTATTTGCTCATTTTCGTTGTGGGCGTGCAGGTGCTCTTTTATAACAATCAGCTTGTGGTGGGCAATCGCTCTACCCAACATATCAAATCGGAAACGTTTGCTACGATAGCGGCAACGCTGAACGAACGCGAACGGGACGAAGACGGGAATTTGCCTTATTTTAGAGTGAAGGATTTCAGCGATAATATCACGGCGAACGCGCCGTTTTCGGCGAATTTTAACGCCGTCAGCGTGTTTTCGTCCGTTATCGACGCGGATAATTTCCAAACGTTTAACCTGTTTGGCTATAAAGGCAACGGCAAAAACAGCTTAAAGAGCGGACATAATTTTGATAAAGTCAACCGCAGCGACGAATTTGGCGATTCGTTTTGGGGATATAAATATATTATCGTACGCGATAAAAAGGACGAAAGCAGTTATCAAAACAGCAATTCCCGTAAAAAGTGGTGGACGCCTGTCATGGTAACGGACGAAAACGGACAGCAAAAACCGTACGTTTTGCCCGATAAGCTGGATAAAAATTATTACTATTACGTGTATGAAAATCAGGCGGTATTCCCCCTTGGCTTTAAGGTGGACGACGGGGCGTTCCGTTTTGATTATCCCAACGAACCCAACTCCACTTACCGTAAGTATAATCAACAGGCGCTGTATAAATTTTTGCGCGGAAAGGACCTTGCGTCCATGCGTCAGGAAACGGGTAGCAGCAGCTCGGAATACGTTACGCCCGAAACGGCGAAAGAGCTTTCCGAGTATCTCCAAACCAAGGCGGCGGACGTAACGGTCGGGCAGGGGAAAATCACCGCAAAGGTAACGGCTACGGAAGGGGAATGCCTGTTCTTGCCGTTTGTTGCGTCGCGTGGGTACAGCGTAACCGTCAACGGAAAAAAGGCGGAACTTATCGATAACGATTTGAAACTGCTTTCCGTGGCTTTGCAGGAAGGGGAAAACGTCGTGGAATTTGTCTATTCTTCGCCGTACGTGAAGTATGCGGGCATCGGTGCTTTGGCGGCGGTAGCGGCGTTGCTTGCCGTGGCGTTCGTCTTGAAGAAGACCAAACTCTTTGCGTGGACCGCGCCTGTCGTATCGTGGGCGGGTATCGCGCTTTCGGTGGCGGTTGTATCCTTTTTTATGCTGTTCCCCTTGACGGTATTTGTAACGAAACTTGTGTCGGCGTTCCCGTTTATATGGGAACAGGTGAGTATCTTTTTCGGCGTGTTTTTCTAATTAAGATATCCCCGTAGCGAAAACGTTGTTTTCCGCGTATGATAAGCAAAAATAAGATAGAAGAAAAATTTTATGAAAAATCTTTTGAAATACCTTAAAAAACGCTTGACTAAATAGGCAAGTATAGGTATAATTATTTATGCTGTTTGAAAGGATGGCATAATATTGAGGCGTAGCGCAGCTTGGTAGCGCGTTTGGTTAGGGACCAAAAGGTCGTGGGTTCAAGTCCCGTCGCCTCAACCAAGATAGACCTAAGTTGAACCATTCAACTTAGGTCTGTTTGTATTTTATAGATAAATAGGAATTTAATTTATGTATAAAATTGAAATACCAAAAATTGTATATGAGAATCTAAAAAATGATTTGGCGAAATTTCGTCCAAATATTGAATTGATTTTGGTTGAATGTGATGAAGCGTTAGAAAAACTGGGCTTTTGCGAATCGGCTCCGTGTATCGTTCATGTTGATTTAACCGAAGAAGAAATGGAAGTTTTATTGGACGATTTAATACAATTGGAGATAGACGCGTACAACACAGAAACGGGTGATGATCCTTTGCCTAACGACCCGTTTTATTTATTATATAAAGAGTTTGGGTGGATGTGCTCTGTTTTTCATTATGCAGAATGGATAGACGATTAATCGGTTCAAGATAGGTACAAACTGCTCAACCACAACAAGTCTTTCTTGAACCGTCAAGAAAGACTTGTT
The DNA here is from genome assembly GCA_045635725.1 of Candidatus Scatosoma sp. Classification (GTDB taxonomy): domain Bacteria; phylum Bacillota; class Clostridia; order Christensenellales; family Borkfalkiaceae; genus Scatosoma. Next base: position 1,048 of record JAZTWF010000101.1, on the reverse strand, counting down.
TTTATTTTACGATTAAGGGTTTGATATGGAAAAAGAGAAAATTTATTATACGAAAATTATATTTGAGTCGTTCGGTTGTGGACGCCCTCGCGGACTCGACGATTGGAATATTTTGCTCAACGTTGCGATGAAAGAGCTGGCTTTTGAAAGGTTGGAATGGAGAGGCGGAAAAGAAAAAGTTCTAAAAAATTTTGCTATACAACTGACTGACGAGGATATTGCCCAGTTATTGCCCTATATCAATGCCTTGGATTTTGAACCGTATCGTAATGTAGATGATAGTCAATATTTCATGACTTATGATGGACCAACGTTGAAGTTTACAGGTATTACAAACTCGTATCTTCCGTTGTATCAACATTATATGTATTTTGTTGGTGAGATTGGTGAAGAACGTCCGTATGAAAAGTTGTTTTCATACATCGTCAATAAGTATTTAAGTCATTTGTAAGGAAATATTTCGCGGAAGAAGAAATAAATCAGATTTAGAAATGAAACATGGGTGGTTCAAGATAGGTTCAATTTGCTCAACCACAACAAGTCTTTCTTGAACCATCAAGAAAGACTTGTTTTTATTTATTGAGGAGAATAATTATGTTGTCATGGCAAGAATATTGCAAGGAGTTAGCTGAATATTTTATAGAAAAATATAAACCAACAAAACTCGAGATTTTAGAAGTGGCAAGTAAGGGTGGTTGGAAATTTTGGAATGGTGAAGAGTTTCCTTATCCAATAACAAAGAAACAACTTTCAAAATATGATTCCCTCGGTGGAGATAGAGAGTGTTTTTTAAGTACGATCTATCAATATTTTTTATCGAGTTTTTTTCTTGAGTTTGATATGGATTTTATTGTTCTTTTTTCTTTTGAACGTGAATTTTGGCAATTAAATTTGGTTTATTATAAACACAAGCAAAAAACAATTTTTGAGGAGTATGCTTTCCCCCAATTTGACTGGGAGGCTAGGAGGACGGCAATTTATAATCGTGCCCAAAATTTTTCTTTGGGAATTGTAGATGATAAAGTGATTCAAGAAGATGAAAAACAAG
>JAZTWF010000100.1:0-2401 GCA_045635725.1 Candidatus Scatosoma sp. | reverse complement strand
TTTGTCAATGCTTTTTTGTTTTTTCTTTGGCTTTTTAGGCCTCTTTTATGGATTATTTTAACGTTTTGCGTTTTTAATAAACAAAAATTTCCACAGGCGTGTTTTTCGCCCGTGGAAATCACCGTATCTTCTTACAATTTTACTTTTCTTCCATGGTCAAATACGTGGACGGATCGACGTTTTCCCCGTCGACAAGCATTTCAAAATGCAAGTGCGCGCCGTCCTTATATTCGTTGCCGTTGGCTTGCGCTACGGTGGCAATCACTTCGCCCCGTTCCACTCTATCGCCTACCTTCAAGCTTTCCGATTCTTCTACGAAACGGTACACCGATTTTACGCCGTTTTCATGCGCAACGACAATTTGCGTACCTTCCAAAAGGTCGTCGCGGGAAATGCTTTCCACTACGCCTTCGTCCACGGCAAGCACGTTTGTCCCTGCTTCCGCCGCAAAATCCATACCTACGTGATGATAGTACGCCCCAAGCGTCGTATTATGATAAAAACCGTATTCGTTGAGCACGGAAACGGACTCTACGGGCATCATCATACCTTCGGGTTTACCCACGGGCTCTTCACCGCCGATATCCCCTTGATTATTCCCCGTGGAGCTGTTTTCTACGGCAGAGCCGTAGGAGCTATTGACGCCGCCCACGTTTTGCACTTCGTTACCGCCCGATACCGCAACGGCAATAACGACGATAGCCACCATAGCCAAAGCGCAACCGATAGCGGTAAACAGGTAAAAGCGTTTTTCGCTGTTCAAGCGAACCTTTTTCTTCTTGTCTTTTTCGTTTTGTTCATTCATGTTTTATATCCTCCGAAAACTTTCTATGTAAATGTTTGCCGCCTTTTGCGTATTTTATACGCTCTTTTTTAATATCCGCCGAAAATCATGGGCGTGCCCACCGCGCACCGATTATTTTTCACCGCAATATGCAAATTGACGCGTTTTCCGTATACCGTTACCCCGTTTCCAAGACCTTCCGCGTAGGCGTACAGGCTCTTTATTCCGTCTATTTCTTCTTCAAATAACACGACGGCGCGATAGCGTTCCACGATAGCCTTTGCGTACTCTTTTGCAACCGCTACGGAAGAAAATTCTTGTTCGACGCACTCCCCCGTTACGAAGAACATTTCGCTTATCGATAAGCTTGTACGCACGCAAGCCTTGGACGACGGCGCATAGACGTAAAACGTCCGTTGCCCCTCTATTTCACGCAACCTACAAACGCAAGCAAGGCGCACCGAAAGCGTTGCGATTAGCGCAACCAAGCACGCCGCGCAAAGCGCGAAAAATTGTTTTCCTTTGAAAGCTTGCATAAAAAAATAACCCCTTCGCCAAACAGCGAAAGGGATTATTGCCCGATTGTTTCCCGTTTATACAACGGAAGATTATTTTTTTCTTAAAAATCGCCCAAAGCTTCACCGCCGAGCAGGTGGATATGCAAATGGTGCACCGTTTGTCCGCCGTTTTCGCCTTGGTTGATAATCACGCGGTAACCGCCCTGCAAACCAAGCGTTTCTTCCAAAGCGGCAATCTTTTGAAAACAATGTTTCAAAATCTCCGCCTTTTCTTCGTCCATTTCAGAGAGCAACGCAAAATGCGTTTTAGGAATGCAAAGATAATGCAATTTTGCCTTGGGTTCGATATCCTTAATGACAATCATTTTATCGTCTTCATACAAACGGGGCGAAGGAATTTCCCCTGCAACAATTTTACAAAAAATACAGTTTTCCATAGTGATACACTCCTTTATTTTTCTATTTTTTCCGCCAAAACACCGTCACGGAACAGCCCCGTAACGCGTACCCGTACAGGCTCTTTCCCGACGTCGCCTGCGATATATACCCGTGCATAATTTGCCGCGTACCCTTCGGTGTAACCGCCGATAAACAGTTCGGGAACAACCGTTTCTTCCTTCCCGATACAACCGCGCAAATACCTTTCCTTTTGCTTTGCGCCTGTTTCCAGCATACGCGCTACGCGTTCCTTTTTCACTTCGGCAGGCAATTCCTTATACCGTTTGTAGGCGTTCGTCCCTTCCCTTGGCGAATACGGAAAGGCGTGAATTTGCGAAAATCCCGCTTCTTCTACGATAGAGAGCGATTGTAAAAAGTCTTCTTCCGTTTCGGTGGGAAAACCCACGATAATATCGGTGGTAATCCCTGCGTTTGGGAACGCTTCGTAAATCATTTTACACGCACGCAAATATTCTTCGCGCGTGTAGTGTCGGTTCATGCTTTTCAGTACCTTATCCGAACCGCTTTGCAAGGACAAATGGAACTGCGGCGCAAAATGCTTAACCTGCTGTAACGCTTGCAACAGCCTTGGCGTTATCATGCTCACTTCCATAGACCCAAGCCGTATGCGCGTATCCGCGTCCTTGACGGCGTACAGTAA
>JAZTWF010000099.1:0-5649 GCA_045635725.1 Candidatus Scatosoma sp. | reverse complement strand
ACGCGCGTCGTGCTTGGCGGCGAAACGAGAACGCAATCGGTTTACAACGGCTTACGGGCACTCCATACCGATATCGTACTCATTCACGACGGTGCAAGACCGTTTGTGACAAGGGGAATGATAGACGGCTGTATCGCTTCGGTACAAGCGTACGGCAGCGGCATTTGCGCAGTGGATTGCTTAGACACAATCGCCGTATGCGAAGACGGCTTTATCCAAAGCGTACCGAATAGAAGTTCGCTCAAACAAATCCAAACGCCGCAGGGCTTTTTGCGTGAGCCGATTACGCTTGCCTATGAAAAGGCGATTGCCGACACCGCCCGTACGTTTACGGACGATTCGTCGGTGTACGCCGCTTATGGCGGCAAGCCCCGTCTTTGCGCAGGCGCGCGCGAGAATATAAAATTGACGTACGCGGAAGATTTTGACAAAACGCCCCGTTGCGGATTTGGCGTAGACACCCACGCGTTTGGTAAAAAGCAGGACTATATCCTGCTTGCAGGGGTGAAAATTCCTTCCGAAAGCGGACTTATCGCCCACAGCGACGGCGACGTTTTGGTGCACGCGTTAATGGACGCGTTGCTCTCCGCCGCAGGCTTAAAGGATATCGGCTTTTACTTCCCCGATTCTTCCCCGAAATGGAAGGACGCAAATTCTATGCAAATGCTGGAACAGGTGCTTTTGCTTTTAGACGAACGCGGTTATCAAACGCAAAACGTTTCTATCGCCGTTCAGGCGGAAAAGCCCCGTCTTGCTAAGTACATAGACGAAATGAAAATCCGTCTATCTGACGCTTTGCGCATAGACCCCACCGCCGTCGGTATCACCGCAGGCACAAACGAAGGTCTTGGCTACGTAGGCGAAGGCAAGGGAATCACCGTCAACGCATACGTTTTATTACAGCGCAAATAAGGAGTTATTATGCCCACGAAAACCAAAGCCCCCACCACGCAATTTGTTTGCAGTCAATGCGGCTACGTCGCCCCGAAATGGTTAGGCAAATGCCCCGACTGCGGCAACTTTAACACTATGCAGGAAGAGCTTGTCCGCGTAGCGGATACCCCCACGCCCACACGCGCAGGCGTTTCGCAAATGAAAACGCGCGCCCTGCCCTTATCCAAAATCGGCAGCGAAAAATTCGAACGGGTAAAAAGCGGTATCGCGGAGCTTGACACCGTCCTTGGCGGCGGTATCGTCAAGGGCTCTTTGGTGCTGCTTGGCGGCGACCCGGGTATCGGGAAATCCACCCTGCTCACGCAGGCGTCGGCGCACTTGGCGCAAACGCGAAAGGTGTTGTACGTTTCGGCGGAAGAAAGCTGTTCGCAGGTGAAAATGCGCTGCGATAGATTAGGCTTACAATCGGATAATTTATTTTTGCTAAACGAAACGTGTTTGGAAGATATTGAAACGGCTGTGGAAGACCACGAATTTGTCGTAATCGACTCCGTACAGGCAATCTATACCGAAACGCTTTCGTCGGCGGCAGGAAGCGTCGGACAGGTAAGAGAATGCGCCGCAAAGCTTATGCGGATTGCCAAATCACGGAATATCACCTTCTTTATTATCGGCCACGTTACCAAGGAAGGCGCGTTGGCAGGCCCGAAGGTTTTGGAACATATCATGGATACGGTGCTGTATTTTGAAGGTCAGCCCGAAGATAATTTCAAGCTCCTTCGCGCGGTGAAAAACCGTTTCGGTTCGGCGCAGGAAATAGGCGTATTTGAAATGACGGATACGGGCGTGAAAAGCGTAGCCGACTATTCCGCACTCTTCCTTTCCGATTCGCGTGGGCTTGCGGCAGGCTCGGCAGTAACGCCGTCGGAAAGCGGTAACCGCTGTATGGCGGTGGAAATTCAAACGCTGATATCCAAAACCGCCTACGGTATGCCCCGAAGAATGAGCCTTGGCGTGGATTATAATAAGCTTGTCGTATTGATTGCCGTACTGGAAAAGCGTTGCGGGATCCCCTTTTTCAACGCCGACGTATATATCAACGCTATGGGCGGCATTAAGCTTGGCGAGCCGTCGGTGGACCTTGCCATTTGCGCGGCGCTTGCCAGCGCGGCGACGGACGTGCCTATCGATAAGGACACCGCTATTTTCGGGGAAGTGGGCTTAACGGGCGAAATCCGTCCCGTAACGTACGCCGAAAAACGGGTGAACGAATGCTTAAAAACAGGCTTTAAGCGGGTGATTTTCCCTGCGAAAAATAAGAAAGCTTGCGAAAAATTTGCCGATAAGATAGAACTTATCCCCGTGCAATACGTCGGGCAAGCGATAAAAGCTTTGGGCGTAAAAAACACGCCGAACGCATAAATCATATAAAGTCGTGACAAGCCCCCGTATTTTTACGGGGGTTGATTTGTTTTTTATCTTGACAATTTTTCTATTTTATTGTAAAATATAGGTATACTATTTAAGGGGAAAAATCATTGAAAATTAAAACGGTAGAGCTTTCTTACGAAGAAGCCGCGGCGATACAACCGCCCAAACGCAAAAAATTAAAAAAGCCAAGCTTTTTATTTCAAACGCTTGTACGTATCCTTTCCATTCCCGAACTTTGCGGCGCGAAATTTTCGTACGTGAAGGAAGATATGCAAAAGGCGGGAAAAGGCCCTTGTCTCATTTTAATGAACCATTCCAGCTTTATCGATTTGAAGATTGCGTCTAAAATCTTTTGGCCCAAGCGGTATTTTATCGTTTCCACGTGGGATACCTTTATCGGCAAGGAATGGCTGATGAAAAATATCGGCTGTATCCCCACCCGTAAATTCACTCCCGACGTATCGCTTGCACGTGATATGCACCGCGCTTTGCACGAAAAGAAAACAAGCGTTTTACTCTTTCCCGAAGCAGGGTATTCCTTCGACGGACGGACGACTACGCTCCCTAAAAATTCAGGCGCACTACTCAAAAAGTTAGGCGTACCCGTCGTTACCGTTATCACCAAGGGCGCGTTTTTGCACCAGCCGTTGTATAACAATTTACATATGCGCGACAATAAGGTAACCGCTATCGTCAAATGCTTGTTTTCTAAGGAAGAACTTGCAAACGCGTCGGTAGAAGAAATAGATAAAGCCATAGACCAAGCGTTTGCTTTTGACGATTTCGCTGCGCAGTACGAAGAAAAAATTTCTATCACGCACCCTAACCGCGCGGAAGGCTTGCACCGTCTTTTGTACCGTTGTCCTGCTTGCAACGCGGAAGGCTATATGCTTGGCGAAGGCGAAACGCTTACCTGCAACCGTTGCGGAAAAACCTATCGTATGGACGAATACGGCCGTATGCACGCTACGGTGGGCGAAACGGAATTTGCGCACGTTCCCGACTGGAACGACTGGCAGCGCAGTTGTGTCAAGCAAGAGCTTTTAGACGGGAAATACCGCATGGAAACGGACGTCGATATCGCCATGATGGTAGATTTTAAGGCGTTATACTTACTTGGCGAAGGCAAGCTTGTGCACGACGAAAAGGGCGTTACGCTTACGGGCTGCGACGGCAAGCTGCAATGCAAGCAAGCCCCCTTATTCACTCACGGATTGAACGTCGATTTTTACTGGTATGAAATCGGGGATATGATTTGTATCAGCGAAAAAGGCAAGCTGTATTGTTGTTTCCCTAAGGACAAACGCGTACCCGTATCCAAAGCACGTTTCGCCGCCGAAGAGCTGTATAAAACGTTGAAAGAAAATTTAACGAAGTAAAACGCAACCCCCGTCCGTCGGACGGGGGTTCTATTTTTTATACGAGATGTGCGATTAGGTCTTCGCGGCTTTCTTTGGAAAGGTATATAGGCGGAACGTCCAATACCGTTTTACAGCCGTACGCGCCTTCCTTATTCAAGCGGTACGCCGCACGGGCATACGCCACCAAAACGGACGCGGTGAACTCCGCGTTGGAATCCAGCTTTAAGCTGTATTCAATAACGTGTTTATGTTCGTCGTTTTTCCCCGTTACGCCGCTGCGAATGACTACGCCGCCGTGCGGAAGTCCGCTGTGATTTGCATTCAATTCTTCTTGGGAAATGAAATGCACGGTGGTGTCGTAATCAGCAAAGTAGTTGGGCATTTCCTTGATTTGCTTTTCGATTTTGTCTTTATCCGCGCCGTCCTTTGCCACCACGAAACATTCGCGCAAGTGCTTTTGACGGGTAGTGAGTGCAGGGTTTTCCCCCTTTCTAACCGCTTGCAAAGCGCTTTCCACGGGAATGGTATATTGCTTGGCGTCGGCTACGCCGTCGATACGGCGAATCGCGTCCGAATGTCCTTGGCTAACGCCCTTCCCCCAAAAGGTGTAATCTTTCCCTTCGGGAAGCACTGCGGACGCATACGCGCGGGCAAGAGAGAACATTCCCGGGTCCCAACCGACGGAAACGATTGCCGTTTTTTGCGCAGTTTTTGCCACAGCGTCTACGTTTTTTACGTGCGCAGGGATATTTGCGTGCGTATCAAAGCTATCCACCACGTTACAAATGCTTGCCAAAGCAGGCGTTTGTTTGGGCAGGTCGGTGGAGCTACCGCCGCAAAGAATAAGCACGTCGATATCCTTTGCCATGTTTTCCACTTCCGCCGCCGCATATACGGGCACGCCCGTCAGCGTTTGCAGCGTAGCAGGGTCACGACGGGTGAATATCCCCACCGTCGACATATCGGGGTTTTGCCGCAAGGCAAGCTCTACGCCCCGTCCTAAATTACCGTAACCGTAAATACCGATACGAATTGCCATAGTTTGTTTTCTCCTTTTTACGGTATTATTATAGCACAACAAAACGCGATTTTCAAGCGTTGACAAAAGAAAAACGGACAGTTTTCAAAAGAATTTTTTATGCGAAGTATACGTTTTCCGTATGGATAACAAAAAAATCGACTTATACCAAGCCGATTTTTGTTTTTACGGTGTATTTTTTCCGTCGCCCGTTTCAAACGGGAAAAACGGATTAGATACGAGTAAATCAAGGCGAACGCGGATTGTTCGACGGAAGCGTACATAGACGTACGTGACCGAGAACAAACGCAAGTTCAACGCCGAGTTACGAAGTATATAATTCGTTTTTTAGTACATTTCAACGTAGGCGTCTCTCTCCGCCCCCACCGACACATACTTAATTTTGCAACCGCAAGCCTTTTCAAGATATGCGATATAGTCCAACGCTTCTTTGGGTAAATCTTCCTTTTTACGGCAAGCGGAAATGTCGCATTTCCAACCCTTTACCGTTTCAAATACAGGCTGACAATCGTCCAAAACGTCGATAAACGGGAATTCGTGGATAATTTCGCCGTTCAGTTTATACGCTACGCAAACTTCAATTTCGTCGTAGTCGGACAACACGTCCATTTTGGTAAGCGCAATTTCCGTTGCGCCTTGGCAACGAATACCATAGCGCGACGCCACGATATCAAACGGCCCTACGCGACGGGGTCTGCCCGTAGCCGCGCCGTATTCACCGCCCAAATCACGCAAACGTTTTGCCTTATCGCCAAAGTATTCGGCGGTAAACGGGCCTTCCCCTACGCAGGTGGAGTATGCTTTCATAATACCGATAGAGTTGGTGAGTTGGAGCTGGGGCACGCCTGCCCCGATAGGCGCATACGCCGCAATCGTGGACGACGACGACGTGTAGGGATGAATACCGAAGTCGATATCGCGCAT
>JAZTWF010000098.1:0-15809 GCA_045635725.1 Candidatus Scatosoma sp. | reverse complement strand
CTCATAGCGTAGGCGATACAGGCAAGTAACATAAAAAGATAGCCTTGTAGTTCTTGTAAAATTTCTTTCTTTTTCATGTTGTATTTATCTTCCTCTCCACTCAATCGTTGCCGTGCAAGGCATATAGCCGAACGATTACTATAATCATAACACAAAACAACGGATTACGCAAGCGGTAGTCCGTTGTTTATGCAATTATTTATCAAATTTTTTTTATGCGTATCAAGACAATTTACCAAACGAATTGACGCTTGCCGTCAACATAAAGCTGTTATAGCCAAATCTGCCCGTATGGGGATTACGACCTTCCAACACTTCGCCCAACAGCGTTTCGGCAAGTTCGGGAATTTCGTCGATTTCGCCCTTTACGTATTGACGCAAGCGCAGTTGACAGCCCTTTGTACGTTCGATTAAACCGCCGATACGGAATTCAAGTATTTCAAAACCGTGCGGTTTATTCGTCGTCATCCATTGCGCGCGCAAGCTGACGATAAAGGCGCGAAGCTTGGTTTGGAGCTTGGTCATTTCGTCGGCTATTTTCGCAAGCGTTTGTTTATCCCCTGTTTGATACGCCGTACGCAAACGGATACCCATATCGTATTTGATAATCACCACGTCGCAAAGGTCGGCTATCGTACGGAAGATATACCCGTATTGACCTTTCGCCATACGACGGGCAACTGTGCGCGCTTTTTTGAAATAGTCAAAATATTCGGGAATGACGTTGAAATCCATTTGCCCCAAGAACAAATCGTTATACAGTGCAAGCTTGGTAGGCGAAGTTCCGTCCGCCACCTTTCCGCAACAGCTGTCGGCATAGCCCACCTTCATAAACCGATCGAACGAATAGCCCGTAAGCGCGTAGAAGTCCTTTTTGGCTTCCGTCTTATTCTTTCCCCTTGCCTTATTGCCCATATAAGCCATATTCGGCAATACGGAAAAGAGCGAACATTCTGCGCCGTCGTCCGCCCAAGCGCAATAGATAATGCTCTTCATATTGTATTTTTTCGTCATACGAACGGCAAGCTCTACGGCGTTATTATTGCTGTACATTGCCGGCATATATCCCGTGCATTTATTCGCCGCTTCGGCAAACCATACGGGCGTTTTGAACCCTTCGTGCATACGGAAATAGTCTTCGAACGCCGCCGACCATTTAGACGCATAGTTCCAGTGGCATACCTGCACGTTATCGGGCAAACGCTCTAACACGGACGGGGGAATACATACTCTACCCTGTTTATCCACACATTCCTTGGTTTGCTTTGCGATTTTCCAGAACATATCGCTCCACATAATACCCGCCTGGTAGCCGTATTTATCCAAAAGCTTGGAAATCACCTGCAAATGCTCGCTTAAAATATCAAAGCGGTTTCTATAACCGTGCTTATCCATATACGCGCCGCGGCCGACCATGTGCGCTTCGTCCATACCGATATGGATACGGCGGGAAGAGAAACATTCGGACAGCGTTTTGAACATATTTTCAATCAACGTATATACCCGTTCTTCCCCGACCATGAGAATATCTTCGCAATCGAATACGCCTTGATAATCGGCATACCAACGTTTTAAGCCTTGAAGGTGCGCAAGCGTTTGGATACAGGGAATAACTTCGATACCGAACGAACGGGCGTAGGCGTCGATTTCCTTCATTTCTTCTATGGTATATCCGCCGCGAAGATACCCAAAAACGGGTTCGTCCTTGATTTGATAGGTATCTTCCGTGTACAGCATAATGGAATTAAACCCAAGCATAGCGATATTGCGAATAAGCTTTTTCACGGTAGGCAGGTTATGTACGGCGTTTCTCGAACAGTCTACCATAAAGCACAAATCGTCATAGTCCGTTTGTTCTTGTATACAGTATTCCGCTATACCGTTATTGCGTTTTGCAAGCAACGCCGCACGTGCGATATCCGCAGGCGACGAATACCCTACGGTATATTTTCCGTTTTCAAGCGCAAGGAAAAGCCCTTTCTCTCTTTGCTGATAAACGGTATTTTCAGGGAAAACAAATCCGATTTCTTCTTGAATGCCTTGCAATAGCGTTTGCATTATTTTTTCTCCTTAATTTAGCGCTTAGCGCGCGTTTTTCTTAAAGTATGCCAGCGTACCGACGGGGGTACTTACGCAAACGGTTTCTCCACCGCGATAGCTTTTACCCGTGGGAACGTACGTCCAGTCCGCACCCTTAGGCAAACGAACCGTTTGTGTGGTTTCACCTTGTTTAGTAACGGGCGTCACCAAATAATCCGACCCAAACATAAAGGCGCGCATTTCCTTGGCGTACCCTTGATGGGGAAATTCGTATTCCAAATGGCGTACGATAGGTGCGTGCGTTTCTTTCGCTTCTTGAATGAGCGAAAGGAGATATTCTTCCATTTGCGTATGCAACAGCGCGTATTGCAAAAACAGCGATTTTTCCCGTCCGTCCTTTTCCCAGTACGCATGAGAAAATTGCATACTCGGCATAAGCGCGGAGCATTCGCAAAAACGGCTAACAAGCTCGAAATCGTATTCCGCACCGCTACTTGAACGGAAATCGGCGATTTGTCCGCCGCCGATCATATCGGGACAACAAAACGGATAACCGCAAAGCCCTGCTAAAATAGTATGCGGTACAAGCGCGCCGATACCGTCCGTTTCGCTCCAAGAACGGCGTTTATCGTTTAAGCGCAATACGTAGTGCTGACCGCAATAGCCAAGCACTTCGCGCAGTTCGTTATATCGGTATTGATTGGCAAATTTTGCCCACAAATCACAATGCTGCGCAGGCGATACCTTTTCATACGTGATATCGTCGAATGTGTAGTAATTTTCCCCGCCTGCGTCAAACTTAAAGCCGTCGACTCCGTACGTTTGCATAAGAATGTCAAGCTTGCCTTTCAACCACTCCCACGCAAACGGGTTTGTCATATCGAGCAGTGCGCTTGTACCGTTCCACCACGCTTTTTTGGCTACTGCGCCCGTATTATCACGGATAAAGGCGTTGCGCTGACAAAGAAGCTGATAATCGGGCGTGCTTGCATTGACAAACGGAACTATCCAAAGTTCCACAGCAAAACCCATGGCGTGCAGTTTATCCACCATGGCTTTGGGATTAGGGAATTTCTCTTCGTTAAAACGCCAGTCGCCGTAATCGTAGCTCCAACCGTCGTCGACAATCAAAAGTCCGTAGGGCATACCGCTTTGTTGAATACCGTCTACGTATTTTTCTATCTTTTCCTGTGAAACGTGGATATCCATTTCCGCCCAAGTACAAAACTGCGGACGGGTGAGTACCTGCGTAGGGATTTCTACGCTATCACGGGGAAAATATTTCTTTGCGGCGGCAAGGTATGCGCTTTTCAAATTCGTATGATGTTCCGAAAACTCAATGGCGTTATTGTAAAAGACGGTAAAAATACCGTCTTTTACCGTAAAGGCACTGCCGCCTTCCACGTACAAATATCTTCCTAAATTGCTGGTGAATAAACCGTGATAGGGGTTACCCGTTGCGTTTTTATTACAATCAAATGAATATTCGCTGTTTTTGGTAAGCGGCATGCGTTGACCGTGCGCTACTACGCCGCCCCACCAAAATTCGCCGTCCTTTATTGTAAACGAAAAACGTTTGCTATAATTGACCATAAAAAGCTCCTGTCTTTTTCATAGTTTGCGTTATCGCTTTTACTTTGTATTTTCAAGCGCATTAACCAAGCGTAGCAATATGGCTTGCCCACGATTTCCCTTCGCTGATACGCGTAATGCCGATTTCGTTACCGTCGCTGATATACTGTGCAACAAACGACGCGTAATCCGCGCTGTCGTAGCCGTAGTTATCGTAGTTGCTGACCTTCAAATAATAAATACAAAGTCTTTCCGTCAAAACACGTTCATGCAGTTTTGCCGCCGTCGTTCTATCTTCCATACGCTGGATAACGTCCAAAGCGTCGTTACAAATAGCTTCGGCTTGGTCGATGATACGTTTCGGCCACATTCTTACGTCCAAATCGGTTCCAGCCGTAGCGTGCATTCCCCCGTCCATCGTCGCGTCCATAACGGCGTAATGGGTGCGGAGTAAATTCAAAAGCGCGCGCATTTGCGGAGCAACGTCTTTATAATAATGGGTAATGAAATTATCCATAAGCGTTTCGGCGTCGTGTTCGGTATTCCACATAAATTTGGAATACATATACCCACGCATATACCCAAACGGCGTTACGTTACCGCCTGAATTGTACTCGCGGAACAAATTGTTTACGCCCCATTCCTTATAGGCGCGGAAAAAGCTTTGTATCGAACCGAAGTCGGGGAAAAACGTCAAATAGTTGGAATAGCTTGCCGCATAGTCCCACCAAATATACTTATCGGTGAGCTTCAACCAGTTTTCCATGGAATTGACGATTTTGCGGTTTCGCGGGCAAGTGGGGTTATCCAACGTATGATAACAGCACATAGTCGACGTTGCTTTACGAATCCACAGCTTTTCGTGCGGACGACAACTTTCGTCGATAAGCTCGCCATCGTCGTTCAACGGCGCGTCCATCGTGTTACCATAGGAGAACGTAGCATAAATGAGCTCTCTTTCGGGGCAAACTTCTTGATGCCATTTTTCAAGCTCGACAATGATTTTGTTGACGAAACGGAGCATATACCCCGTCGTAGTGTATTGCTTACGTTCGCCATCGCAAGTGGGACAAGGACACCACGTCGTACCGTCTTCCTGCGCGATATTGACGATATACCCGTCCGTTTTGGCAAGAATACTCTCTTTCATATTTTCAATAAAGGTAGAAATAAAGCTTTCGCTGGTAAAGCAAGGCTGCGCCCAATAAGGGTTCGCCGACGGCGCGTTTACCGTTGCCAAAAACCATTCGGGGTGTTCCCCCTTATACTTATCTTCGGGAACGATAATCTTCAAGGTATGCCCCGAAGAAGGAATCCAGTCCGCGCCGCAGCCGTAGCCGTAACGGGCAACCGCTTCGCGGTCGTTGACGATACGGTGCTTATACGCCGTGTTTGCGTCCGCCCAGTACAGCCCGTCAATCAATCTATCGGCAAAGTCGGGGATATCCGTATAATCGAAATCACGCACGTATACAACGGGTGAATTGTCGTAATAAATTTCATCTGCGGTGTACGCTTCGTAGCCTACTTGGTGGTTCATAAATTCGTACACACCAAACGCCGTACCCGTATCGTAGCCGCCGCAAATGTACACGGTGTTATCCTTTCTAACAATTCTATACCCGTCACGTGTAACTTCGTTACGATCGACTATAATACCGCTTGCGGTAAGTAAATCGTTTCTACCTACGGAAAGGATATAATCTTGCGAAGTTGCCGACGAAACGGTGTTATCCTTAACAATGGGGAAGGTTGCGCCCGTCGCCTTGCCAAGGTAGGCGGCAAGCTCGTTTGCGGCGTATTCTTCCGCAACCGACGCTTCATCAGAAATGACGATTTTATAGCTGGTAACGCCGTTATCGGCAAGCTTGATAGACGTTTCTTCAAATACGGGAACAAGCGGTTCTTCCTTTACTTCTTCTGAAGAACTGCTGCTATCTATCAAAGAAGACGAACTGTCTTTTTTGGGCGAAGAATCTTCTCCGCCGCAAGCGGCGATTGCCGTCATGGACGCGCTCATTAAAAGAGCAAGCGTCATATACAATATCTTTTTTGTTTTCACGTCTTTTTCTCCTTATCCTACCGTAACGGTAACGTCCTTAATGGCAACGTTATAGTTTGCGTCGTACGCATAATAGCGAAGCACGTATTTACCCTTCTTGGTAAAGGTATATTGCAACGTATCCGTTACGTTAATGAGATTGCCATCCGTTGTGCAAACGAATACCATAAGCGTCGGTTTTTCGTCGATTGCGTCGTATGCCTTTACGTTAGGGAAGTACAGCGTATCCCCTGCTTTACAGGTAATTTCCGTTTTCCCGATATAATCAATCGTAGGCACCGTCGTATCCGAAATGACGATATTAAAAGGCAAATTCGTCTTTCTATTCGCCGCGTCAACCGTCGTGTATTGCAAACGGTACGTGCCGTATTCTTCGGCAATAAAGCTCAAACCTTCGGCAACGAGCTGACTATTGAACAGCTTTTTGCCGCTGGGCGAAGTTAAGGTAAAGACCACTTCCATATACGGACTGCATAAGTCGTATGCTTTTGCCATGGGAATAAGCACTCTTTCCCCGAATTGCGGTTCGGCTTTTAACCTGCCAAGCACTTCAATTTCGGGCTTTAATTTATCCGAGAAGGTTTCCAAAACGTTGTTTTTATAGCTTGCGCGGATTACTTGTGAACCGAATTTACGGATTTTGAGCTCTGCTTCGCCGTTGACGCCGCTAAGACCTGCGCTTGCCCAAATTTTACCGCTGGTAAACGTAACGTCTTGCATATCAAAGACGACTGCGCCTGCGTAATCGCATAAGTTGCCGTTTTGGAATTTGAGAACCAAAGGATATGCGCTATTGCCCAAGCCACCGTTCATGACCGATTCCTTGCCGTTATAATACACGTACGATTGAACGTTGTCCTTTTGTTTCACCAAAAGTTCAACCGTTTGCGTACTGTCGAAACTGTCGGTGAGCACAAGACGTATTCCATCGAAGGCGTCGGGCGTTACCGTGGCAAACTCAAATTCGAACGTCGCCGCGCGGAGCGGACTGATAAAGGTAGCCAGCTCGTCGCTTTGCATGGTTAAGCTCATGTACTGATCGGGCTGTTCCAACTGTCCTTCTTCTTTGGTGTTATACCCAACGGTAATCTTTTCCGTATCGTAAGTGAAGTATTCCCAAATATAACTGGGCTGATAGATATCCACTTCAAATTCGCGCTTTTGCGCGTATTCCGCTTGGGGATATGCTTCGCAGCTAACCAAATAAACAAGCTTGACTTTATCCCCAAACTTTTCATGGTCGGGGGTGAATACGAAGTTTTCTACTTCTTCTTTATAGTCGTCCTTGGTGCTATACGCGGTGATTTTGGTGACTGCATTCAGCTTTTGCCCGGGGAGCGTTTCATAGTCGAACGCGTTGGGCTTAGGCAGCTCTACCTTGATACCGCTGACAAACTTTTTATACATTTGCATTTCCGTTTCAAAGGCAGGCGTTTTTGCGCCCGTAACAGTAAAGGAAAGCTCTTTTTGTAGCGTTGTGCCCAAGTAATCGCGAGCGGTGTATTCCACCGAATATTGTCCTGCGTAAAGCGCGGTAAACGTATTGCCGTTGATGGGGATAACCGTGTGGTCTGCCGCACGCACGATACGCTTTGTAATTTCAACAGGTCCGCTGCCGCCCGTTGCCGTAGCCGTGGGTAGCTGCACCGTAGCACCGACGTTACAATCGGCAATGTCGCCGTCGAATTGCATAGAAAGCACGGGCATATCCACCTGCGGAACTGCCTTGACAACGTAGTCTACGGGCGTTTTGTTGCCCGCCGCGTCCGTCGCCTCTAAACGCAAGGTGTAATCCCCTTCCTTTGTCGGCGTAAACGTGCCGTTGGTTGTCGTAAAATTGTTTTCTCCAGGAGCTTTTACCTTGACGGTGTAGTCAAGCTCTCCGTCGTAAAAATCATAGAAATCGATATCAAACGCGCTGTACGGCTTACCGACAATCGCTTTGGGTACGCCGCCTTGGGGAACGTGTTCTAAATAGGACGGAACGGAATGGTCATTCACCTTCGTACCGTTCATGCCTTCGTTGGCTACGTTCAAAAGCATGTATGACGCAGGAGAATTTTCAATGCTTTGCGCCTGTACGGCAAGTCGAATTCGGTTGTTTGTAAACCCGTCCCACGTTTTGCCGTAGCCCATTAAGGGTTCGTCGTTGAGATTGAGTATATGCGTCAAGTTATCATTTTTCGTCGCACGCATATATACCGAGTTTTTCGCCACGTCGTAACGAATGGAAAACGGACGGCAAATGAGTGAATCCAAAGCATGAATGGGTTCGTATTTGCCCGTTACTTCGTTTTTCTTGGTTTGCGGATAATCGGCATTGTAAAAGCCGCCGACGCTCGTTTCGCATTGACCGTATTGTTTATTCATTTCCAACGCGGTTTGATCCCCCCAACGGTAGCCGCCCGTAAAACCCGTGCTGGTGGTTACGGAAACGTACGTACCCGTGGTGGAAATAATGCCTACTGCGTTGAGATTAATTCTAATCCAGTTGCTTTCGTCGTCCGCGTCGTACAGCCAAATACGTAAGCCTGCCATATCGCGCGAAGTTGCGCGAATGGACGTAAGCGGCAGGATATCGATAAGGTGGTCTTCCGAAGTAAAGCCGTCGATATCAATGACGTTTTTGAAATACAAAAGCTCGCTTTCCGTTTCGGTAGTAACCTTAACGCCGTTTTTCTCCCAGTCCTGCAAATCCTTTTCGGTAATCGTTTTTACGTCGGTTACATTGGAGCCCGTTTGCAAAAGTCCCGATTTACAGTAATCGGGCAGTTCGACATTGCTTTGCACCGTAATCCCCTTCGTTTCCAACCAAAGGTCGGACGGGGCAAGCGCGCTTGACTTGACGGGCGGAGCGGTTTCCGCAAAAACGGTTGCCGCCGCCGTAGCGCACGTGGTGGCGCATAAAGCAAGGCTTATCGCACAAAATATCTTTTTGAGTTTCATTATTTTCTCTCCTTATTAGCCTTTCAAGCCGCCCATTGTCAGCGAACCCATCATTTTGTCTTTGAAAATCATGAACAGCGTGAACATGGGAGTTGCCACGATAAACAGCGCGGCAAGCTTAATGGTTACCGAAGTGGGGTCAAGCCCGCTTGCGCCTGCGGCTCCCACCGTGCTGTTGAATACGAATACGCCGTATGCAAGCGTGGGATAATCACTAAGATATACCATAGGCACTTGATAGTCCGACCAAAGTGCAATAATCTGCGTGATATACAGTACCCAAAACACCGTAAGCGTCATGGGGAACATGATTTTGAATAAAATGGTGAAATGGTTAGCCCCGTCGATAATTGCCGCTTCGGCATAGTCCCAGCTTAACCCCTTCCAAATGGCGTAATAGATTAAGAAACAACCGCCGAAACCGCCGCAATACGTCCAAATAAACGTGAATATGTTGTTATACGTTCCCAGCTGCATTGCCAAGTTGATAGACGACGCCAAAGACGCGCTTAAAGGTACATACATATTGACAAGCATAATTACCCAAACCAACTTAGTCCAGCGTACGCGCTTGCTATATTTTGCGTAGATATAGCTACAAAGCATGGGCGACACAACCGCCGCAAGCCCGTACGCCAACGTATAATACAGCGTATTAAACAGCATAGGGAAAAAGCTTACGCGTGCGCCGTTGCTATCGGGTGCGGTCATGGATTCAAAGACGAAGGCATAGTTTTCCAAGAACTGGAATTTACCGGGGTCACGCACTACGCCCAATTTGTTGGTAATGGGTTTAGGAAAACCGAGTTTGTTATAGGTGAACTGCATATCCGATTTACCGCTGGTCATTAACCCCCACGCAAGTACGTATAAAAACAATGCGCACCACGTGAAGATTAACGCCCATACCGTTATCGCGAAAATACTTCTTGCCCGTTTGGACTTAAACGATAATTTTTCCATACGCCACCTCAAAATTCCGCGCCTGGGTCGAATTTATCGAACAGCCATTTCGTACCCTGTACAATGGGAATGGACATTAAGCCGATAGACAAATTTGCCGCAGAAGTGAACCCGTACATGTTCTCTTTGGAGATACCGTCCACCCCTTCGTAGACCGCCATGAACATATAATAACCAAACGTTTGCAGCTCGTCGGGAGTGTTTCGGTTATAGAAGGTATACAGCGGGCCTTGCGTAGTGAAAAATCCTGTAAACAGCCCTAAGCATTGCACTTGCAATACAGGGAAAATCATGGGTACGGTAATCAAGGTAAATTCTTTCCAAAGGGAAATGCCTTCCAGCTCGCCGTATTCAATGAGTTCGGACGGCACACGGCTCATAGAACCCAAATTAACCAAAAGTCCGCTGGGAATACCCGTAAACAAAACGTATAAGGATACAATCCAACGGCTGGTGGACGGGTCGGTGAAGATACCGCGGAAGCCGTTTTCCGTAGCAAGCGCCGTGATATAGTGGCGATACAGCAAAATGACGACCATGCCCGAAAGAATAGCGGGAAGATACAGCACCACTTTGAATACACCGCTAAAAGGCAGTTTTTTGTAGATAATAAACGCCACCATGTAACTAATGGGCAAGCATACCACCGAAGTAATCAAATGGAAATATGCGCCGTTGAGTAAGAATTCGCCGCCACGGGGCGTGATGAGCAACGAAAAGAAGTCTGCAAAGTTCTCAAAAAAACGGTCCATCGGCAAAAGAAGATATTCGTCCACCGAAGTATTGAAATAGGAGAACGCCAAACGAATGGAGTTCAAATTAGCGTACAGCCAAAATATCCCCCATTGAATGAAGAAAAATATCAGTATGCAAAAGCAAAAAATATTTTCCTGCTTGGCTTGCGTTTGCAGCCCCTTGAGCTTAGTCGGTTTCATATATGTTCTCCGTTAGAATTAAGCGTCCGCGTTATTTTTTTGCCACGTAGCATACGCCGCATCCCACTTGGCTTTGGTGTAATATTTGTACATGCCGTTGATGTATTGGTCGGACGTAATGTTGAGTTTGGTCAAACCGGGGTTTTCAAAGAACGTTCTAACCAGTAGTTTCTTATAGTCTTTCCCGTCAACGGTCGAATACAAATCCGAACCGAAGCCGCCCATTGGCATAGCTTCGTAAAATTCGTGGCTTTGCGTAAGGTAACGCGCCGTATGGATAACGATATCCGTTTTATCCGTCTTCTTGATATCGTATACGTTTTGCGCGAACTTGGTAAGCTGGTTATACTGCGCGTCGCTTAAATCGTAATCGAAGAAACGGGTAAGACCTGTTTGCATGGTGAACGTTTCCAACGATTCTTCCGAATGCGCGAATTGCAGCCACAAACGGCAAACTTCGGGGATTTTCGTCTTAGAGCTTACGAAAAGGTCTACGCCCTTGCTGTAATTGCCGATAGATTGTTCGTCGTAGTTCTTTTGTCCTTCAAAGGTAGGCAGCGGCATGAAACGGAAATCGCGTTGACCGTATTCGGCTGCGGCGAAGAACGTTCTCGCTTCGTTTTCCCACCATTCCCCTTCGTACAGCATAGCGATACGCTTTTGGTTACCAAGACCTTCCCAGCTCCATACAAAGTTCTTTTGCGCGTCGCGGAAGGTGAACGTGGTTTCAATCGTTGCAGGGTCGATATATTTGGTGGAGATTAGCTTACGCATAAATTCGACGTATTTCGCTTTACCCGGTTGATAGATAAGTACCCACGCCGTTTCGGGCGTAATCGTTACTTTATACGAACCTTCGTTCGGCTTAAATTCCGCAAGACCGTCTTCTACAAGGGCTTGCAGCGCGCCTTTTTCGTTTTCGTTGATAATTGCCGCCGTATCCGCGTCGAATACGTATTCCCCGTTGTAGGTGTAGTCCAGCTCGGCGTTTTCATAGCCTTCGTACTGTGCCAAGAACGCTTGGGTTAAGCCACGGGAGAAATAGTCGGACGCGTCGTTTGCCGCATAGGTGAACGGGATCATGTTCGCGTCGTAAATGGTATCCAACAAATCGAAGAAATCTTCCTCCGTTTTAGGCAAACCGTTCGGGCCGTCATAGATAAGCCAGCCTTCTTCTTCAAACAAATCGTGGTCGTAAACAAAGCCCGTCAACGAATCTTCAAAAGGCAAGGAATAATACCCCGAAGGCAATACATCATTACCGACGGTAAGGTCGCTTTCATCAAGGTAATGCCCTTCTTTATGTACGTCGTACATTTTATCTTGAATACTGGACGTAGCGTTGGTGTATACGACCTTGCCGTTTTCGTCCAACTCCCAGTCGGCAAACGTTCTATCTGCTTTATACGCGTCTTCCGTTAGCCAGCTGGTAATATTCAGCGATGTGCCGTCACGCGCAAATTCCTTGCTGACGTTATAGCAGCTATAATAAATATCTTCCGCGTCGATACCCTGCTTAATCGCCGAACGCATACCGTCTACGCTGAACGCGTCCTTTTGGGGATTGATATCCACCACGACGCCCGTTTTCCCTTCTTCAAAGCTGACTTCGGCAAATTCCTTTTCAAATTCCGCAGCCACCTTCTTCGTCCATTCGTAGCCGACGCCGCCGTTGAAAATACCCAACGAAAGCACCGTGTGTTTTTCTCTTTGTTCGTCGGTGATACTGCTATCGGGCGTTAAACCGCCGAGATTGGACGAGCTGTCCGTTCCGCCACCGCAAGCTACGAGCATAGAACTTGTCATTGCCGCGCATAAAAGGAGAGCCGTCAGCTTAATGTATTTCTTGTTCATTTATTTATCCCCCTTTTCGGTTTGTTTTTTATTTTTTGTTATGCATACGATTGCCGCTATCAGCAACGTAGTCATTGCCGCGAACGTTCCGTCGACGGTACCTCTGCAACCGCCTGCGCCGCCTGCGCTATCTTCCATATCTTCGGGCGCAGAATCTGTCCAGTCGTGATTGTCTTGAGATTGCTCGGAAACGAGCACTTCAAAGGTCAACGTTTGCGTATTGCCCGCTTCGTCGCACGCCGTATATACCACGCTGTATACGCCCACCTTTTCCGGCGTATATTCCCCCGTAGCGACGACGGTAGTGCCGCTTTTAATTTCTACGTTTACCGTAATGCTGCCTGCAACGTTGTCCGTTGCCGTCGCCGTGGTCGGTGTAATCTTCCCTCCAAGTAAGATACGGGTTGTCGTAAATTCCACTTCGATAACGGGCTTTTGCGTATCTTCTTGAATAACGACGGTAAATTCTTTAGACGCCGTTTGCCCCGATTTCGTCGCCGCGTAAATGAGCGAATACGTGCCAGCCTTTACGGGTTTGAAGGTATGGTCGGTAACGGTGATTTGCTTTCCGTCCAACGTTACCGAAAGCGTATATGTCAAAGCCGTATTGCCCACCTTGGCTTCCGCTTTGGGCAGAGTAATCGTTTGATAGGTAAGCCCCGAAGTGGGTACTTCTCCGCTTACGGTGATTGTAGGCGGCGTTGCCGTGTAATAGATTTTTCTATCCACAACCGTTTGATTGCCCGCGCCGTCCTTTACAACGTAACGGATATCGTACGCACCGTACAAATCGGCGTTGAACGTGAACGCTGCATAGTCCTTGTAATCGTTTGCGTTGGGAGCTTTGACAAATACCGTAACCGCCGTATCCGTAAGCGTGCCGCTGACCGCGTCTATCGCCGTTACGTCCGTCTTGGCTATGCCAAGCCCTTCGCCCGTTTGCCGTGTAATAACGGCGTCGACGTTTAAGGAAGCGATAGGCGCAACGTCGTCAATCCATACCGCTTTTAAGCTGACAGCGCGTTGGTTTTGAGAAGGTAACGTCGTAAAGGGCGTTCCGTTTTCTTCCCAACCGCCAAACTTCCAGTATCTGCGCACGGGCGTGGGTAACGTTTTATTCCAAGTATGTGCTGAATAGTACCAGTCGGGAATTTCTTCACCGCCGTTTTCGTCGAAGGTTACCTTATAGGAAGGCTCTACCACTACGTCGTACGCTTTCAATGTGCCGTAACGGTTATTCAGTTCGGGACGGATTACCACGTTTTCATACGTGCCTGCCGTGTGGATATCGAAATCGCCCAACGCCGTAAAGATTATCCCCGTAGGTGAACAGGATTCTTTCCAGTCTGTGCCGAATAAGCGGTAGGCGTTTGCCGTAAAGTTATCAAACGTGCCGTCCTTGGGCAGGTAGATAACGTTATCTTCTATCGCGCCCTCATAAGAAAGAATGTCCGCGCCGTAGCTGATTTTCGCTTTACTGCCAGCAAGCGAAGTGCCGTTGACCGCGCCGACGATAAACGGACTTGCCGAGCCTGAAAATACGCTGAATACGGTTGTATCGGCAAACGATTGCGAACGCAACACGATCTTATAGCCGTTTTTCAATTCCGCCGCGGGGATTTCCGCCAAAGCGCGCGTACCGCCCTTAAGCAAATCCGCCTTGACGATAATCGTATCTCCGTTCCATTGTAAGTACAGCTTACCTGCTTTTTCGGGGTGATTATAGGCAGGCAGGATGTCACGACAAAGATTTTTAGGGGCAATCGCCGTCAATTCCACGATTTCCGACGAAAGGTTTGTGTAATATTTATTCGCCGTCGCGTCGTATACGTACGCCGCGCCGCTACCTGCGTCATGTCCGCCGGACCTCCAAGTCCTGCCGACGTAAAACTTTTCATTACCGTTCAAATCGCATACGCCGATTGCAGATATTCCCCAGCTTGCCCCCGGCAGTACGTATTCCATTTCAAAATCGCCGTAGAACGTGCCTGCAAGCTGCGCCGTGCCTTCAACGTATACGCCCGAATAGCTGCCACCGTCGTACGCTTGGGTATGCGCCGTCTTCACCGTTGCCTTCTCGTCGCCGATCACCAGCGAAGAAACGCTATGTAAAATGGGGTCGACTACGCGTACGCTGTAATGTTTCGTAGCAAGGGCGTTTCCGATAGTGATATCGTACGTCCCTGCCGTCTTTTGCGTAAAGTCTTCGCTATACGTAATTTGCTGCGCACGCGGAATTGCACCTACCTGCAACGAACCGACCCGAACGTTTTTTGCAGATACGTCAAAGGGCGCAAGCGCGTTGCCTTCATCCAGCGTGATTTCGTTTTTACCGCCGATAGACACTTCGGGATTGTAGGTATCGCTATACACAATATCGCAGCTATCGCACGTTGCGTTTACCGTAGTACCTGCAAACGATACGCCGTTAATCGAAAGGATACCAACCGAACTAGCACCACCGCTTGGGCCAGTTAAACCAGCAGGCGCAGTTTGATTTCTAATGCTAACCGTATAGCCGTCCTTTAACGCCGAACCGTCTACCGTAGCGTAATTAAAAAGCCCTTCATCATTATATTTAGACAAATTAACGTTGATATCGTCCCCATTCCAAGCAAGCTGTAAAACACCTGACGTTTCGGGGTTATTAAAAGCAGGCAAAACGTTACCGTCAAGCTGAGAGTCCGTACCGCCTGGTGATAATTGCGCAGCAGTACATTCCACTACTTTATTAGAGCTATTCCGAGTATAATACGTATCCGCGCCGTCTTCGCCGCCACCGATTACGCATACGAAAGCCGCTCCACCATAAACGGGAAGTCCACCGTATCTAAACGTTCTACCTACATAGAAAACTTCATTACCTTTCAAGTCGGAGATTGCAAAAGCCGTAATCCCCCAAGTACTATCGGGTAAAACATACTCGATACTGAAATCTCCTTGTACCGTAGCGTTAAACGTTGCGTTCAGTTCACGCCTATCTGTTCCCGCTGAAACATGAACGCCCTTCTTTGACGAAGTGGCCGCTCCCGTGCTGCCCGTCCAAGTTGTTTCAGGCAAAATAGCGGTAGCCGTATTATTCGACGTAAACAAAGAAGCCGTTTCTACTTGCAGAGTTGTTGTCGTTGCCGTAGTGTCAGCCAGTGCCGTATTGCCAGGCATGAGCATTACGCCAAGCGCAACGCTACATGACAGCGCAAACGAGCTTGCGATTAAACCGATTTTTTTAATAGATTTAATCCTTTTTTTCATACTTTTCTCCTTTATCTTTTTTCCTTAAAAAATTTCTATTATCATTATAACGTATCTTTTCATAACTTTCAAGGCAAAAAAAATTTGTTTTTTTCGTAAATCTTGGACTTTATTTGTTATAACGTAAATATTTTAACACCAAACACATTTATTTTGAATGGAGCATATTAACCCTAACATGGAAT
>JAZTWF010000097.1:0-8122 GCA_045635725.1 Candidatus Scatosoma sp. | reverse complement strand
GCCGTCAAGAACGCGGAGCGAACGTTCAACTTCAACCGTGAAGTCTACGTGACCCGGGGTGTCGATGATGTTGAAACGGTGTCCTTTCCAAATACAGGTGGTTGCAGCGGAAGTAATGGTAATACCACGTTCTTGTTCCTGCGCCATCCAGTCCATAACGGCGGTACCTTCGTGGGTATCACCGATTTTATGCGTTTTACCCGTATAGAAAAGGATACGTTCGGTCGTAGTCGTTTTACCGGCGTCGTTGTGCGCCATAATACCGAAGTTTCTGGTGTGGAGTAAATCGTATTCTCTTGCCATGTTTTACCTCTTTTAGAATCTAAAGTGAGCGAATGCTTTGTTCGCTTCAGCCATTCTATGCGTGTCTTCTTTCTTCTTTACAGAGCCGCCTGCGTTGTTGTACGCGTCCATAAGCTCCGCTGCCAAACGAGCAGACATTTCTCTTTCGCTTCTCTTTCTCGTGTTGATAACGATCCAACGGATAGCGAGCGTTTGACGTCTTTCGGGTCTGATTTCGATAGGAACTTGATAGTTTGCACCACCTACACGGCGAGCTTTAACTTCAACGACAGGCATAACGTTTTCCATTGCCTGCTTGAAAATTTCCATCGGCTCCATATTCAACTTATCAGCCATCATTTTGAATGCATCGTAAACAATTGTTTGCGCCGTACCCTTTTTACCGTCTAACATGATTTGGTTGATAAGCTTGGTAACCACTTTGCTGTTATACATAGGATCGGGCAAAACGTCTCTTTTAGGGACATTACCTCTTCTAGGCATATTTGTATCCTCCTTTGATATTTTTTTTGATAAGGGCATTACCCTTCAGTACAGCTATCGCGCTTTTATAAAGTGCGAATCTTCTGCAACTTGCGTTGCATACTGCCTACTTTTATTCGGGGCTTTTTCGAGCAATATTCCGATTACAAGTAGGTCTTTTGCGTTTTGGTTTCACGAAGTCTTAAAACGCAAGCGACTTTCGAAGGTATTTTTATAAGCGACCTCCGCGCTTAACAAAAGCAAATGCTTTTTACTTGTACGCGCTACGCCTTATTTAGGGCGTTTTGCACCGTACTTCGAACGAGACTGCTTACGTTTTGCAACGCCGGCGGTATCAAGCGCGCCACGTACGATATGATAACGTACACCGGGCAAGTCCTTAACACGGCCGCCTCTAATCAAAACGGAGCTGTGCTCTTGAAGGTTATGACCTTCACCGGGAATGTAAACCGTACCTTCTTGCTTGTTGGTAAGACGCACACGGGCAATCTTACGCATAGCGGAGTTAGGCTTCTTGGGAGAAGTCGTGGTAACGGACAAACATACGCCGCGCTTTTGAGGGCAGTTGTCAAGAATAGGGCTCTTAGATTTATATAAAATCCGTTCTCTACCCTTCTTGATGAGCTGATTGATAGTAGGCATATTGTCGACCTCCTTGTAAAAATTTTGGAATATATTTTTCCCGAAATTGCCCTTATCGCAATTTCAAAGAAAGCAAAGTTAGGACGGCTTGTCCTTCCGTTTCATAGGGAGTTTCACCGTTTGCTTTTACAACAGGGCATAGTATCCCCTTTGCACAGCCTTATAATTTTATCATTTTCCCTTGCGCTTGTCAAGCGTTGGAACAAACTTTTTTCTAAATTTTTTACTCTTTTTTATGATTTTATTCCTATAAAAGAAAAAAGACGGCTTTTTTCGCCGCCTTTTTCCCTATATTTTACTTTTATCAAAAGCCTAATTCCTTTTTACATTCGACAAACGCCTGTACGCATTTATCGATATCTTCTTTGGAATGCCCTGCCGACATTTGCGTACGGATACGCGCTTTGTCTTTGGGTACGACAGGATAGAAGAAACCTGTTACGTAAATACCCTTTTCCAGCATTTTTTCCGCCACCTTTTGACTTAATACAGCGTCGTAGAGCATAACGGGAATAATCGCGTGGTCTTTGCCTGCTAAATCGAAACCGTTCTTTTCCATTTCACTACGGAAATATTTTGCGTTTTCCATTACTTTATCACGCAAAGACGTATCGTTTTCAATCATTTCAAGCACTTTCAAGGTTGTCGCACAAATCGCAGGGGCTACCGTGTTGGAGAACAAATACGATCTACTTCTTTGACGGAGTAAATCGATAACTTCCTTTCTACCGCTGGTAAAACCGCCGCTTGCGCCGCCCAAGGCTTTCCCAAACGTACCCGTGATAATATCCACTCTACCCTGCACGCCGCAATATTCGGCAGTTCCCCTGCCCGTATCGCCCACAAAGCCCGTCGCGTGGCTATCGTCCACTACGACAAGCGCATTGTATTTTTCCGCTAAATCGCATACACCTTTCAAGTTGGCAATAATACCGTCCATAGAGAATACGCCGTCGGTAACGATAACCTTATGTTTTGCGCCGTTTGCATCCGCTTCTTGGAGTTTTGTTTCCAAATCCGTCATATCGTTATTCTTATAACGGTATTTCGTAGCCTTGGAAAGTCTTACGCCGTCGATAATACTTGCATGGTTGAGCTCGTCGGAAATAATCGCGTCTTCTTTGGTTGTAATCGTTTCAAACAAGCCGCCGTTGGCGTCGAAACAGCTGCTATATAAAATGGTGTCGTCCGTGCCTAAAAAGCTGGAAATTTTATTTTCAAGTTCTTTATGTATCGTTTGCGTACCGCAAATAAAGCGTACGCTGGAAAGCCCGTAGCCGTACTTTTCATAGCTCTCGATTGCCGCTTTTTTGAGTTCTTCGTTGTTGGAAAGCCCTAAATAGTTGTTGGCGCAAAAGTTCAAAACGCCGTCCGCTTTCGTCGTATCGATACACGCGCTTTGGGGAGTGGTGATAATGCGTTCTTCTTTCCAAAGTCCGCTGTTTTTGATATCGTCTAAAATATCTTGAAAATACTTCTTATCAATCATTTTATTTTCTCCAGTCCAAAATTACTTTACCCGATTTACCGCTGTGCATCATTTCAAAGCCCTTTTCAAAGTCGGTATACGGAAGTTCCGCCGTAACGATTTTAGAAATATCCAAGCCCGATTGAAGCATTGCCGTCATTTTATGCCACGTTTCGAATACTTCGCGCCCGTAAATGCCTTGAATGGTGTGCATATTGAAAATGACTTTATTCCAGTCGATTTTCGTGTCGCTGCCCTGCACGCCAAGCATGGCGATTTTGCCGCCCATAATCATATTGTCTATCATTTCGTTGAAGGCAATCGGGCTACCGCTCATTTCCAAACCGATATCAAAGCCTTCTTTCATACCGATTTCGTTTTGTACGTCTTTCAAACGTTTTTCCTTGGTGTTTACCGTGGTAATGTAAGAACAAACCTGCTTTGCAAGGTCTAAGCGATAATCGCTGATATCGGTAAGCACGACGTTTTTCGCGCCGACGTGACGGCAAATCGCCGCAGCCATAATCCCGATAGGCCCTGCGCCCGTGATAAGCACGTCTTCGCCCACCATACCGAATTTAAGCGCGGTGTGCGTAGCGTTGCCAAGCGGATCGAAAATGGAATACATTTTTTCGGGAATGGCTTCGGTATCGCAAAGCCAAAGATTAGAAATGGGAATACGGGCATATTCCGCAAAAATACCGTCGCGGTTTACGCCGATACCCTGTGTGTTAGGGCAAAGATGTTTTCTACCTGCGCGGCAGTTACGGCATTTACCACATACCACGTGTCCTTCTGCTGAAACGATATCTCCGACCTTAAAATTATCCGTCGCACCCTTGATTTCTACGATTTCACCCACAAATTCATGACCGATTGTCATGGGCGGATTGATGGTTTTTTGCGCCCATTCGTTCCAGTCGTAGATATGTACGTCCGTTCCGCAAATGGCGGTATAATGTATTTTGACAAGCGCTTCGCCAAAACCGATTTGGGGGACTTCCTTTCTAACAAGCTCTAAGCCTTTTTCTCTTGCAGGCTTGATAATTGCGTCCATCAACATGATTTATTCTCCTTCGTTTTTGTATCTTCTAAGTGTATTTTAGGTAAGCTCCAGTGATATTTACTTGCAATTAGTCTTGTCAAAATAATAACGGCAATTGCAATGGCACTGATGATAACGGTATTCTTCACAAACAAACGCATTACGTAGTACAATACCGCGCCAAAAATAGATGCTATTGCATACACGTGTTTGGTGAATATGTACGGCGAAGTTTCGGTGAAAATATCCCTAAGCACACCGCCGCCAACACCTGTCAATACGCCAAGCGTAACGCATAAAAATACGTTATTCGAAAAACCTGCCGTGAAAGCAAGCTCTGTACCCGTTACCGTAAACGCCGCAAGCCCTATCGCGTCGAATACGTTATTGATATACTCAATCTTCCCCCGAAACTCGTCAAACTTTTTACGGTAAATATACGAAAGGATAAACGCCCCCACCGCCGCAACGGCGGCAATGAGCGCGATATACCATTTGAAAAAGATAGCAGGCGGCGTAGCCCCGATAAGCAAATCTCTCGTAATACCGCCGCCGACAGCCGTAACGCAGCCCACGACAAGCACGCCGAAAATATCAAAGCGTGCTTTTATCGCTACAAGCGCACCCGAAACGGCGAATGATATCGTACCGATAATTTCTAAAACTAGCAAAATATTAAACATTTGATTTTATAAGTTTTCCAACTGCGCAACGCATTTCGCTTTCATATCGCGGTATTTCTTTACCTTTTCTTTTTCGTCGTCAACAAGCTTTTTAGGCGCTTTGCTGACGAATTTTTCGTTGGCAAGCTTGCCTTCCGCACGCGCGATTTCCCCGTCGATACGTTCGATTTCGGCGGTCAAACGCGCCTTTTCTTTCTCTATATCGACAAGCTCGCCCAAAGGTACGTAAATTTGCGCGATTTCCGTAACGGCGGAAACCGTTTTATTGCCAGCCGCTGCGGCGTCGTCTACAAGCGTGAGCGCGCTTGCGCCCGACAGCTTCATGATACAGTCCTTATTCAACGTAACAAGGCGTTTGTTTTCCGTAACGACGAAAAGCTCTACCTTTTTGGAAGGGGGACAATCGGCGTCTTTCTTCATGGCGCGGACCGCTTTAATGATTTCCATGACCCCTTCAAAGGCTTTGGCTTCTTTCTTATAAGCCGCCTTGAAGTTGTAACGGGGAAATTCGGAAACCATAATACTGCCCGTAACGTTAGGCAGGTTTGCATAAATTTCTTCGGTAACAAACGGAATAAACGGGTGCATCAATTTCAAGGCGTTTTCCAAAACGTAGCAAAGTACGGCAAGTGCGTCCGTCTTTCTGTTTTCGTCTTCGCCATAGAGCGCAGGTTTGGAAAGTTCGATATACCAGTCGCAGAAATCGTCCCAAACAAAGCCCATAGCCAAATCACTGGCAACGCCAAGTTCGTATTTATTCAAGTTTGTCGTAACTTCACGAATACAGCTTTGAAGCTTAGATACAATCCATTTATCCGCAGGCGTAAGCTTTACGTTTTCGATAGACGGGATTTTCTTATCCCCTACGTTCATAAGCACGAAACGCGCCGCGTTCCAAAGCTTATTGATAAAGTTACGGCAGGATTCCACCTTTGCGTCCGAATAACGGGTGTCGTTGCCGGGAGCAACGCCCGTGAGCAAGGAAAGGCGTAACGAGTCCGCACCGTATTTTTCGATAACTTCCAACGGGTCGATACCGTTGCCGAGCGATTTGCTCATTTTTCTACCCTGTTCGTCTCGAATGATACCGTGGATTAACACGTCGTGGAAGGGTACTTTGCCCGTGTGCTCGATACCTGAGAAAATCATTCTCGCCACCCAGAAGAAAATGATATCGTAGCCCGTTACGAGCACGTCGGTGGGATAGAAATATTTATAATCTTCCGTGATTTCGGGATAGCCGAGCGTAGAGAACGGCCAAAGCGCGGAAGAAAACCACGTATCTAAAACGTCTTCGTCCTGCTTTAAGTGTTTACTGCCGCATTCGGGACAAACCGTAGGGTCTTCCTTTTCGCAAATAATCTTGCCGCAGTCTTGGCAATACCATACGGGAATACGGTGTCCCCACCAAAGCTGACGGGAAATACACCAATCGCGAATGTTTTCCATCCAGTTGTAATAGGTTTTGGAGAAACGTTCGGGTACGAAACGGATTTTATTGTGCATAACGGCGTTGATTGCCGGTTTTGCAAGCGGTTCCATTTTGACAAACCATTGCTTGGAAACGATAGGCTCTACCGTCGAATGACATCTATAACAATGCCCTACGTTATGCGTATGCCCTTCTACCTTGACAAGGTTACCGCTCTTTTCTAAATCGGCGACAATGCGTTTACGCGCTTCGTATCTATCCAAGCCTGCGTATACGCCTGCAAGTTTGTTCATACTGCCGTCGTCGTTCATCACGCGGATAATCGGCAAATTATGGCGCGTACCCACTTCAAAGTCGTTGGGGTCGTGCGCAGGCGTGATTTTTACGCAACCCGTACCAAAAGCAGGGTCAACGTATTCGTCGGCTACGACGGGGATTTCTCTATCCGTCAAAGGCAATTTGAGCGTTTTACCGACAAGCGATTGATAGCGTTCGTCGTCGGGGTGTACCGCTACCGCCGTATCGCCAAGCATGGTTTCGGGACGGGTGGTTGCCACGACAACTTCCGCGCTGCCGTCCGCCGCAGGATAGCGCAAATGCCAAAAATGCCCTGCTTCTTCCGCGTATTCTACTTCCGCGTCCGAAAGCGCCGTTTTACAGCAAGGACACCAGTTGATAATTCTATCCCCTTGGTAAATCAAGCCCTTTTGATAGAGATTAACGAACACTTCGCGTACCGCGCGGGAGCATTTTTCGTCCATAGTGAACGCTTGGCGCGACCAGTCGCACGAAGTACCCATTTTGCGTTGTTGGAGCATAATACGGTTACCGTACTGTTCTTTCCATTCCCATGCGCGTTTCAAAAATCCGTCACGGCCCAAATCGGCTTTCGTCAAGCCTTCTTCTTTCATTTTTTCAACAATCTTGACTTCGGTAGCGATAGACGCATGATCGCAGCCGGGGAGCCACAAAGCGGCGTAGCCTTGCATACGCTTAAAGCGAATAAGCGTATCTTGCATGGTGCCGTCCATAGCGTGACCCATGTGCAAATGCCCCGTAATGTTGGGAGGCGGCATCATAATTGTAAACGGAACTTTATTTTCGTCTATTTCTGCGCGGAAGTAGCCCGATTGTTCCCAGTCCGCATATATTCTATCTTCAAAGTCTTTGGGATTGTACGTCTTTTGCATTTCCATAATGAAGTATCCTTTTCGATGTTTTTCTCTTTTCCCTAATACCGACAAAGCGCGCAATTTTCCACTTTATCAAAGTATATCGGTATTATTTTACTACTTTTCCAAGCGATTGTCAATTATTAACGACCACTCATATAATATATTATTCTAAATTTTTTTGATACACGGAGGCCTTTTATCATGAAAAAACAAACGAAATTTATTAGTGCGGCGCTTGCCGCTTGCTTTACCGTACTGCCCCTTTCCGCTTGCGGAGAAGAACAGGACGGTTTGAAAACCTTACAAATTAACGAAGTTACCCATTCGGTGTTTTACGCGCCGTTATACCTTGCCGACGCTTTGGGATATTTCAAGGACGAAGGCTTGAAAATTGAACTCACCAACGGCGGTGGCGCGGATAACGTTATGTCCGCCGTACTTTCGGGCGACGCCGATATCGGTTTTTGCGGTCCTGAAGCAAGCTTGTACGTACTTGTCGGCGGTTCAAACGACGTTCCTACCGTGTTTGGGCAGCTCACCAAGCGCGACGGTTCGTTTTTGGTTTCTAGAAAAGCCGAGCCTAACTTTAAGTGGGAAGACTTGAAAGGTAAGGAAATTTTAGCGGGTAGAAAGGGCGGCGTTCCTGCCATGACCTTTGAATATATACTTACTGAGCACAACTTAAAAGACGGCGTTGACCTTGACTTGAACTACGACGTGGCGTTTAACTTAATGACGAGCGCATTTGAAGCGGGAACAGCCGATTACTGTACCATGTTCGACCCCGTTGCCTACGAATACGAAGCCGCAGGAAAGGGCTACGTGGTGGCGTCGGTTGGCGAAGCGTCGGGCGAAGTGCCCTATACCTGTTTCATGGCGAAAAATTCGTGG
>JAZTWF010000096.1:0-2096 GCA_045635725.1 Candidatus Scatosoma sp. | reverse complement strand
CTTACGGCGCTGCTCACCGCGCTGAAAGGTTTGCCCCTTGCCTACAATAAGGATATGCAGGAAGATAAGGAAGCCATTTTTGACGCAATCGATACGGTGAAAATGTGCTTGGAAGTACTTGCGCCCATGGTGGCGACCATGAAAGTGGACGCCGACAACACCTATAAAGCGGCGCAAAAAGGCTTTATCAACGCCACCGACCTTGCGGACTATTTAACCAAAAAGGGAATGCCCTTCCGTGCGGCGTATAAAATTGTTGGGCAAATCGTTGCGGTTTGTATTCAAAAGGGCGAAGTATTAGACACCCTGCCCTTGGAAACGTATCAAACGTACAGCGAACTCTTTGAAGAGGATTTGTATACGGAAATTGCTTTGGAAACGTGCGTGGCAAAGCGTACGTCGCTTGGCGGCGCGTCGCCCGTGTCCGTGAAACAACAAATCGCCTACGTGAAAAAGGAACTTGGAATATGAAAAAAGTATTTATCGACGGCAGCGCAGGCACGACGGGGCTGCGAATCTTTGAACGGTTGAGCGCGCGTACGGACGTACAGCTGATTACGCTCAGCGAAGAGCTCCGCAAAGACCCGTCGGCAAGAAAACAGGCGTTAAATCAAGCGGACGTAGCCTTTTTATGCTTACCCGACGATGCGGCGCGTGAAGCGGTGGCTATGGTGGAAAATCCGAATACGGTGATTATCGACGCGTCCACGGCGCACAGGACCTTGGACGGTTGGGCGTACGGCTTTCCCGAGCTTGGCGAACGCTTTGAAAACAAAGTGCTTAGCTCTAAGCGAATTGCCGTCCCCGGTTGTCACGCAAGCGGTTTTATCGCGCTTGTCTATCCCTTAATCGAAGCAGGGGTGCTTAACAAGGACGCGCTGCTTTGCTGTCATTCGTTGACGGGGTATTCGGGCGGCGGTAAGAAAATGATTGCCGAATACGAAAGCGCGGAAAGGAACGGGCTTTTGAACGCACCGCGCCAGTATGCGCTTGCGCAAGGGCATAAGCACTTGAAGGAAATGAAAGCAGTTTGCGCTTTGGAAAACGCGCCTATGTTCAGCCCGATCGTAGCCGATTTTTACAGCGGTATGGAAGTAACCGTTCCGTTATTTTCTAAACAGCTTAATGGCGCAGGGATAGAAGAGATCCGCCGTATCTATGCAAAAAAATACACGGGCCCGTTGGTGCAATACGTAGAGAGCATGGACGAAAACGGATTTTTGTCCGCGCTTGCCATGGCGAAAACGGACGGCATGAAAATCAGCGTAAGCGGCAACGAAGAACGCATTTTGCTGTTGGCTGTGTACGATAACTTAGGCAAAGGCGCGTCGGGTGCGGCGATAGAGTGTATGAACCTTGCAATCGGCGCGGCAAGAACGCAAGGCTTGGTATTGTAAAGAGAACAAAAACGGAGAAGAAAATATGTTAAAGCAAATACAGGGCGGCGTATGCGCCGCACAAGGATTTACCGCAAACGGCGTACATTGCGGTATTCGTAAAAATAAAACCAAACGCGATTTGGCGTTGATTTTCAGCCAAACGCAGGCGAATGCGGCGGCGGTGTATACGCAAAATTTAGTCAAAGGCGCACCCCTTACCGTTACCAAAAGCAATATCGCGGACGGCAAAGCGCGCGCAATCATTTGCAACAGCGGTAACGCCAACACTTGTAATGCCAACGGCATTGAAATTGCTCAAAAAACGTGCGAGCTTGTGGCAAAGGCGTTACATATCGCGCCCACGGACGTCGTAGTGGCGTCGACGGGCGTTATCGGACAGCCCTTGGATATCACGCCCATTGCAAGCGGTATCGCGCCGCTTGTGGAAGGCTTGGGGGATAACAGCCGTTTGGCTTGCGAAGGGATTATGACGACGGACACGGTGGCGAAAGAAATCGCGTTCGAGTTCACCGCAGGCGGAAAAACATGTAAAATCGGCGGTATTGCAAAGGGTAGCGGTATGATTCACCCGAATATGGCAACGATGCTCGTATTTGTCACGACGGACTGTAATATTTCCGCGCAAATGTTGCAAAAAGCCCTTTCGCAAGACGTGAAAAATTCCTTTAATATGGTTTCCGTCGACGGCGATACGTC
>JAZTWF010000095.1:0-1788 GCA_045635725.1 Candidatus Scatosoma sp. | reverse complement strand
AATTGCCACTTCGGCAATGTACGCCTTGGAAAAAATCGGCTATCCCGAAGCCATGATACCCTTGTCCGAAGCCATCGTTTACGTATGCGAAGCGGAAAAGAGTAATTCGGTGGTGGAAGCCATGTTCGCGGCACAAAGGGACGCGCGCGAAGTGCGGGACGATACCATTCCGCCGCATCTAAAAGACAGCTCTTACGGGAGCAAGGAAGACAAAGCGAAAAGCGCGCAATATAAATATCCGCACGATTACGGCGGCTACGTTGAGCAGCAGTATTTGCCTAATTCGCTCAAAGATAAAGTATATTATACGCCGAGTGAGAACGGCTATGAAAACGAAGTGAAAGAAATTCGCAAAAGAAAGGGGAAGGTGAAGTAAATGAAGTGTTTGTATTGTGATTGCACGGATAGCAAGGTTATCGACTCCCGTTCCGCCGACGACGATAGAACGATTCGCCGC
The DNA here is from genome assembly GCA_045635725.1 of Candidatus Scatosoma sp. GTDB lineage: Bacteria > Bacillota > Clostridia > Christensenellales > Borkfalkiaceae > Scatosoma. The sequence goes on along the minus strand of JAZTWF010000095.1, from coordinate 1,331 downwards.
CGTAGAGAATGTACGGGTTGCGGTAGAAGATTTACCACCTATGAAACGATAGAAGTTACCCCCGTACTCGTGGTAAAAAACAACGGTACGCGGCAATCGTTTAATGCGGAAAAAGTACGTAACGGTATTATCAAATCGTGCGAAAAACGCCCTGTGCCTATGTCGGTAATCGATAATATGGTGGCGGATATTTCCAAGCAGGTATACAACAGCATGGAAAGCGAAATTACCACCAAGGATATCGGCGAAATGGTTATGGAACGCTTGAAAAAAGTGGACGAAGTCGCCTACGTGCGCTATGCGTCCGTGTACCGTTCGTTTAAGGATTTATCGTCCTTTATGTCCGAACTCAAACAAATGATGAAGGCGGAAAAGAATAAAAACGTATGAAGATAACGAAAAAGCTAAACGTCGGGGGTGTAACGCTCGGCGGCGGAACGCCCGTTAAAATTCAATCCATGACGACGACGAAAACGTCGGACGTAGAAAAAACGGTTGCGCAAATACAAGCTTTGCAAAAGGTCGGTTGTGAAATCGTCCGCGTTGCCGTGTCCGACGAAGCGGACGCTTTGGCTGTTAAGCAGGTGGTTTCGCGGATTGCCTTGCCCTTGGTTGCGGATATTCATTTTTCGCCTAAGCTTGCCGTTATGGCAATCGAAAACGGCGCAAATAAAGTACGTATCAACCCCGGCAATATCGGCGGTGAAAGAGAAATTGCCTACGTTGCCGATTGCGTAAAGGCGCACGGTATTCCCGTACGCGTGGGGGCAAACACGGGCAGCGTGGAAAAGAACTTCCTGCAAAAGTACGGCAAAAACGAATTTTCGTTGGTGGAAAGCGCGCTGTATAACGTGGGTATTTTGGAAAAATTCGGCGTGCAGGATATCGTGATTTCCGTAAAGGCGTCGTCCGTACCGCTCACGGTAAAGGCGTACACGCTCCTTGCCCAAAAAACGGATTACCCTTTGCACCTTGGCGTCACCGAAGCAGGTACGACGGAATCGGGAATTGTCAAAAGCGCGGTGGGGATCGGCAGCTTGCTGTTAAACGGGATTGGGGATACCATTCGCGTATCGCTCACCGACGACCCTGTAAAGGAAATCGACGCGGCAAAGCTCATTTTGCGTTCGTGTGGGTTAGACGAAGAGTACGTGGAAGTCGTTTCCTGTCCCACCTGCGGGCGGTGCTGTTGGGATAGTATGGGGCTTGCCGATAGGGTGACGGAATTTGTGCGTCCGTATAAAAAGAAATGCAAGCTTGCCGTTATGGGCTGCGTAGTCAACGGCCCCGGGGAAGCGAAGGACGCGGATTTGGGGATAGCAGGCGGCGAC
>JAZTWF010000094.1:0-2059 GCA_045635725.1 Candidatus Scatosoma sp. | reverse complement strand
GTTGCGGACAATCCGCGCCCTGCCGTTTCTTGAACGGTTTCGGCTTTTATCGTAGTACGTATATGCGAAAATGCTTTCGCTATGGGGTGGGAAGATTGTTTCTCCACCGCCGCCGCAAGCGCAAGCAGGTCCGTTTCGGTTACGTTTACCGCGTGCGCGCCGACAATATTAAAATTGCCTTGGGTGAGTGTTCCCGTTTTATCAAACGCCACGGTTTTGGCTTGGGATAGCGTATCTAAGTAGGTTGCCCCTTTGACAAGTACGCCGCGTTTTGCGCATGCGCCGATGCCCGAAAAATAGCTCAACGGCACGGAAACAATCAGCGCGCACGGACAGGAAACGACAAGGAAGGTAAGCGCCGAATGCACCCAACGTTCCACAGCGTAAAAGCAGGGATATCCCACGGCTATCCAACCGTGTACAAGCGGCGCAAGCAGCGCCAAAAGAAGCGCTAAACCGCAGACAATCGGCGTATAGTAACGTGCAAATTTGGTGATAAATTTTTCGGGCTTCGCTTTGCCGCTTGCCGCGTTTTCCACAAGCTGTAAAATGCGTTGCGCCGCGCTGTCTTCATACGCGCGTTTTGCCTGCATTTTGAATACGCCGCCTACGTTAACGCAACCCGAAAGCACTTCTTCGCCAAGCTTCGACGTTCGCGGTTCGGCTTCGCCTGTTAAAGATTTGGCGTCAAGTACCGCTTCGGCGGAAAGCAACATGCCGTCTACGGGGATTTTATCGCCCGTTTTGACAAGCAGGATATCCCCTTTTTGCACTTCTTTTGCCGATACCGTTTGTTGTTCGCCCTTGCTAAGCACCGTCGCCGTTTCGCTTTTTAACTCCATAAGCTGGGTAATCGAACGGCGCGAAGCGCCAACGGCTATCGATTGCAGCGTTTCGCCGATTTGATAGAGCAGCATGACGGCTACGCCTTCCAGCATTTCCCCTAAAATAATCGCACCGATAGACGCGACGGTCATGAGAAAGTTTTCGTCGAAAATCCTGCCCTTAGCGATATTTTTCCCCGTTGCAATGAGTATGGGGAACGCTACGGAAAAATAGGCAATGCCGTACGCTACGTAGGCGATTATTTCCCAAGAAAGCGACGTAAATATCAACCCTACCGCCAAGCAAAGCGCGGAAAGCAGGATACGAAGCCATTCAGCGCGGTGGCTTTTGGGCGTTTGCGGTTGTTCCGTCGGCTTATTTTCCGACGTTACCCCGAATACAACGTGGACTTCTTCAAAATGGTTCGCTGCGTAAATGGCTTTATCTAACGCTTCTTGCGTTTGGTATTCAACCGTCAATTTTTGTGTGGTAAACGCTACGTTTGCCATAAGAATACCGTCAATTTTGGCAATTTGCTCTTCCAGCTCCGCCGCGCATGCCGCGCAGTCTAAGCCGTCTAATTGCAGTACCGTTTTCATGCTTTACTCTCCCTTGCAATGCAAATGCTCTACGCCCATTTCCACAATTTCACGGATATGCCCGTCGGCAATGGAATATTCCACGTTTTTTCCCATGCGCTTTGCGCGGACGATATTGCCGTCCTTCAAAAGACGCAGTTGATGACTTACCGCGCTGACCGTACTTTGGCAAATTTCACATAAATGATACACGCAAAGCTCCCCTTCTAATAATGCGGAAACGATTTTGAATCGGTTGGGGTCGGCAAGCAACCGAAAAACTTTACATATTTTTTCTACGTCCTGTGTATGTAAAATATGCTCTTTCGCCCGTTGTACGCTGATTTCGTGTAACTTTTCATGTTCACATTTCATAAGTTTACCTTCCTTGTATCCGTTATGCGTTTTAAGTGAAGCTTATTCCAACTCTATTCTCTTGCCGCGAATAACATTATTTGAACAGTTGAACATTTATTCAAGTGTTCAAATAAATTATAGCATAGGAAGTTGGGAATGTCAAGCGCTTTTTCAGTATTAAATGAAACTGTTATCAGCGTAGAAGGAATACGACAACATTAGAATGCGCAAAACAAAGTTGCAGCTTTTTAGAAAAAAACTTGACATTTTTTATATAAAAATCCGCAGGTAAGAACCTG
>JAZTWF010000093.1:0-4960 GCA_045635725.1 Candidatus Scatosoma sp. | reverse complement strand
AAATGCCTTGCTTGACCAAATCGCCTTTCGTCTTGCGCGGGAGTTGGAAAAGGCAGGTTATCAAGCCTTTCCGATAGCGGCAAGCCAAAGCCTTGGCAAGCAAAATCCCTATCGCGGCGTAGTGGCGCACAAGACCGCCGCTTGCTTATCGGGCTTGGGGTTCGTAGGGAAAAGCGGTTTGTTTTTATCTGACGAATACGGCAGTAAAATTCGCCTTGCCACGGTGCTGACAAACGCGCCCTTACAAAACGAATTGCCCGTCATGGAAAACGGTTGCGGCGATTGCACGCTTTGCAAAAACGCTTGCCCTGCAGGAGCAATTTACGGGGAAAAGCCGACAACGGACGGACAGCGTAATTTCGACGCGGAAAAATGCTCGCGGTATATGAAAGAGCATTTCCAAGATATCGGACGGGGCAGCGTATGCGGGATTTGTATCAAGGTGTGTCCTAAAAACAAATTATAATCTATCAAAATACTTTTTTCGTATCAAAAAAACGGGCTTAGCTAGCCCGTTTTTTGTTTCATCTTATACATACCCCGTCCGTTTTAGCCGATAAAGGTAAAACGCGCAAAGGTTTTTCCGTCCCGTTCCACCTGTTCGCTAAACATGCTTGCAGGACGCGTCCACACCTGTCTTTCGCCGTATAACGCGCGATAAATCACCATTTCTTCCCCTGTTTCGGAGTGTTTGGCAAAGCCGAGCACTTCGTATTCGTTACCCTTAAAATGGCGGTATTTTCCCAAGCGTATTTCTTGCATATCAAAGGTATTCAATGGTGCGTACCATTTTCTTGACTTGTCCGCCTTCTACCTTGATAACCCCTGCTTTGGTGGAAAATTCCACGTCGGGGGTGTTAGCAGGGTCGGGTAAATTTGTCCAAGGCTCGATACAAATATACGGGGTGTTTGCCGCGCGCCAAAGCAACAGGTTGGCAAACCCGTCAAAGGTAATTTTCGCCACTTCTTTGCCGTTCTTTTCGCAAAGGGTAACTTTGCGGGAGTTCAAGTCCTTAAAAATAACCGTTCGGCTTTTTTGCAGGTAATCATAGGGCAGAGCAAACGTTTTGCCCGTTCCGTAATCGGAAGTTTCGCCCGTGAGATATCCCCCTTCGTCATGGTGGTAATTGACGAAGTTTTCTTCCTGTTCAAAGACAAGCGCGTAGTTGTCCACGTTTGCGTCAAGGTTATACGATTCGTGGCTGCCGCAAGCAAAATACAAGGGCGTTTCCCCTACGTTTTCCACGATATATTCCACCGTCAGCTTACTGCCCGAAATAGCGTAAACGACGTGCAGGCAAAAATCGAAGGGATATACTTCTTTCGTGCTTTCGTCCGCGCAAAGGACAAGCTCTATTCTTTCGTCCGATTTGGAAACCAAGGTGAACGGTTTACGCTTGGCAAAGCCGTGCGCGGGCAGGGGGTATTCCACCCCTTCGTGCTTTAAGCCGAAGTGTCCGCATACGGGGAATAAGATAGGCGCGTGCCCTGCCCATTCTCCCGTGGTGTTTTGCCAAATCCATTCCTTTCCGTCTTTGATAACGCTGATAAGCTCTGCGCCGTCGCTGTTTACCGTTATGGCAATTTTGCCGTTGTCTATCGCGTATTTCATAATCTACTCCTTATTCCGTAAAGCATTTTACCAAAACGGCTTTTTGTACGTGTAAGCGATTTTCCGCCTCGTCGAAAATTTCGTTTGCGTGCGCTTCTAAAACGTCCGCCGTAATTTCTTCACCGCGGTGCGCAGGCAAGCAATGCATCACCATGGCTTTTTCGTTTGCCACCTTCATAACGTCCGCATTGATTTGATAGCCTGCAAAAATCTTTTTGCGCGCTTCCGCTTCGGCTTCTTGACCCATGGACGCCCAAACGTCGGTGTACAGCACGTCCGCGCCCTTTGCCGCTTCCAGCACGTTATCCGTGCAGGTGAATTTGCCGTTTTCCGCCGCCCATTTCATAATTTCGGCGTCGGGTTCGTAGCCTTTGGGGCAAGCTACGGAAACTTCCATACCCATTTTGATACCGCCGACAATCAAGGAATTGGTCATATTGTTGCCGTCGCCGATATAGCAAAGCTTGTTGCCCGTAAAACCGCCTTTATGTTCGCGAATGGTCATTAAATCGGCAAGCACTTGGCAGGGATGACAGTAGTCGGTAAGCCCGTTGATTACGGGGATAGAGCCGTACTTTGCCAAGTCTTCTACTTCCTTTTGCTCGAAGGTACGAATCATGATACCGTCCAAGTAACGGGAGAGCACGCGCGCGGTGTCTTCAACGGGTTCGCCCCTGCCGATTTGCAAATCGCGTGAGCTTAAAAACAGCGCGCTGCCGCCAAGGTCGTACATACCCACTTCAAAGGAAACACGGGTACGGGTAGACGATTTCGTGAAAATCATACCCAACGTTTTGCCTTTCAAAAGGTGATGGGTGATACCGTTTTTCTTCTCAAATTTGAGCTGATCCGCCGTGTTGAGAATTTCTACGATTTGTTTAGGGGATAAATCTTGTAACTTTAATAAATGCATTATCTTTCACATTCTTCCTTTATAATATTCATTGCTTTTTTTAATAATTTCCAAGGGATATTCAAAGCAGGCAACAAGCGCAATTTGTTTTTGGCTTTAATCACCAACACCCCCCTTGCCATACAACGGGAAATGATTTCGGAAACGTCCTTTTCACATTCGACACCTACCATAAGCCCCATGCCCGAAACGCTTTTCACGCCCTTTGCGTTTTGCAGCGTTTGGAAAATGTATTCGCTCTTTTTTTCAACTTCTTTCAAAAGCTTATCGTCGATACGGCGAATGACGGACAACGCCCCTGCGCACGCCACGGGATTACCGCCGAAGGTAGACCCGTTTAAGCCTGCGGTGAACAGCTTTTCCGCTTTATCGCCAAGCATGGTTGCGCCGATAGGCAAGCCGCCGCCCAAGCCTTTTGCCGTGGTGACTACGTCGGGCTTTACGCCGTATTGCATATACGCATACAGCGCGCCTGTGCGCCCGTTACCCGTTTGCACTTCGTCTACCATAAACAAAAGATTTTCTTCTTCCGCAAGCGCGGCTACCTGTTGAACGTACTCTTTATCCAAAGCGGTAACGCCCCCTTCGCCTTGGACAAGTTCTATCATGATACCGCAGCATTTGTGCGCTTTGACAAGCGCGTGCATATCTTCGATATCGTTGGGCTTAGCGTGTACAAAGCCTTGGGTCATGGGGGTAAAATGCTGATGGAATACGTCCTGCCCCGTTGCGGAAAGGGTGGTAATCGTCCTGCCGTGGAAACTGTTTTGCAAGGTGATAATCACGTTATAGTCCGCGCCCTTTGCTATCTCACCGTGCTTTCTCGCCGCTTTAATGGCACATTCGTTGGCTTCCGCACCTGAGTTGGAAAAGAAGACCTTTCGCATACCCGTGCGCACGCAAAGCTCTTTGGCAAGCAACGCGCAGGGTTCGCTGAAATACAGGTTGGACGTATGCTGCACCTTTCCAAGCTGTTTTTTGACGGCTTTTTTCCATTTGCCGTCGGCTACGCCGAAGGAATTGACGGCAATCCCCGTGCCTAAATCGATATAGGCGTTGTTTTTATCGTCGTAGAGAACAGAGCCTTTGCCCTTGTTGATTTGCAAAGGGAAACGCGCGTACGTAGGCGCGATATATTCTTTATCCGTTTGAATGATGTTCATATGTACACTTCCTTAAATGTGTTTCCCCGAAACGAACATTGTCCCAACCCCTTCGTCGGTGAGCACTTCGATAAGAATGGAATGGGGAATACGCCCGTCGATAATAAATACTTTATGTACGCCGCGGCGAATGGCTTCGATACAGCAGTTGACTTTGGGAATCATACCGCCGCTGATAATCCCGTCACGCATGAGCTTAGGCGCTTCGGAAACCGCCACTTTGGGAATGAGCGTCGTGGGGTCGTCCTTATCGCGGAGCAGCCCTACGATATCCGTCATAGAAATCAAGCTTTCGGCTTTGAGCTCGCCTGCAAGGCGCGCCGCTACGGTGTCGGCGTTGATATTGTACACGTTGCCGTTATCGTCGCAGCCGACGGTGGAAACGACGGGGATATACCCCTTTTCCAAAACGTCCAGCACGGGCGCAACGTTGATATCGGTGATTTCGCCGACGTAGCCCAAACGCTCGTTTGCAACCTTGGCTTTAATCATGTGCCCGCCCATGCCGCAAAGCCCGATGGCTTTGCCGCCGCGGTTTTGGAGCAAGTTGACAAGGTTTTTATTGACTTTGCCCGCCAAAACCATTTGCACAACGTCCACCGTTTCCTTGTCGGTTACCCTAAGTCCCCCGACAAATTCCGATTTTTTGCCCATTTTATCGAGCATTTCGTTGATTTCAGGGCCGCCGCCGTGCACAAGCACGACTTTGATACCGATTAGGGATAATAACACGATATCCCCCATAACGGCTTCTTTCAAATCGTCGTTAATCATGGCGTTGCCGCCGTATTTGACAACGATAATTTTGTTGTTGTATTTTTGAATGTACGGCAGAGCCTGAATGAGTATTTCCGCCCTTTGGGCTTTGGTGAGTTCCATTATGGTTTTTCTCCTGTTGAGATAGTAAAATGATTTATTTTAACGCTGTTTGAAAAGGTTTGATTCAAACGTTGCCCGTTTGGAAAGGGAAAACGGTTCAAATGCGAGCAAGACAAGGCAATCCGTTTCCCGTTTGAAAAGGGTAAAACGGATTAGATGCGAGTAAATCAAGGCGAACGCGGATTGTTCGACGGGAGTGTACATAGACGTACACGAGCAAGAACAAACGCAAGTTCAACGCAGAGTTACGAAGTATATAATTCGTTTTTAAGTACGGTAGTCGCCATTTATTTTGACGTAATCATACGTCAAATCGCACCCCCACGCTACGGCAGAGCCTTCGCCGCTGTGGAGAGAGATGAGAATTCCAATTTCTTTTTCTAATAAAATTTC
>JAZTWF010000092.1:0-3625 GCA_045635725.1 Candidatus Scatosoma sp. | reverse complement strand
GATTATTCCCGTCGACCTTGGCGGTGTGCCCTGCGATTATGAAAAGCTGTTTGCTATCGTGGAAAGCAAGAAGGCTTTGTTTACCCCCAACTCCAAAATCCAAAAAGCGTTGGGCAGGGTGGCGATTATGGCGGACACGGCGCACGCGTTTGGGGCAAGCTACAACGGTAAGCCTATCGGGTGCATTGCGGACTTTTCGTCCTTTTCCTTCCATGCGGTAAAGAATTTGACGACGGCGGAAGGCGGCGCGCTGACTTGGAAAGCGATAGAAGGGATAGACGACGAAGAAATCTATCACCATTTACAGCTGCTTTCTTTGCACGGACAATCCAAAGACGCTTTGGCGAAAACGCAGCTTGGCGCGTGGGAATACGACATTGTCGGAACGTGGTATAAATGCAATATGACGGACGTGGCGGCGGCAATGGGCTTGGCGCAGCTTTCCCGATATTCGGCTATGCTAGAAAGAAGAAAATCGATTATTCAAACGTACGATAAAGCGTTAAAGCCGCTTGGCGTGCAGGTGTTGGAGCATTACACAAATACATGGCAATCTTCGGGACATTTGTACCTTACAAGAGTGCCGAATATCACGATAGAACAACGCAACGAAATCATTGTAAAAATGGCGGAACGGGGCGTGGCGTGCAACGTGCATTATAAGCCGTTACCCATGCACACGGCGTATAAAAATTTGGGCTTTTCCATTGCCGATTATCCCAACGCATACGCGCAGTTTTGTAGCGAAATCACCTTGCCGTTGCATACCTGTCTTACGGACGACGACGTCGATTACGTGATTAAAACGTACGTGGATATTTTGCAGGAGTACGTATAAATGCGGCTTATCAAATGGGAAAAACTCCCCGTCGAAATGCAGACGGAAGAAGTGAAAAAGTATTACGATATCTTACGCAAAAAACGTTGCGCGCTCTTTTTTAAGCGTGCGTTCGATATCGTCGTTTCGCTGCTTATGCTTATCGTGCTTTCGCCCGTGTTTCTTCTTTTGGCGATTGCCATTAAGTTGGATTCCAAAGGTCCTGTCTTTTATCGGCAGCTCCGCGTAACGCAGTACGGGAAAAAGTTTCGTATTTTCAAATTCCGTACCATGGTGCAAAACGCCGACAAAATCGGCGCGCACGTTACCGTGAAAGGGGATAGCCGTATCACCAAAGTGGGGAAATTTATCCGCAAATGCCGTTTGGACGAAATTTGTCAGCTCATTGACGTGTTCCGCGGTACAATGACGTTTGTGGGCACTCGCCCCGAAGCCGTCAAATACGTAGACGCGTACACGCCCGAAATGATGGCGACGCTGCTGCTGCCCGCAGGGGTGACGTCGGAAGCAAGCATTTTGTATAAAGACGAAGATAAATTGTTAGAGCAGGCGGAAGACGTCGATAAAGCGTACGTAGAAGAAGTCTTGCCTGAAAAAATGAAATATAATCTTGCCGCTATTGAAAAATTCGGATTTTGGCGGGATATCGGTATTATGTTCCGCACGGTGATTGCCGTTTTGAAAAAATAAGAAAAAAAGGAGCTGCGTTTTGACCGTTTCTTTCATCGTCATTGCCTATAACGAAGAACGGGCTTTGCCCGACCTGCTTGCGGATATTACGGCGCAAACGTATCCCAAGGATAAAATGGAAATCGTCCTTGTCGACAGTGCGTCTACGGATAACACCAAAGCGCTGATGCAGGCGTTTGCTAAGGCGCAAACGGAGTATATCCGCGTACAGGTTTTGGACAATCCCAAGAAAAAATTGCCCTGCGGTTGGAACGTGGCGCTGGATAACCTTTCCTGCGAAATCGTTTTGCGCGTAGACGCGCACGCGCGTATTCCCCAAGATTTTGTGGAAAAGAACGTCAAGACGATAGAAGGCGGAGAAGACGTTTGCGGCGGTATTCGGCCTTGTCGCATTGAAAACAATACCGCTTGGGGCAGGGTACTTTTGCAGACGGAAAATTCCTTGTTTGGCAGCAGTATCAATTCCAGCAGACGTAGTGAGAAGAAATCGTACGTCAAAACGATATTCCACGCGGCGTATAAAAAAGAAGTTTTCGATAGAGTGGGTAAATATAACGAAAATCTTTTCCGCACCGAAGACAACGAAATGCATTACCGTATGCGAAAAGCGGGATATCAATTTTGCTACGACCCCGATATTTGTTCCTATCAATACGCAAGAAGTTCGCTCAAACGTATGGTCAAACAAAAATACGGCAACGGGCATTGGATAGGGCTTACCATGGGCGTTTGCCCGAAGTGTTTTTCGCTGTATCACTTTATCCCCTTGTGCTTTGTTTTGGGGATTTTGGCAACGACGGTTTTGGCGTTTTTTGGCGTTTGGCAGCTTGCCGCGCTCATGTGGGGCGCATACGCGCTGTTCGCCGTAGCAAATACCGTTCTTTCGCAGATTGCGGACGGATTTAACGGTTTTGCATTTTTAATGCCCTTGCTGTTTTTGATTTTGCATATCAGCTACGGGGTAGGTACGCTGTGGGGACTTATCAAAATGCCGTTTTGGCTTAGAAAGATAAAAAGGAAAAGCAAATGAGAAAAGTGGGCGACGAGCAAATGAAAGAAATTCAGCTGAATATTCTTTCCGAAATTGATACGATATGCACCGAAAACGGTTTTCGCTATTCCTTGGCGTTCGGCACGCTGCTTGGCGCGGTACGGCATAAAGGGTTTATTCCTTGGGACGACGATATCGATATCGCCATGCCGAGAAGTGACTACGATAGATTTATCGAATATTGTAAGGCGCACGAAACGCCCTTCCGTTTGGTATCGAATGAAACGGATAAACGGTATATCTATTTGTTTGCCAAAGCTTGCGCAAAGAACACGGTAGTGGAAGAAAACGTCGGCAACCGTTACGGCTGCGAGCTGGGCGTGTACGTGGATATTTTCCCCGTGGACGGCTTGGGCGATACGGAAAAAGACGCGCAAAAGGCGTTTGAGAAACAGCGCTTTAATCGAGAACTGTTGGTGGCGGCAAACTGGAAAAAGTTTTCGCGTAGCAAATCCCGTTCTTGGGTGTACGAACCCATTCGTTTTGCGTTTTATCTTTTCAGCCGATTTGTCAATCCGGCTAAGCGCATTGAAAAAATTGAAAAATACTATCGGAATATTTCGTTTGATAAGGCAAGGTACGCAGGCATTATGTGCGGCGCGTATCGTGCAAAAGAAATCATGGAGCAGGATATTTTTGCGGAAACGGTGGCGTTGCCGTTTGAAAATAGAAGCTTTCAAGCGTTTAAGGAATACGATAGATATCTTACCCATTTATACGGTGATTACATGACGCCGCCACCCAAGGAAAAACAGGTGACGCATCACGATTTTACAGCGTACTATAAGGACGAAGAATAATGGTCATTTTGCATTTTGCAAACATAACGGATAACCCTTTCAACGGCGTTTGCGTCGTCGTGCCGCAGCATATCAAGGCGCAACAAAAGCTGGAAACGGTGGGCTTTGTCAATCTTACCAACGTAAAAATAGACGGGGTGGAACGGCAGTTTTCGTATAAGAAGCCGTTTGCGCTTTCGGGGCTTGCCGCTCCGTTTGATAAACCCGATTTAGTCGTTTTTCACGAAACCTATCGAAAGGAATATT
>JAZTWF010000091.1:0-34636 GCA_045635725.1 Candidatus Scatosoma sp. | reverse complement strand
ACTTTCGCCTTGGTTCTATTGCCCATTGCGCCGTCCGAGTCTTTCAAAGTGTCCATTTTTCTTACGTCCAAACGAACGCTTGCATAGAATTTAAGCGCTTTACCGCCCGGCGTCGTTTCGGGGTTACCGAACATAACGCCAACCTTTTCACGAAGTTGGTTGATAAAGATAACGCACGTTTTGGATTTATTGACGATAGCCGTCAATTTACGAAGTGCCTGCGACATTAAGCGCGCCTGCAAACCGACGTGGGAATCACCCATATCCCCTTCGATTTCCGCCTTCGGCGTAAGCGCCGCAACGGAGTCTACAACGATAATATCCACCGCCGAGCTTCTTACCAAAGCGTCGGCAATATCCAACGCCTGTTCGCCCGTATCCGGTTGAGAAACGTACAATTCGTCAAGATTTACCCCCAACTTTTTCGCGTAAACGGGGTCTAATGCGTGTTCCGCGTCGATAAATGCGGCTACGCCGCCCATTTTTTGTGCTTCGGCAATCGCATGCAGGGCAACCGTCGTTTTACCTGAAGATTCAGGACCGTAGATTTCGATAATACGCCCGCGGGGGAAACCGCCGATACCCAAAGCAAGATCCAACGTTAAACAACCCGTAGGGATAACGTCAATCTCCGTATTGCCCGCTTCTTCGCCAAGACGCATAATAGAGCCTTTGCCGTACTGCTTTTCAATTTGCAAAAGCACGGCGTCTAAAGCTTTCATTTTTTCTGTGTTTTTTTCTCCCATGTTCTTTCTCCTATAATTTTCTTTCTATAAATATTTTATATATTTTTCAATTGTTTATACGCCAAAAACAATGCGTAATGAATGGCTTTTTGCGTAATTTCTTCCCTATCACCGTCAAATTTATAGCGGTAAACAAATACGCGTTCTTTCGTGCCGACGGCAATATAGCAAAGCCCGACGGGGAGCTGTGACCTATCCGATTTCGGCCCTGCAAGCCCTGTTGTGGCGATAGAAATATCGCAAGTGTCTTCCCCGATTAGACCTGCCGCCATTTCGTACGCCGTTTGGTCGGAAACAGCGCCGTACGTGTGCAAGGTATATTCCGAAACGCCAAGACGACGAATTTTGGAAAGCTCGTTATACGTGTTCAAGCCTTCAAAATATACCGCGCTTGCACCTGCAATTTCCGTGATTTTTTTAGCGATTCCACCGCCCGTGAACGATTCGGCAACGCTTAATTTTTTACCGCGGATTTTCAAAAGCTCGACAATCTGTTTGGCAAGCGGCGTATCGTCTAAAGCGTACACCGTATCCGCTAATCCTTCGGCAAACAACCGTAAAACGTCGTCAAGCAACATTTTCGGTGCGTCTTCCTTGTAGAAAATTTCGATAACGTCTTCGTCGTATTCCCGTCTATGCCGATAACGCATACGCCCGCCGTCGCGACGTTTGGATTCCGAAATTAAGCTTTCCACGCGCGCAAGGCTTGCCCCTATACTGCGAATAACAAGCTTTCCGATACGCGCGGACGTTTTTTGTTGCAAATAAGCCGCAACGTCCGTTTGAATAACGTCTATATCAGTCGTTAATAAGCAAAGGATTTTAGCGTGCTCCGTATATATAATAAAGTTTTCCGTCTTACAGTTTTCGGTTTTATAAATGTTTTGAATGAGCGGTTTAACCACGTCAAAACACCGTTTATCCGTCAGTAAAAACACAACGTCGCTTTTGCCCTTTTCTTCTTTAAGCACGTTTTCCAAAACGTCGGAATAGACAATGCGCAGCTCGTTTGTTTCATAGCCACACGATTCGATTGCCTGCGCCGCCTTGAATGCTTTTTGCATGGAAAACGCACAAGATTCTGTTTTATATACGACGCAAGAAGCTTTCATACTTATTTCAAAACCTGTTTATTTTTTACTACGTAGGAAATACCCGATACAATAGTAAGCACGGTAGCCACAGCAAACAAGCCAAGCCCTACCCAAGCCACGATAAGCCCTGCCGTTGCAGGGATATCCGCCGCTAAAATAAGCACGAAAATAGCTACGTCTTGACAAGCCGTTTTATACTTTCCAAGCTTTTCAGCCGCCATAATGATGCCGTTTGCCGCCGCAATTTGACGGAATGCGCTGATAATAAGTTCACGCGCCATAATAATACAAATGCAAATGCTCATGGCAACGTAAATGGGAAAAGCAATCGCTCCAAACATAGCAAACAGCGAGCTGCCCATCGTCAAAATCAAAATCATAGCGGTAGATACCAAAACCTTATCGGCAATGGGGTCAAGAAATTTTCCAAGATTGGTAACCAAACCGCGAGAACGGGCGATATGTCCGTCCAAGAAATCGGTGCACGCCGCTACGGCGAATACGATTGCCGCAATCATAAAATGCAAAGGAAGGATATCCAAAAAGAATATCGCAACGAAAATAGGAATCATACAAATTCTGGATAAAGTAATTTTGTTAGGTAAGTTCATGATAGTCCTCCGTTTCTCCGTATAAATCATAACTGTCTGACTTTGTTATTAAAATAGTATACCGTTCGCCCTGCATAGCGTATGCGGCATGGAAATATACTTTCCCGTCGATATCGGGCGCGTTAAAATACGCTCTTCCGATAAAGCAGTTGCGTTGGTAGTCAATCCCGTCGCAAACGACTTCAAGGCTTTTGCCGACGTATTTAGAAAGCAATTTTGCGGAAATTTCTTCCTGCGTTTTATAAAGTGCTTTTACCCTGCGTTGTTTGGTTGCGTGGTGGATTTGCCCCTTCATTCTATAAGCCGCCGTATCCGGCTCACGGGAATAGGCGAAAAATCCGCAATTAAGAAGCTTTGCCTGTTGTAAAAATGCTTGCATATTTGCAAATTCTTCTTCCGTTTCCGACGGGAAACCGCTGATAAACGTAGAACGAATGACAATATCGGGAATACGCTTACGCAATTTTGCAAACAGTTGTAAATACCCTTCTCGTGTTCCCTTTCGGTTCATGAGTTTTAATACTCTATCTTCCGAATGTTGCAAGGGAATATCTAAATATTTCAAAATTTTCGGATTTGTCGCGATTTCTTCTATAAGTTCGTCGGTAATGACGTCGGGATAGCAATACAGCAAGCGAATACTGTGGATATTTTCCAAGCTTGAAAGCTTTTGCAACAACTCCACAAACGTATTTTTTCCGTACAAATCTTCGCCGTAACGCGTTGTGTCTTGCGCAACAAGGATAAGCTCTGCCGTATCGCCAAGCTCTCGTGCTTCCTTCAAAAGGTCTTCTATCGGATACGAGCGGTATTTACCACGGATTTTTGGAATTAAGCAATACGTGCAATGGTTATAGCACCCGTCCGCGATTTTCAAGTATGCGTAATGGTCGGGGGTTGTGATACTGCGCGCATACGAATAGGTATCCCCGCCCGTTGCGACGTAATTTTGGCGTTTGTCTTCGTCGTACGAACGCTGTAACGCTTCAAATATTTTTTGGTATTCGTTAATTCCCAAAAAGACGTCGACTTCCATCAACGGTTGATACAATTCGTCGATATATTTTTGCGGCAAACAACCCGTTACAACGATTTTTTCCAAATGCGCCTTTTTATATTCCGCACATTCAAGAATGGTATCAATGGCTTCTTCGCGCGCAACGCGCAAAAACGCGCACGTATTGATAATGAGAATTTGCGCTTTGGATAAATCGTCCGTAAGCTTGCAGCCCTTTTGTTTTAATAACCCGATGAGTTTTTCGCTGTCTACACGATTTTTATCGCAACCAAGCGAAATCACTCCAAACAGCTTGTCCGTAATCATAGTTCGTATATTCCTTAAATTGCCCCGTACTTACTTTCAAATTCTTCTTTACTGATAAGTACTTTTCTTGCCTTAGCGCCTTCAAAGCTGGAAATATAGCCCATATCTTCCATCCATTCAACGATTTTGCCCGCTTTATTATAGCCTATTGAGCATTTACGTTGAATTAAGGAAATGGACGCGCTATTGCTTAAAATAACGTAGCGCAACGCTTCGATATAAACAGGTTCGATTTCGTCGCCGCCGCCCGTTCCGCCTGAGCCGCCGTCGCTACCGCCGCGGGCGTTATTGATAAACGCCGTTGCGTTTTCGTCGTAGTACGCTTCATTGTTGGCTTTGATATAATTGACAACGCGCTGGGAATCTTCCGAAGAGATAAACGCGCTTTGTACACGTACGGGAGTATTGATGCCCTGCATGGTGTACAAAAAGTCCCCTTTGCCAAGCAATTTTTGTGCGCCCGTTTGGTCAAGAATAACACGGGAGTCGACGTCGGTTGCCACGGCAAACGCGATACGCGTAGGAAGGTTGCTCTTGATAACGCCCGTGATAACGTCGGTAGACGGACGCTGCGTTGCAACGACAAGGTGAATGCCTGCCGCACGCGCTTTTTGCGTAAGGTTTTGGATACGGTCTTCGATATCCTTCTTTGCCGCAAGCATTAAATCGGCAAGCTCGTCGATAATAATGACGATTTTCGGCAAACGCTCGTTCTTTTCAATATGTTGATTGTACTGATCAAGATTAACGACGTACGTACCTGCGCGGCTCATTTGTTCAAACAAACCGTAACGGCGGTTCATTTCGCCGATTGCCCAGTTTAAGCTTTGTATCGCTTTATTGGCGTCGGTAATGATTTCATTAATCATTAAGTGGGGTAAATTGTTATACAAAACGAATTCCGTCTTTTTCGGGTCAATCAAAATCAAACGCAATTCTTCGGGGGAGTACTTATGAATCAAGCTGATAATAAGTGAACCCAAGAATACGCTTTTACCCGAACCGGAAGAACCTGCCACAAGCAGGTGAATCATTTTGGAAATATCCCCGTAAACCTTGCGATTCCCCGCGTCCTTACCCATGGTAAACATAATGGACGAAGATTTTGCATTGACGTAAGAATCCCCCGAAAGCATACAGCCAAGCTGTACAAACTGACGTTCTTTATTCGGCACTTCGATACTGACAACGCCGTCTTCGTAATTAGGATAAATGTTTACCCCTGCCGTAAATAAGCTGATTGCCATAGGCTGATCAAGCGAAACCACCTTTTTCGGCGGAATATTACGGGGAATGGTTACGTTATAACGGGTTACCGTCGGACCAAACGTTACCGACGCAATCGACGCGCCCGTTACTTTATAATCTTCCAAGGTCGCCAAAATCGTCGCCTTGGTTTCTTCCACTTCTTCGGGGTTTTGTTGCGGTTCTACGTCCCGACAATCGAAATCGTCCAAAGGCATACGCACGTACGGGCGAATGATACGCGGTTTCGGCGGCTCGGGTTTAGGCTCGGGTTTGGGTTCGGGTTTAGGCTCAATCGCTTGTCTAACAGGCGGCAGCTCTGGCTCTACCCTGCGTTCTTCTTCGATAAAGCGTGCGCCGCGGTCTTCTTCGACGAAACGGGGTTCCCGTTCTTCTTCAACAAAACGCGAAGTTTCTCTTTCGTCGTCTTCAAAACGATTATCCGTCCGTTCGTCTTCTAAACGCAAGGTATACGGCGAATCGTCGGGTTCTTCGTCAAAGATATCCAAACCGTTTCTTTCACCGCGCGTATCGTCTTCTAAGGACGATTCTACGGATAACACAGGTTCTTCTCTATCCCTTCCAAACACGTCGTCGGCAAGCGCGCGATTACCATCGTCCCTGCCGAATACGTTGGGATTGCTTGCGGAGAAAAGGTCCATATAATCATGGCGTTGATAGCCCCTGTCGCTTTCTCTATCCGTCCGTTCTTCTTCCACCGTACGGATAAAGGTCGGTTCGTCTTCTATCGGTTTTTCGTCGATAGATTGTATAATCGTCACAGGAGATTCGTCAATCGGTTTCAACGGCTCGATATTCTCTTGTACGGGCTCGTAGACGTACGCAGGCGTTTCTTGCACGCGATCGGTAAATATCTTTTGCGGTTGAACGGGCGTTTCGTTTAAGGAATTTGCATACGCTTCGGTGTAAGACGGAACTCTCGGCGTCGCCGTTTCAAGGCTTGAACGTTTATTTACGTTAGCATTCGGATCGAAAATTAAATTTTTCTTATAGTTTTCCGCAGGTGTTCCGCTGAATAAAAAGGCGCGGGGATCTTCGTAAGCAGGCGCTTTGCTTGCTTGTCCTGCATTTGGAATGGCAAACGGAGAAAACGCGCTGCTTTGCGGCGTTTTGGCTTGTCCGTCCGTTGCCGCCGTTTCTTCCGAAATGGTAAAAGCAGGACGTTGCGAAAGCATATCGCTATCGGTAAAAGGCATATTCTCAACAGGCTGAACGTTTGCAATAGGCGTTGCCGTTTGCACGGTAGGCTGAACGGCTTGCGGTTGCTGCGCCGTAGAAAGCGGTATTTCTACGGGCTGTATGGTTGCAACGGGAGCATTTTGTTGCTTTTCCGTCGTTTTTTCCGTCATGCCTTTCTTTACGCAAACGTAGAAAAGATAGCCCGAAAAAAGCGTCAATGCGGCAAAGATAATAATAGCGCCAACCCCCGTCGTCATAGACGAAACGGCAAAGACAATCAATCCGCCAAACCAACCGAATACGGTTACGGCGGGGAAATTTTCACCAAGGGCAAAGCATTGAGAAAGATATTCGTCCGCATTCCACGTAAGGGTGGTTGCCGTATGTACTAAAAGCGCGATAAAAAGCAACGTTGCCATCAAACAGGCAAACGCTTTTCTGTTTTTCACAAGTCGCTTACCGATAAGCGACATAACGCTAAGATACCCCACTCCGACAAGAATGGGATACGCCATGTATCCGAATATACCCGTCAACAAGGCGCAAACGGCAAAACCGATTTCTCCAAAGATAAAATCACCCGTACATAATATCAACAGTGCAAGCACGGAAAACAGCGCGCAAACAGCGCCGAACGTTTCTTTTGTAATCAATTCGGATTGTCGTTTATCGTTTTTAGTTGTTTCTTGACGTTCTTCTTTCTTACTCAAAAGGATTACCCCCTTATAATACCATTTTATTATACCATTTTTTTTTACAATTATCAATAGTTTGCGACGAAAAAAACAGACGAAAAACGAAGTTTTTTTATTTCCTTCGATTTTTTCGCCCGTTTTAAGGATAAATTGTCAACTTAGTTCTT
Organism: Candidatus Scatosoma sp.; assembly: GCA_045635725.1. Taxonomy (GTDB): domain Bacteria; phylum Bacillota; class Clostridia; order Christensenellales; family Borkfalkiaceae; genus Scatosoma. The sequence goes on along the minus strand of JAZTWF010000091.1, from coordinate 27,554 downwards.
TCAAAAGATATTGCGCGGCATAATAGATATCCCCTGCGCCAAGAAATAATACGGTATCCCCGTCTTTTAGCGTCGTTTTTAGCCACGTTCTTAACACGAAAACGCTTTCCGCGTACAAGCAATTTCCAAGCAGCTGCGATAAGCGCAAAGCACTGCCTTCTTCGTCGTATTTTTCCCGCGCAGGAAAGGTTTTATAAATCATAAGATTTTTTATCGGACGCAGCGTTTCGATAAATTCTTTCATTAACAATTTCGTCCGCGAATAGGTATGCGGTTGAAAGACCACGTAAAGCTTTCCGCGGCTAATCCCCTGCGCCGTCAACAACGTAGAAGCGATTTCTCTTGGGTGGTGCGCGTAATCGCAAATAAACGTCGCGCCGTGATACGTTCCTATCCTTTCAAATCGGCGTTTTACCGCTTGAAACGATTGAATACCCAAAGCTATATCCTTTTCATGAAACCCGAAAGAACGCATAGCTGCAAAAGCCGCCAACGCATTATACACGTTACACCTGCCTATCGCTTGTAGACGGATACGACAAATCGCCTTTCCGTATTCTTCTACTGTAAAAGCGTATCGCTCGCCTATCGCGCGCAACTCAGTAGCGCGATAATCCGCCAAAGTATTGCGTATACCGAACGTTGGGTATTCGCCAAGCGTTTCAATTGCGGGATCGTCAGCGCAAACAAATGCCGTTTTGGCATTATCGCAGTACTGCTTAAAACTTAAACGCAAATCGTTTTCGTCGGCGTAACATTCCATATGGTCTTTATCGATATTCAAAAGTATGGAAACGTCGGGGGATAAGCGTAAAAAATTCTTTTTATATTCACATGCCTCAGTGACGAAAAACTCCTTGCCCGTCGTATGAAAATTCCCTAAAACGGTATCTTCTCCGCCGATATGCGCGGTAAACGGAACGTTTAACGCCTTCAAAACGTGCGCGCAAATAGACGTACACGTCGTTTTTCCATGACTGCCCGCCACGGCAATTACGTTAGAAAAGCTACGGCTTATCATTTCCAACAACTCCGCACGGGTAAATATCCGTTTTCCTGATAACTCCGCTTGCATACGCTCGGGATTATCACTTGCAATCGCGTCGGTATATACTACGGCGTCCGCGTTGATAAGCTCTTTACGATTTTCGTCTATGCCTATAAAGACCTTTATGCCGTAAAAGGCAAGATTTTCCGTTTCTTCGCCCCTAACGGCGTCGCTACCGCTTACCGAATAACCGTATACGCAAAGGAGCTTTGCAAGCGCACTCATACTGATGCCGCCGATACCGATAAAGTAAAAACTACGTATATTTTCTAAACCATTCAAACGCATACGATATTTTACGTTCTATAACCTAATTTTATGTATATTATAACTATTTTTTATAGATTAATATGCATGATTTATTTGCATATTTCGATTAAACATGGTATAATTATTGAAAATATCGATTTAGCGATAGCTTTTAATTCTTTTTATTGATAGACTACCCTCATATCTGATTTATTCTTCCTCGAAAGAACGTTCGTTTATACGGACGTTCTTTCCCTGAAAAAAATAAAAGCGGCGTTACGCAACGCCGCTTTTATTTTTATTATTCGTCTTATTTATCGTTAGAATTTTTTCTCATAAAGAAATCGACAAATCTCGGACGGTGTTTTCTATCCGTCTTTTCCGTTTCCGCCTGTATTTCGGGCACGGGCGAAGGAATGGGGTCGTCGGGTTCGAAAGCAGGCGCTTGTTCCATGGGTTGCGCCTGTAAAGGCTGCGCGTATTGCGGATAACCTTGCGTGGGCATGGGTTGCGCATACGTAGGTGCGTACGGTTGCATAGGCATCGGCTGTGCCGTCATAGGTTGCGCATAAGGCTGTTGCGCGAAATAGCCTGCATTTTCAGGCTTTGCGTTATTGTTATAGGCAAAATCAATTTTTTGCGAAAGCAAGGACGCTTGACGGAGCGCGTTTTCCTGCGCTTCGGGCGTAATGCCGTTTTGTTGCTGATTAAAGCCTGTGGCAATGATAACGACTTCCACTTCGTCCGACATATTTTCGTCGATACATGCGCCGAAAATAACGTTTGCGGAATAGTCGATTACACCGCGGACAAGGTCAGCCGCCATAACGACTTCGTCCAAAGAAAGGTCTTTGCCGCCGATAATATTCAAAATAACGGAGCTTGCGCCTTCGATAGTCGTATTCAAAAGCGGACTGCAAACCGCGCAACGAACTGCGTCGGAAATTCTCTTTTCCCCTTTCGCTACGCCGATACCCATATGCGCCAAACCACGCCCCTTCAAGGTTGTTTTCACGTCGGCAAAATCAAGATTAATTAAGGACGGTTTCACGATAAGTTCCGCAATACCGCGGATACCTTGACGGAGTACTTCGTCCGCCACGCGAAGGGATTCGGAAAAAGACGTTCCTTGGGGCACGACTTCACGGATTTTATCGTTGGGAATGGTAATAATGGAATCCACCGATTTACGCAATTCTTCAATCCCTGCAAGCGCGTTATCCATACGGCGTTTGGCTTCAAAGCTGAACGGCAACGTTACCACCGCCACGGTAAGAATTTTCTTTTCCTTGGCGATTTTCGCGATAACGGGAGCTGCACCCGTACCCGTGCCGCCGCCCATACCTGCCGTAATAAACAGCAAGTCGGTATCTTCTAAGTATTTTTCGATGGCTTCTTTGTTTTCTTCCGCAGCGGCTTGTCCCACCTTAGGGTCAGCGCCTGCGCCAAGACCTTTGGTAAGTTTCACGCCGATTTGAATACGGTTGCTCGCCTTAGAACGCGCAAGCGCTTGATTATCGGTGTTTACAACGATATATTCCGCGCTTTGTAAGCCCGATTCAATCAATCTATCAACCGCGTTATTCCCTGCGCCGCCGACGCCGATTACTTTTATTTTCGCAACGCCCGAAAGATTATTGCTTTCTACGCTTGTATTTTCATAGCCGTAATTATTATTTTGATAAGTATCCATCATTTCTTTTTTCCTCCGAAGTTATTAAAAAATCTATACAGCCAACCGCGCTTTTCCCTATCCTTTATCGCCATATTCAACAGCGCGATTCGCGACGAAAACGTCGGTTTGTCGTAATATGGTAAATCGGGCACGACGATTTCCGTTAAACGGTTTAAGCGTTTGGAAATATGTTCCGACGCGCCTGCAATCCCAAGCAAGCCTTCCCCTGTCAAGCTGATGGGATTGACCGCCAAAGCCACCGTCGTTTTGTCCCGATAATATTTTTGAAAGAACGTCTCTACCTTTTCGCAAAGCATATCCAACGCGCATTTGACTACGTCGTTAATCTGCTGAACGCTAAAAGAAAGCTCGCCGTTTTCACTTGTCCAAACAAGCTCCTTCGGCACACTCCCACCCGAAACGTCCGTTGCGCGGAGAATTTCCTGCGCCGTCGCATAGTCCACGTCAAGCTCGCGCATGAGCTCCACGATAGCGGTAGCCAAACCGTAATCAAACGTTTCTTCGTGAACGATGCCGTTTCCGTAGACGACTGAAACGGAGCTTGTTAAAAAGCCGACGTCTAATAAAAAGGCATAGCCTTCTCTACGTTTTTCGGGCAAAAGGTACAGCGATTGCGCCAAAGAAGCAGGTAAAAACCGTACGCATTCAAAACCCAAGTCGTTTAATACGGCGTTTGCCGCATGGAAAAAGGCGTCGGATATGAAATAGTAGCAAAGCGCGCCTTTCAAAAGCGTCGTGGGTACGCCGAACAAATCGGTTGCCGAAAAGTATTTACGGTTATCCGCTAACGCAAAGTACATATTCGAACGGCGAACGCAGCGTTTTTCGGACAGCAATTCGTTTAAGCCGCTTTCATACAATAAGTCGATATCCTGTGCGGAAATTTTCCGTTTACGGGGAAAGGAAAGCGTATGTCCTTTGGTTTGCAGGGATATAAACGCGGAGGGAACGCCCACGTATATCTCACCGATTACCCCTTCGTAATTTTGACGGACGGACGTAACGGCGGCAACAACGGCACGACGGAAAGAATCTTCATCGTAAAATCCTTCCGTGGAAAAACCGTCATATTGCTCGGTGTGGCTGCCGTAAAAAACGAACGTATCGTTGACCCCTTTCGACCCAAGAAAGAAGGTAACTTCATACGACCGTACGTCTAAAACCGCAACGCTTTCGTTTCTCATAAATTTCTTCGCTCCGTTCAAAACGTTTTTTCTAAGAGTAATCTATTTATTATTATACAGCATAAAAGCGCAAATGTCAATAGTTCAACGAAAAAAACACGCCCTTATCGCGTGTTTTTTCCTTTATTTTCATTTGTTTTCGGAAGTATAAAAGTTATCTATCCCCGAATAGTCCACCGTAAGCCCCGACGCATTTTCCATAACGGCAATTCTACCCGTCATTTTTTCGCCGTCGGATAACGCAAAATACTTCTCGATGGCTTTTTGCAGTTTCTCGTCGATATTCGACGTGGGTTCAAATAAATATATCCTTACCCCTTCGTGCATTTGTAAACAAAAATACGCGTCCTTGTCTTGGGTTGTCGGCGCGACGGTTTCCACCGAAAGGACGTTGGCGCGGATTTTATTACCCAACAAAGCGGAAAGCGTTTGACAAAACGGGAAAAGCTTTTCCATGCAAGCTTGCCCTGAAAGCACTTCGCCCTTATCTTTGCCCGAAAGTAAAATGTTTTTACCGCCTACGTCCGTTTCCGCGCGGTTGATATAGTTTTCCCTTTGCCCAAGCAACGTGCCTTCGGCATTGAGAATATAATACCCTTCTTCGTTTTCCGATATAGCCGTTGCAAATACTTCGGCGTCTTCCGCAACGCGCACCACAAGCAAATCGGGATACGCTCTTTCAAAGCTTATCAAGCGAAGATACGGGAATTCCTTTAATATTTCTTTGGTAATTTCGTCGTCCGTGAGGAAAATACTTTGCTTATAATAAGCCGTCTTCAGCTTTTTTCGAAGCGCAGTCGTTTCCATTTCCGCGTCTTGCGATATCGTTTGCGCGCGAACGTTGACGTCTTTTACGCGATAGACGGTAGATATCCCCAACACCGCCGCGGATAAAAAGACGATTACCGTTAAAAGGATTGTGATTACTTTCTTTTTTAACATGGTATTCCTCATTTGTAGTTTCTACATTTTCAACGCTTATATACTCAAACGCGAATGCGACGGATTTTTGCGCCAAGCTTTTTCAGCTTATATTCAAAATCCGCATATCCCCTGTCGACGTGCGAAAGGTCAAGCACCTGACTTTGCCCTTCCGCCGCAAGCGCGGCTAGCACAAGCGCAGCTCCACCGCGAAGATCCCCCGCGACAATCTTTGCCCCGTGCAGGCGTTTTACGCCGCGAATGACCGCCGTCCTATCCCGTACGGTGATATCCGCGCCCATGCGTTTTAACTCCGCCGCGAACTTATAGCGTGTTTCAAAAAGATTTTCCACGATAAGCGACGTACCGTTTGCCGTGCAGCAAAGCGCGGAGTATTGCGCCTGTAAATCGGTAGGAAAACCCGGAAAGGGCATGGTTTCCACCAAATCGACTGCGCGAAGGCTTGCGCAGCTTTGCAATACTATTTTATCATTTTTCGTATGTATTTTGCAACCGTTTTCACGCAATTTATGTAAAAGTGCCGCAATATTTTCGGGCGGAACGCCGTTTGTTTCGATTTCGCCGCCGCACATTGCCGTTGCAATGAGATACGTGCCGATTTCTATCCTATCCCCGATAGGGGTATATTCTACGCCGTGCAGGCGTTTGACGCCTTCCACCACCACCGTGCCGCCGCCCGCGCCCTGCACCTTTGCGCCCATAGCGTTGAGAAAGTTTTGCAAATCGACGATTTCGGGTTCTTTTGCGGCATTGCGAATGACCGTCAAGCCTTCCGCTTTCACCGCGGCAAGAATGATATTTTCCGTTGCTCCAACGCTTGGAAAATCCAACAAAATATCCGCGCCGACTAATTTATCCGCGCTACATTCGATAAAACCGCCGACTTCGTTAATGTGTACGCCTAAACGCTTTAACCCCGAAAGATGCAAATCGATAGGTCTCAGCCCGATATCGCAGCCGCCGGGATAGGATATCCTTGCTTTACGGAAACGGGTTAAAACGCTGCCCAGCATAAAAACGGAAGAACGCAGCTCTTTGGTAAGCCGCGCCGGTATTTCATGAGAGATTGCATTTACGCTGTCGATAAGCGTGTTTTCACCGCGGCGTTTAATCGTACAGCCAAGCTCACGGAGAATACGTAGCATATTTTCCACGTCCGTGATTTGCGGAACACCGCGTATTTTCACCTGCTCGTCTGTTAAAATGGATGCGGCAAGCAACGGCAACACGGCGTTTTTCGCGCCTTGCGCCTGTACTTTGCCATATAATTTTTCACCGCCGTTTACGATATATGTATCCATACGATAAAGCTCCTTATGCTTTATTGTATGACGAAAAACACGGATTTTGTGCCCAAACTACGCACGCCTTGCGTTTCGCGCGGATATAGCGTAAAGTATGCCCATAGACGCCATGGTTATAATCAGCGACGTATTTCCCGAACTAATCAGCGGTAGCGGCAAGCCCGTAGGCGGAATACTGCCGCTGACGACAAGCGCATTGATAACCGTTTGTATTCCGTACACAAGCGTAATGCCCGACGAAAGCAAAAAAGAGAAGAAGTCGTTTGCATTCGCCGCCACCTTGATACCGCGTAAAATAAGTACGGCGCACACGGAAAAGAGAATAACCGTACCGATAAAACCAAATTCCTCCCCGATAACGGATAGAATAAAATCACTTTCGGCAAACGGCAGGAAACGGTATTTTTGCCGCGAACGAAACAGTCCCGTACCAAACCAACCGCCGTTTCCAAGCGCGTACAACGATTGAATGAGCTGATACCCTTCCCCTTTCGGGTTTTCCCAAGGGTCAAGGAACGCGCTCAAGCGCGAAAGCCGATAAGGCTCTATGATAATTAAAATGGGGATAACAAGCAATGCGGGGATAAAAATGAGCATAAAATGCTTTACTTGCATACCGCCAAGAAAGAGCATAACAAGCATTAAAAGCCCTACGCACATGGTAACGGACATATTCGGCTCTATGATAATCAAAAGACAAATAGCTCCGCCTGCAAGCAGTACGGGCAGTACGCCTTTGAAGGTGCGCATTTTGCCCATACGCTCCGACATATACGCCGACGCGAAAATGACAAACCCGTATTTGGCAAGCTCGGACGGTTGAATGGTGATACTGCCTATCCCTATCCACCTTGTTGCTCCGTAATTGCTTTTGCCTATCCCCGGAACGAAGACCAAAGCAAGCAACACCATAGGAGCAATCAACGCCACAAAGCGTATCTTTTTCCCCGAAAGCTTTTTATAATCGAATTTCGCGCAAAGAAAAAGCGCAACCGTTCCAAGTAAAAAACCGATAAGCTGTTTGGTTGTAAAATACCATTCGTCGCCGTATTGTACTTTTGCCGTATACGAGCTTGCGGAATGTACTGCCAAAACGCCGAGCGCCGAAAGAAACAACGTACAAACAAGTATGACGGGATCACCGTGAAAGTGGCGTGTATTCGAGCTCGTCGCACCTTGTATCGTCGTCATTTGAAAGGACGTTTGTGGGGGCGGCAACGTCCCCTGCTTGCCGTTCTTCTTTTTTGAGCGTTTCAACGATTTCAATAAAAGCGTCCCCCCGTTCTTCGTAGCCTGCAAATTCGTCAAAGCTTGCGCTTGCAGGGCTGAGCAATACGATTTGTCCTTGCGTTGCCTTCATAGCGGCTATCCTTACGGCAAAAGCGAAGGTATCGCAAAGCGTGATACAATCAAACGAAAGCTCTCTTGCACAAGCAAGCAATTGATAGCGATTTTCCCCGTATAATACGGCGTGAACAACCTTTGTCGTTTTCAAAGCCGCAAACAGTTTTTTATAATCGTAGCCCTTATGCTTACCGCCCAAAAGTAAGATTGTTTCCGCTTGCATACACGCCGCCGCCTTTAACGTGGCGTCTATATTCGTTCCTTTGGAATCGTCGATAAACGTTACGCCGTTTACCGTATCTATCGTTTGAATACGGTGTTTTATCCCCTTAAAGGTAGATAACGCAGTAGCGATTGTTTGCGTTTCCACGCCCATGAGCCTTGCCGCGGCGATTGCCGCCAACGCATTTTGTACGTTATGCGCGCCGCCAAGCGGCAATTCGTCTTTGTCGATAATCTTTTCCCCGTTGAAATACAGCGTTCCGTTTTCATAATAACCGCCGTTCACCTTTTCGCGCAAGGATATCCAAACGATATTCGCTTTGGTTTTTTCCGCAAAGCCACGCACGGTTTCGTCGTCGTAATTGAGTACGGCATACTCCGTTTCCGCACAATTTTTTAGAAGCTTTGCTTTTAGAAATATGTAATTTTCCATATTATAATGGCGGTTTAGGTGGTCTTCCGTAACGTTCAAAACCACCGCGATATGCGGACAAAGGGATTGCAGGGTTTCGAGCTGAAAGCTGGATATTTCCGCAACGGCAACGGACGTTTCATCTAAGGAAGAATACTCCACCATAGGCGTGCCGATATTGCCGCAGGCACAGGCGTCCACGCCGCCCTGTTTGAGTATTTCCGTCAATAAGCTTACCGTCGTCGTCTTTCCGTTTGTGCCCGTTACGGCAATAACCGGACAGCGCATATACCGCGCTGCAAGCTCCGTTTCGCCAAGCACCGCTTTTCTTTTTCGCTTAAAACTGACCGCCAAAGGGTGGTCGATCGGTATTCCCGGGCTGAGCACTAAGCCGTCGCAAGAATCCGACATTTGCCCCACTTGTTCCTTGGTTATGCGCTTTGCGCCTTTTTGCATAAGCTCTTGCGCGATTTTATCCACGCGTTCGCTAACCACGTCGTCGTATACGTATACCGTTGCGCCGCGTGCAAGTAAGAACTCCGCCGCCGCTTTACCCGATTTGGATAGCCCAAGCACAAAAAATTTTTGTTTCGATAAATACATGGTTGTCTCCTTTTCAAATCCAAGGCAGTAAACCGATTGCGCCGATTACCGCCGTAACGATACCATAGGCATAGGAAATTTTTGTTTCCGAATACCCTTTTTGTTGGAAGTGATGATGCAACGGCGCCATTAAAAATATGCGTTTCCCGCCCGTTGCTTTATAATATATTACTTGCAAGAGTACGGATATGACGGAAAACACGAAACAAATTCCGATAATTGCGATATACAGTATATTCCCCGAAAAACAACCGATACACGCCGCAAAGCCGCCCAACGCCAAAGAACCCGTATCCCCCATAAACACGCTTGCCGGCGAAGTATTAAAAAGTAAATACGCCGCCAAAGCACAGGAAAGCGCTATGCTAATAGTGGAAAGTTCTTCTCTTCCGCCCTGCAAAGCAATCAACAGTGCAAAAACGGAAAAGTACGGAATACTTACCGAAGACGCAAGTCCGTCTAATCCGTCGGTTAAATTGACGGCGTTGACAGTTGCCAAAAAGACAAAAACGACAACAGGATAGGCAAAATAGCCGATATTTAAGACGATATCCGTAAACGGGATATATAACGCGGTCATGTTGTTCTTCGTACAAAAATACGCCACAAAAAGCGCAATACACGTTTGAAAGGCAAACTTTTGCCATGCCTTTAACCCCAAATTCTCTTTACGGTGGCATTTTAATAAATCGTCCAAAAGCCCGACGCAGGTATACGCCAAGCCGATAGACAGCGTTACGATAAGCGTCCTATTCTTTTCGAGCGCAAAAATAAGCGTAGCGATAATCGCCGACAAAATAAAAGCAAGTCCGCCCATTGTAGGCGTTCCGCCTTTATTTTTATGTTCTTTTACGTAGGATAAAATATTTTGCCCTGCGTGCAATTTTTTTAAGATAGGAATGAGTATTTTACAAAGCGCAAACGATAAAATAAACGCCGTTATACCCGTATAAATATAGTTCCGCATGATTTTTTTGGCTTAATCGCCTTGCTTTTCCCGTATTATTTTTTCGATTATATCATTGTCGTCAAAGGGATATTTTATACCCATAATTTCTTGTCCCGTTTCGCCGCCTTTGCCCGCAACAAGCAAAATGTCCTTTTCCTTTAACATATCCACCGCATAGGCAATTGCCGATTTTCTATCGGGTACGATTACGTAGTTTAAGGAATAACGCCGATATCCCTTTTCTATGGCGGAAAGAATATCCATTTGGTCTTCATACCTCGGATTGTCCGAAGTAAGCACCGAAAAATCCGCTTTTTTCGCGGCGATTTCGCCCATAATCGGGCGTTTGGCACTATCCCGATTTCCCCCACAACCGAACAGGCAAATCAGCCGTCCTTTACAATGCAAGCGCAAAGCCGTTAACGATTTCTCCAAGCCGTCGGGCGTATGCGCAAAATCCACAAAAATCTCCGCGCCGTGAAAGCTGCCCGTCCGTTGCAAGCGTCCTTTTACGCCCTGTAAACCGCATAAGCCTTTGGCTATTGCTGAAACGGAAACGCCCAAAGACATAGCACAGCTTGCCGCCGCCAAAGCGTTATAGACGTTGTGTCTACCCGTCATGGACAGCGTGATACGGCAAAGTTTATCGTTGACGTTGAGCAGCGCTTCCGTTGCGGATAACGTTTCGTCGGTGATAATGGCAAAGGCGTCGGCAGGCGAAGTCAAGCCGTAATACGTTACGTTACCGCCCTGCGCAAGACGGCGTTTGCCTATTTGCCTACCCGTTTCGTCGTCACCGTTGAGAATAACGACGGGCGCGGATAAACGTATCAGCCATTCGGATTTTACCGCTGTGTAAGCTTCCATTGTTTTGAAAAAATCAAGATGATCCTGCGTGCAGTTGGTAAATACCCCTGCCGCAAACGGAATACCGTATATCTTATTATAATGTATCGCGTGCGCGGAAACTTCCATAAGCACGTATTCTACACCGCTTGCATACATACGCGCTAATATTTCGTGCAATTCCACGGGATCGGGCGTCGTTAAGGGCGAAGGTATTTTCGTCAAGCCGTACTCTATACCAAGCGTTCCGATAACACCCACCTTTTTACCTGCTTGCTCTAAAATAGAACGCAGCATATACGTAACGGTTGTTTTCCCGTTTGTGCCCGTCACGCCGATAATTTGCATATTTTCGGCAGGGTTTCCGTAAAAAACAGCGGCGTATAAAGCCAAGGCTTTGCGGCTATCTTCCACCAAAAGCTGCGGCACGTCAAGCGGCAAACGCTTTTCCGTGACAACGGCAACTGCGCCCTTTCTAACGGCGTCGTACGCATAATCGTGACCGTCGTACTCGTTTCCCGTTAAGCAAAAGAACAAACAGCCGTCTTTGGACAAGCGGCTGTCGCTGCATAGAAAGAGTATCTCTCTTTCTTTATTTTCTTCATGATAGATAAGTTCGCCGCAAATCTGAGCAAGCTTGGTTAAACGCATCTTCCCCGCTCCTTTTCCCTTAATGGTTTATTGTATTCGCCAAGCCTTTTTACTATGCTCCTTTTTGATACTTTCGCGCAAAAAAAACGTCTAATTAGACGTTTTTTTGTATTTGCGGCGGTATATCCTTTAAGTGTATAATGCCTTGGAATATCTCCCCTGCGCAGGGTGCGGCAACAACCGAACCATAATATGCGCCTTGGGGTTGATTGACGATTACAAGCGCAAGATATTTGGGTTTATCGGCAGGAAAAAAGCCGACAAAGGACGAAATGTACTTACCAACGGCGATTTTTCCTCCTTCAAAAAGCTGGGCTGTGCCCGTTTTGCCCCCGATTAAATGCCCTTCGACCGCCGCCTTTTTGCCGCTCCCTTCGGTGACTACCCCTTCCAACATTTTGCGCATGGTTTGCGAAGTTTGTTCGCTGACGGGACGGGAAATAAGCTCCGCTTTCGTTTGCAAAGCGGTATATCCGTCGTCGGCGTACACGCGCTTGACCAAACGGGGTTGATAATAATAACCGCCATTCACCGTCGCCGCGCAAGCGCAAGCAAGCTGCAAGCCCGACACGGCTACCGTTTGGCCAAAGCCTATACGCGCCAAATCGCAAGCGCGCACCGCTTGTTTGGGCATGAGCAAGCCGTAGCTTTCGCCGCTAAAATCTACGCCTGTTTTCTTGCCGAAGCCAAAAGCGGACAAATAGTCGTAAAAGGTTTCCTTACCTAAGGCAAGCGCCATATCCGTAAAGCACGGGTTACAGCTATTATTCAACGCCTGTGCAAGCGTTTGATTACTGTGCTTGCCGTTGGCGTGATTGCTCCAACATTTGACGGTTGTACCGTCCACCGCCCTTGTACGGGAGCTGGAAAATACGTAATTTGGCGAATACGCTTTCTTGTTTCCGCGATAATATTCTTCCAAGTTCACGGCGGACGTAATAATTTTGAAGGTAGAGCCCGGCTCGTAAATATCACAAATCATACGGTTTCTTGTCAAAGCATTCAAAAGCTCCCCATCGTTTCGGGGAATATCGTTCAAATCGTACGACGGGTAGTTGGCAAGGGCAAGAATTTCAAAGGTATTCACGTCTAAAACAATACATTCCGCCGCCACGGGCGCATACGTTTCCGTGGCTTTTTTTAATGCGCTTTCGACAATTTCCTGTATACCGTAATCAATGGTAAGCTGTACGTTATACCCGTCTTCCGCAGGTACGTACGTAGCTACACTGCCTTCGATTTCTATCCCCACAAGGTCGGTTTCGTATAATAGTTCGCCGTTTTTGCCCGAAAGATATTTCTCATAATACTTTTCTACGCCCGTCGTACCGACGTTATCGATAGACGTAAACCCAAGCGTTTGGCAAAGCGCGTCGCCCTTGGGGTAATAGCGCGTATTATCACGGGAATAATACACGCCGTCAAGCGACAATTTTGCAAGCTTTTCCGCAACCGATTTATCCACTTGCCTTACAAGCGTTACTTCGGACGCTTTTTTCTTGGTCAATTTATCGTATACCGTTTTCTCGTCCAAGCCAAGCGCATTTGCCAAAAGCGCGGACGTCGCCCACTTATCCTTGACGGCGTTGGAACGGGCAAATACCGTATACGCGGCGTTATTATCCGCCAAAATCACCCCGTTTGTATCGGTGATTTTTCCCCTGCTTGCAATAATGGGAATTTCTCTCGTCCATTGATCAAGAGCGCGATAGTTAAGCTCTTCCTGCCAAATCACCTGCACGTAGAAAAATCGTCCGAAAAGTAATAAAAAAAGAAAGGTTACCGCCAAGCCTACGGCGAATAACCTCTTTCGTAAAATGGATATGGAATATTGTGTATCGTTATATTTGATAGTCGTTTGCTCCTACGATATTTTATATATTGTATGAGCGTTATTTTTGTATCATTCCATTTGATTGCGCGTATTCAAGAATGGTTTCTTGCGAAGTTGCGTCTTGGATACGCTGTTGCACCTTGGCGTACTCTTCTTGGAGCTGCACGTTTCTCGTTTGTGCTGCGTGGAGCTGCGTCGTTTCAAAACGGATAAGCTGCGTGTTTACGCAAATCAACGTAAGCATGACGATAACCGCCGCCGCGAACGCCGCGATAACCATTTTTGCAAACTGCGTCAAGGAATATTGTTCTTCTACCGCAACCGCCGTTTGCGTCGTTTGTATTTCTACGGGCGCGTACGTCGGCGCTTGCATGATAGGCTGCTGTTCGATAGCTTGGAATTTCTCGGTAGTGAATACGGGAGACTCGATTTTTTCACGGACGTATTCGGTTACCTGCGGAGTTTGTTCGATAGCGGGCGTTTCTTCTACGGGACGGGAAGGCGTAAGAACAGACGCGCGAACGGTGTATTCCGTTGCGTTGGTTTGCGTATTTGCAGCAAACTGGCTGGCTTCGGCGTCTTGCAAACGCTTATAACGTTCTTTAATTAAAGCGTTATGGCGCTCAGCCTCTTGCTGTGCCATTTGTTGTTGCATCGTTACTCTTTCCAGTATTGTTTCCATCATGTGCCTCCGTATTTTTCCCGTATTTTCCTTTCCCGTATCTTTTGTGTTCGACTTTTTATATCTTTTCCGCTATGCGCAGTTTCGCGCACTTACTTCTCGAATTGTTTTTGAGTTCTTCTTCGCTTGCCGTAATCGGCTTTTTATTGATTATTTTGATTTCCGCTTTCTTTCCGCATACGCAAACGGGAAAGTTCGGCGGACAGGTGCAGGGCGATTGCATTTGTCTGAACGCTTCTTTGACAATTCTATCTTCCAACGATTGAAAGGTGAGAATGACCATTCTTCCGCCCTTTTTCAAGCGTCTTGTCAAGGCAAGCGTCAATTCGTACAGCCCGTCCAACTCTCCGTTGACTTCGATACGCAAAGCCTGAAAGGCTTTTCTTTCGCAAGGCGCGCCGAAACGGAATTTTGCAGGGATACTGTTTTGAATGATTTGAGAAAGCTCCCCTGCCGTCTTTAAGGGCTTGTCCGCCCTGTATTTGACGATATTTCTTGCAATTTGCTTGGCAAACGTTTCTTCACCGTACGTTTTGAATATCCAAGCAAGCTTTTCTTCCGAATACGTATTGACGATCGTTTCCGCAGTGAGCGGTGCGGTTTGGTCCATGCGCATATCCAGCGGTGCGTCCGCCATTCGATAGGAAAAGCCGCGGTCTTCGTCGTCTATTTGGTGGGACGATATTCCAAAGTCAAGAATTGCCCCGTCGATTTTGTCTACGCCTGCCTGTGCAAATACGTTTTCAAAATCTTTATAATTAGATTTATATATTGTAAAGCGCGGAGCAAAGGGCGTAAGCCTTTTCGTTGCCGCCGCAATCGCTTCGTCGTCGAGATCGGTTGCAATCAATCTTCCGTTGGGAGCGGTACGCTTTAAGATTTCGTACGAATGTCCGCCGCCGCCGACCGTGCCGTCAAACCACACGCCGCCGTCTTTTAGCGCAAGACCTTCCATACATTCTTCCAGCATAACGGGTTTATGCGAAAATTCTAACATGGTTAAATACCGAGTTTTTTAAGCTCTGCGTCGTAATCGACGCCTTCGATATACGCGTAGTATCTTTCCGCCGCCCAAATTTCCAAGCGTTTGCCCCTACCAAGCGTTACGACGTCTTTGGTAATCCCTGCCATTTTTTTCAATGCCGCAGGTAAAACCACTCTGCCTTGCGCGTCTTCTTCCGCGGAGAAGATACTCCCGAAGAATAACGTCGACGCTTCGTTGGATTCGGAGATGCCTTCTTCCGACAACGCGCTAATCGTGTCGTCTAATAAATCGTCCGCCATAACGCAAATACAACGATTCATACCACGGAAGAAACTATACGACTTGTCGCCGTGTTCCCCCGTCAGCTCTTTCTTAAAGCGCGAGGGAATGCGCAAGCGGTTTTTGTCGTCTAATTGATGTTCGAATACGCCTTTGAACACGGTTACGCTCTCCTTTGCTTTATTTAGGGGACAACTTCCCCCCACTCCGAATTCTGTATGATACTATTATACAACCACTTTCAACCATTGTCAATAGTTTTTTGGTACTTTTTTCAAAAAATTTTAATTTTTTTGGGATTTTTAACCACTTACACCCCAAAACGGAGTTATTTATTGCCGAACATTTGTTCGTATACGTATTTGTTTGACCATTTTGCCCTTCCAAGGAAGAAAACTTGACCTTGAAAATCGTTGGATTTTTCAGGGTTTTTAAGCAATTCTGATTGCAAACGCTTGGCGATGCCTTCGTTGCCGTCGTAGATGGTAGCTTGATAGAACGTTTGTATTTGTTTTTTGAGAAAAACGTAGTGCGTACAACCCAAAACGACGCTATCGGGGTTGCCTGTGGGCAAAAATGGCGCAACGTCCCATTTGGGTGAAAAAAGATTGCGTTCTATCTCCCCCGCTAAGCCATCGCAAGCATGCAAATGCAAACGGGCGTTGGGATAGGAGCGCTCCGCCCGCCCACACAGCGTTTGAAAGCGTTGGCTTTCGTAGGTGGCGCGCGTGGATAAAACGAAAATATCTCCCCCGTTTTTTGCGGCGGTAAAGACGGCGGGCTCTGCGCCGATAATGGGGAAGGCGTATTTTTCGCGTAAGCGTTCGATACGTAACGCGGTTGCCGTATTGCACGCCACAACGGCGGCGCGCGGTTGTAACGGAGCAAGCGTTTCAAACATTTCGTCCACGTATGCGCAAACGGTTTGCTTTGGAAGATTGCCGTACGGCGCGCGTAAATTATCCCCTAAATAATAGAAAAACGTATCTTTTATGTGTTTTTGGCATTCCGCCAAAACGGTAAGTCCGCCGATACCGCTATCAAAAAAAGCCACTCCGCCCTTGGGTATATTCATACTTTCACCCCATAAATAGGAAAAATTTTTATTTTTTTATGCTTTTTCGCGTTTTTACACCGAAAAACAGTTTACAATCAAAAAAAATTATGTTAAAATAATCTACGCAATTAAAACTAAACCGAAAAGGAAATACAAGGAGAACATTATGCCTAATATTAAATCCGCAAAGAAAAGAGTTTTGGTTATCGAAAAGAAAACGATGCAAAACAAAGCTATCAAATCTGCGTTGAAGACGCAAATCAAGAAGTATCTTGAAGCTGTAAACGCAGGCAACAAGGAAGAAGCTACGAAGCTTTATCCCGAAACGGTATCCGCTATCGACAGCGCTGTTACCAAGGGCGTTATCCATAAGAACAACGCGAACAACAGAAAAGCGAAGCTTGCGAAAAAACTTGCTGCGTTAAACTAATCAGCTCGATCATATTATAAATATGAGGGTCTGCCGACAGGTAGACCCCTTTTTTCGTGTTCCCCTTTTTTTCGCGTTTTCTTCCCCTACGGCGTTTTTTTACGCACGCGCGCGGGAACTTATAAAATATGCCCTTGAAACGCTTGACATTATTCGGCGTTTTTTTTATAATACGAACGGAAAAGTTTTTTAATTTTTCTTTTTTATACCCACGAAAACACTTTTGAGGAGAGCTCCTTATGGCAAAAGCGACTTCCCCCGTAGAAAACAACGGAAAGATTATCGAACTTGTAGACGTTTGCAAACAATTCGACGGTGTTACCATCGTTGAAAATTTTAACCTGTACGTGCGAAAAGGTGAATTTATCACTTTTCTTGGTCCGTCAGGTTGCGGCAAAACGACTACTCTACGTATGATCGCCGGGTTTGAACTACCGACAAGCGGTAAAATTCTACTCAACGGGGAAGATATCAGCGCTTTGCCGCCCCATCTTCGTCCCGTCAATACCGTTTTCCAAAAATACGCCCTTTTCCCCCATCTTAACGTTTTTGAAAACGTTGCGTTTGGCTTGAAACAAAAACGGGTGGAAACCACGTATACGGACAAAAAAGGCAATACCAAAATAAAAATGGAAAAACTCCCCAAAGCCATTATCGCCGAAAAGGTGAAAAAGGCGTTGGAAATCGTTGACCTTTCGGGTTTTGAAAAGCGTAGTATCGCTACCCTTTCGGGCGGTCAGCAGCAGCGTATCGCTATTGCGCGCGCTATCGTCAACGAACCGGAAATTTTGCTTTTGGACGAACCGCTTGGCGCACTCGATTTGAAAATGCGTAAAGAAATGCAATTAGAACTCAAAGCCATGCACAAGCGTTTGGGAATTACCTTTATTTACGTTACGCACGATCAGGAAGAAGCGCTTACCATGTCGGATACTATCGTCGTTATGTCGGACGGCGCTATCCAACAAATCGGTACGCCCGAAATGATTTATAACGAACCCAAAAACACCTTTGTCGCCGACTTTATCGGCGAAAGCAATATCTTCTCGGGGGTTATGCCCAAAGACAATCAAGTACGTTTTTGCGGCAAAGCATTCGAATGCTTAGACGGCGGTTTTGAAAAGGACGAACCCGTTGACGTTGTTGTTCGCCCCGAAGACGTAATCATTACTTCTCCCGAACAAGGTATTCTCAAAGGAAAGGTTACTTCGGTTATTTTCAAGGGTATCCACTATCAAATTCTCGTACAATGCGGCAGATATGAAATTGAAATTCAAAGCACTTCCGCGCCTAAGGTTGGCGAAGCGGTTGGGCTTACCGTACAGCCCGACGGTATTCACGTTATGAAAAAGGTATTCCGCGTGAATAAATTCTCGGGCGTTATCACAAAGCGCAACACCGTAGAGTTTGGCGACGGAGAATTTGAATGCGACGTAACGCAGCTTTACCCCGGCAGTCATTTGGACGAAGAAGGATATCTAATCACCGTTAAGGGTGAAAAGCTGGATTTGACGGATACCGAAGTCAACGTAGAAGTCGGCTTACACGATATTACCATGAGCGACGACCCCGACGTGGGCGGCGCGCAAGGGAATATTATCTCCCTTATTTACAAGAGTGAATACTACCGTTATATCGTACGCACGGAAAACGAAGAAGATTACGTGCTTGCTTGCGAAGACCTTTGGAATGAAAACGACAGGGTTAGCTTAATCGTACCCAAAGAGAAGATTAAAATGACCTTGAAGGTTGCGGAAGGGGGTAAACAATGACGACGGCAAAGCTTAAACCGCATTTTTCGCGTAAGCTGCTTGCCATTCCTTACGCGCTGTTCTTGGCGTTATTCGTCGTTATTCCGCTGTTTATCGTATTATATTACGCGTTCACGGACGACAACAACGTCTTTACTTGGGATTATTTAATCCTGTTTTTCACGGACGGCGGAAGCTTGGCGCAGTTTTTCACTTCCCCTATCTTTCAAACGATTTCACTCAGCCTTTTTATCTCTTTAATGAGCACTATCGTTTGTCTTTTGATTGCCTATCCCGTGGCGTACATTATCGCAAACTGTAAGCTGAAAAACAAATCCACTCTGCTGCTTATGTTTATCGTGCCCATGTGGGTAAACTTCGTATTGCGTATCAATGCGTTAAAGGAATTTTTCGTGTGGATTGGTACGTACAACAAATCGGACGCTTGGAATATCGTCAACACCATTATCGGTATGGTATACGATTTCCTGCCCTTTATGATTTTGCCTATTTATACGACGATTATCAAGATTGATAAAAGTTATTTAGAAGCCGCAAAAGACTTGGGCGCGACTGCTCCCAAAGCCTTTTTGAAGGTTACGCTCCCCCTGTCCAAATCGGGAATTATCAGCGGTATTTCCATGGTGTTTTTACCGTCTATGACTAACTACGTCGTATCTAACTATCTCACCTACCGCAACGTTAAGATTTTCGGTAAGCTTATCGACGATTATTTTAGCGGAGATCTTTGGCACGACGGATCGTTTGTAGCGCTTGTCCTTTTACTTTTCATGTTTTTGGTAACGTGGCTTACGGGCGGTTTTGAAGCGGACGAACAATCGGAAACGAGGGGGACGTCGTTATGGTAAAGCTTAAAAGTATTTTCAAATGGGCGTTTATTTGCTTGATTTTGGCGTTTATCTACTTCCCCATTATCTTCCTTACGATAAACAGTTTTAAGGCGTCCGATTATATCCAAGACCCTTGGACGGGCTTTGATTTAACCCACTACGAATATTTCTTTAACTGGGAAAACGAACCCTTACAGGTCGTTGCGCAAACGCTTGGTTTGGCGCTTATCGTCGCTACCCTTTCCACCATTTTAGGGACGGTTGGTTCTATCGGTATCTTTTATTCCAAAAAGCGGACGAACGGATTACTTTCCGCCGTCAACCGAATTCCCGTTATCAATGCGGACGTCGTAACGGCGATTTCGTTTGCCTTGTTGATTTCCTTTTTGGGGATTGATAAATCGACGTATTTGCCGTTGATTTTCGGGCAAATGCTGCTTTGCACCCCCTTTGTCGTTTTGTCCGTTATTCCTAAGCTCAAGCAAATGGATAACAATTTATACGAAGCGGCGCTTGACCTTGGCGCTACGCCGACAAAAGCCTTGTTTACGGTAATTATACCGCAAATTTTGCCGGGGATTTTGGCTGGGTTTTTACTTTCCATTACGTTATCGTTAGACGATTACGTCATTGCGGCGTACACCAAACCCGATTCGTTTGCTACCATTAGCACGCATATTTACGGCTTGGATAAAAACAATATTTTAGGCGCGAAAATTAAAGCCGCCTACTGGGCGTTCACCGCCATAATTTTCTTTATTATCGTACTCATTGTCATTATTTCCAACGTGATTGCGTACAAAAAGGCAGGTAAAAAGAGATGAAAAAGAAATTTTCCCTTGCGCTTGCCGCGCTTATGTTTAGTTCGGTATTTTCTTTCGCTGCATGCGACGGAATTAGCAGCGAGCTTGTTCTTCGCGTCGGCAGTTGGGACGAGTATATCGACGAAGGCGGCGACGAAAGCTGGGTAGAAGGCAGCGCCCCTTTATACGAAGAATTTGAAGAATGGTATTTTAATACCTATAATAAGCGAATTCGTGTGGAATACGTTACCCTGCAAGATAACGAAACCATGTATAATAAAATCAAAATGGGCGATTCATACGATATTCTTTGCCCCTCCGAATACATGATTATGAAGCTTGCGGCGGAGAACAGATTGCAAGCCTATCCCGAAAGCTTCTTTGATAAGAACGACGAGCATAATTACTATGCAAAATACGTCTCCCCCTATATCGAAACAACCTTCTCCAAAGGCAAAACCGCCGACGGGAAGTCGTGGAAGGATTATGCCGCAGGATATATGTGGGGTTCGACGGGCTTCATCATAAACCCTAGCCATGGCGTAACGCGCGAAGAAGCCGGCAGCTGGAATATCTTCCAAAACAAAAAATACGCGCGAAAAATCACCGCAAAAGACAACGTGCGAGACTCCTATTTTGCAGGACTTGGTATGTATTACGAAGAAGAGCTTTTAAGCGCTAAAAATCGTTATAAAAACGGTGAAATCAACTTGACGGCTTACCAAGATATTTTAAGCGAAAAAATGAACGATACGCTGCCTGCAACGATGAACAACGTCAAGCAAGAGCTTATCGCCATGCGGAAGAATTTGTACGGCTTGGAAACGGACGAAGGAAAAATGGATATTATTACGGGACGGTTTGACATTTCCTATCAATGGAGCGGCGACGCCGTGTACGTTCTCGATAAAGCCGAAGAATATGATTTGGAGTTGGAATACGTCGTTCCCGAAGCGGCGTCTAACCTTTGGTTTGACGGTTGGGTTATGATGAAGGATATCGGCGAAGCGAAAACGCATGCCGCTACCGCGTTCGTCAACTTCCTTTCCCGACCCGACAACGTCGTGCGAAACATGTATTATATCGGCTATACAAGCTGTATAAGCGGACCGCAAACGGGCGAAAATGAAATTTTCGATTATCTCCTGGATATGTACGGGGCGGACGAAGACGAAGAAGAAACGGCTACACACGATATCAGCTACTTCTTCGGCAGCGACCACGTCGTTACCACTACTCCCGACCAAGTCAACAGGCAGCTGTTTGCGCAATACCCCGACGAAAAGACGATTGAACGGCTTGTCGTTATGGAATACTTCACCAAAGAAGAAAACGAACTTGCCAACAGAATATGGATTACCATTAAATAAACTGAATAAACAACAATTCTCCACCCGATACTCGGGTGGAGAATTGTTATATCAAGCTATTTACATTTTATAACACAATTTCTTTTACTCTAAAATCACACAAACGGTTATCATACCCCGTGTTATCGCGGCGTAAAGAAATATTTTTTACAATCTTTTGTCCTTGATATTCAGCTTCGATTTCATATTCACCGTAAAAACCGCTAAATCTAAGATAGCCCGATACGTTTTGTTCAAGGCTGGTATTCCATTCCTTATTAATCAATCGTTCGATTTCTTTATAGGCAGGTTTTTCGCTGCAATCGTTACGTAAAAGCCCTGCGTGACAAGCGTTTTCGCCTTGAAACGCCGTGTTATCACAAAGATTCCACCAGACGATAGCATCGCAATATTTACTCGAAAACCAAAGCTTATAAAGACGCTTTGTCAGTTCTGCTTGCAGTTCTTCGTCTTGGCTTTCGTTGGAATAAGAAGGTATGGAGACTTCGGAAATATGAATCGGAAGCTTAAAATCACCGTATCTTTCCAAAACGTCGATAATCCTGAGCGGATTGCATACCATCCTAAGATGTTTATCCGCCGTTTCTTTTGGAGCAAATGCGTGATATTGCATTCCCAGCCCGTCGATCTTCACCCCTTCGCGCAACATTTTTTCAATGATAAGATAATAAAAGCTACGAAAGCCCTTATAATGCTCGCCAAAGGTTTCAAACAGACCTTCATTCCAAAATAAATTCGCGTTAGGAAGATACCGTCTACAAGTCTCGTACGCCCATTTTTCATGGTCGTTTTCGTCCGTAATTTGTAAATTACGCATGCCGTTCCCTTTGTAGGCGTTTTTATAAATAGTAATCATTTCATTGATTACGTCAAAATCAAAAATATCGTCCCCGTACCGCTGGGCAATTTCCTGCACCCTTTTGGTCATCTGTCTTTTGAGAATTTCATTATCGTCCGATATCCATTCCGGTTGAAAGGAATTATACACAAGGCAATGCCCCTTGGCACGAATACCGTTTTCTTTGCAAAAGTCCATAATCGTATCAATCGGCGGACGGCGAGAGACGAAAGGCGAATTGCTTTCAAATCTTGGTTTCCCCTGTTCTACTTCTAAAGTATCCCAGTAAAACGGAACGACGGCATAATTAAAAACCTGCTTAAAGCGTTCTCTGTAAAGCTTTCTTCTTTCTTCGTCTTCAAATTGATCGAGATAAAAGGCCTGGCAACCAAACTTAAACGCATGTTTCTTTTGTTTGATTTTTACGTGCACGTCGGACAGCAGTTCGCCTTCCTTGTTTTTGAAACACAACGCAAACTGTCCTTTGCGATTTTCTTCAATATCCCGCGCAATTTTTCCGTTTAAATAATCGTTATGGCTATCAAATTTTTTAATAACCATTTCTATTCCGTTTGTCATGTTAATCTCCTTTTTTATTATTGTGCCATTATTATATCATATATTTTTTTAAATTACTATTTGATAATTTACTGTAAAACTTTTATTTTCTATACTGTTTTTGGCTTGACAGAGCTTTGCGGCTATGCTATAATTTATCTACTATTATCGTTGGAGACAAGCATGGACGTAAAAACCATTGTACAATCGGAAATCAGATTACACCACGTTAGCGGCCTCGTTCAGCCTGCGTTTTGGAGTGAATCCTATCACGCGCACGACCACGCGGAAATCTTTATCCATATCCGCGGACAAATGCAGCTTTTTATTGAAAACAATATTTATTATCATAGCGGCAACGAAATCAGAGTATACGCTCCGCAAGAATATCATTTTGGAAAGAGCGACGTTCAGCAGGAAATGGAGTGGTATCAAATATCGCTTGCGCCTTCTTTTTTGAAAGCTTACCCTGCTCTTGCCGACAAAATCGTCAATAGACCCAACGGGTGTGAAAACGTATTTATCTCACGAAAACACGAAATGATTGTTTCTTTAATGAAAGAAATCTATAAAAAACAAAGCGCTCCTATCGGCGAGCATTATCTTTTTGCGAATATTTTGAAAGTGCTTTGTCTATTAAACGAAGCGGAAAACAATATTGAAGTAAAAATGGGGAAAAATGAATGCTTGCAAAGCATTATAGAAACCATCCATAATCATTTGACGCAAATAAAAACGGTAGACGATATCGCACAGCTTACACACTTCTCCGCTTCGTATATCCATCAAGTGTTTAAAACATATCTAAATATTACGCCCCATAAATATATTCTCACAAAAAAGCTCTCCCGCGCGAAAGAACTTCTATCCCAAGGAGCTACCATCTCCCAAGCCTGCTTTTGTTCGGGCTTTGACGATTACGCAAACTTTATCACAAAATTTAGAAAACACTTCGGTGTTACCCCCAAAAATCACCAAAAGGCTAATAACTGAATTTTCTCATTTATCTAATTATCTATAAAATAAATCGAATAACAATATAAAAAACGCCGTCTGTATCATCAGGCGACGTTTTTTATTGCTATGTCAGGCGTAATTATTATGCTTAACATAGTAATTATACCGCCTATTATGTCAGACATAGGTATTATGCGTGACATAGTAGGCGGTTTTGTGATTATATACGTATTATTTATCCATATTATCGCCAAACAGGCGGTTATACAGGGTTTTTCTTTCATTTTCGGGGTATTTTGTCAAAGAATACAATACAAACACCCCTATTATGACGCTAATAATCGCCATCATAATTACCGTGCCCGTATCAAAGACAATGCCTGTCCCTAAGCCAAGATTTTGCGGTGTTTCTAAAATTAAACCGCAAAAATTATACAAAGCGTGAATACACGCGGGAAAAAGCACGTTTTTCGTCTTAATAAAAGCAAATGCGAACAATCCGCCCGTCAACGTGGTATATCCTACCTGTAACAGCGTCGCAGGTAAACCTGCTCCGCCAAATAAGTTGGTAAGATGCGCCAAACCGAAGATTACCGAAGAGTATACAAACGTTTTGACTATCCCCTTCTTATCCTTGCTAAAATAAGATGCCAAGAGATAGAACAGCAATCCGCGGAAGACAAGCTCTTCGAATAGCCCTATACATAAGCAGTATATACCAAATAACAGCACGTCCGTTGGATTTGTCAATACAAGCTGCATATTGCCGCTAAAATATGACCAAAACGGGAAGTTATCTATGGCTATGATAAAGCAAGGAATGAGAAATATAAGGCATTCTGGACGCGAAAACAGGCGTAGTTTTAAGTATTTTGCCAAGAAGATAACCGAAACGATACCAAAAACTTGCTGTAAAATAACGCCAAGCCAAGCGTGTCTATACTTTTCTGTAAATACGGTAATCGGAAGCAGGGAAAACAGTAGCGTTAGCAGGCAAAATAACCCGATAATCAAGCCGTATATGTAGTTTCGTCTATTTGCTTTACTCATTGTTTTTCGCGTGATTTTGCCCCTATTTTTATCGATATTATGGGATATTTGCAGGCTTTTTTATGGAAATCATAGCCTATATCCATTGTTTATGATCGGTTTCTATCGGCGTTGTAATATATCCAACAAGCTTTACTGTCGATTATATAGTTTTCTATGGAAATGCTCCAAATATACAAGCTTTTCCATGCTGCTTATACCTTCTTACGGTATTATAGCATATTTACAAGGAATTTGCAATAAAAAACAGCCTATCCGAAGATAAGCTGCTTTTTTGTTTTGTTCAAATCAATTATTTGATGATTTTCGCGATAACGCCGGAACCAACCGTTCTGCCGCCTTCACGGATAGCGAAACGAAGACCTTCTTCAAGCGCAACGGGCTTAATAAGAACAACTTTCATTTCGATGTTGTCGCCAGGCATAACCATTTCAACACCTTCGGGAAGTTCGATCATACCAGTAACGTCCGTCGTTCTAAGGAAGAACTGAGGTCTGTAGTGGTTGAAGAATGCGGTGTGACGACCACCTTCATCTTTGGTAAGAACGTATACTTGAGCGGTGAATTCCGTACCGGTAGCAACCGAGCCGGGTTTCGCAATAACTTGACCCTTTTGGATATCCGTTCTGTTGATACCACGAAGCAACGCACCTACGTTGTCACCTGCCATAGCTTCGTCAAGGAGCTTATGGAACATTTCCAAACCGGTGATAGTCGTCGTCATAGGCTTTTCGATAAGACCAACGATTTCAGCGGGTTCGTTAACGTGAGCAACACCACGTTCGATACGACCGGTAGCAACCGTACCACGACCAGAAATGGTGAATACGTCTTCTACAGGAAGAAGGAAGGCTTTCGCATCTTCACGAGCGGCGGTACGAATGTAGCTGCCAACTGCATCCATCAATTCAAGGATGGGAGCAACTGCGGGATCAGCCATGATTGCATCAGCAGGCTTGTCGGAGCTTGCAACTTCAAGCGCCTTCAAAGCGGAACCACGGATAACGGGGATATCGTCGCCGGGGAAGTCGTAGGAAGAGAGCAAGTCTCTGATGTCCATTTCAACAAGTTCAAGAAGTTCTTCGTCGTCAACAAGGTCAGTCTTGTTCATGAATACAACGATATAAGGAACGCCTACTTGGCGAGCAAGCAAGATGTGTTCGCGCGTTTGGGGCATGGGACCGTCGGTAGCAGCACAAACAAGGATAGCACCGTCCATTTGTGCAGCACCCGTGATCATGTTCTTAACGTAGTCGGCGTGACCCGGGCAGTCAACGTGCGCGTAGTGACGCGTATCCGTTTGATATTCAACGTGTGCAGTGTTGATTGTGATACCACGAGCTCTTTCTTCGGGAGCTTTATCGATTTGGTCGTATCTCATCTTTTCTGCGCCGCCGCGAGCTGCCATTACCATCGTGATAGCTGCGGTCAAAGTCGTTTTACCGTGGTCAACGTGGCCGATCGTACCAATGTTAACGTGGGGTTTGCTTCTGTCAAATTTAGCTTTAGCCATTTTTAAATCCTCCGATTTTTCTTATAATATTTTTTTTATTTTAAAAATGATAACCTTATCCGTCTCGGACGCAGCTACCTATCATTTTTACAAATGATCTTTGATATAATACTTGTCCGTATCTTGGACATATCTATTATATCCTAAAATTAATAATTTATCAAATGTTTGAATACTGTTTTTGTAAAATTTTTGATAAATTTTCTTACTTTTCCCGCATTTTTTGCGGGAAAAGTAAATCATGCGAATAAATTAGTTCTTTTTGCCGCGCTTTTCGATAATTTCCTTAGAAATGCTGGAAGGCACTTCGCTGTAATGATCGAACTGCATCGTGAATTGACCACGACCCTGCGTTCTCGAACGGAGCTCGGTTGCATAACCGAACATTTCGGAAAGAGGGATTTCCGCGTCGATGATCTTCGCGCCGTTTCTATCGTCCGTACCAAGGATAGTACCGCGACGGCCCGAAACGTTACCCATCAAGTCGCCGAAGTAATCTTCGGGCGTGATGATTTGCACTTTCATGATAGGTTCAAGCAGTACGGGATTTGCTTTTCCCATACCGTTCTTGAAGCCCATAGAGCCTGCAATTTTGAACGCCATTTCGGACGAGTCGACTTCGTGATACGAACCATCGTATACGACGATTTTGAAGTCCACGATTTCATAACCTGCAAGGAAACCGTTCTTTGCAGCTTCTTGAATACCCTTGTCGATTGCAGGGATATATTCCTTAGGAATAGACCCACCAACCGTTTGGTCTTCGAAAGCGTAGCCTGCGCCCGGTTCTTGGGGAATTAAGCGCAATTTACAATGACCGTATTGACCTTTACCACCCGATTCACGCTTGTACATACCTTCGGCTTCCACTTCTTTGCGGAAGGTTTCTCTGTATGCAACTTGGGGAGCGCCGACGTTAGCTTCTACCTTGAATTCGCGAAGCAAACGGTCTACGATGATGTCAAGGTGAAGCTCACCCATACCTGCGATAATCGTTTGTCCCGTTTCTTGATCGGTATACGTTTTGAAGGTAGGATCTTCTTCCGCAAGCTTGATAAGAGCAAGCGTCATCTTTTCCTGACCTGCTTTCGTCTTGGGTTCCAAGGAAAGCTGAATAACCGGTTCGGGGAATACCATCTTTTCGAG
>JAZTWF010000090.1:0-2532 GCA_045635725.1 Candidatus Scatosoma sp. | reverse complement strand
ACCGATTAAGCGCAAGCCCCCGTCGATATCCAACGTTTCCATGGATACGCGCAGCTTTCTTTGCGCTACGATAGGAAGGTTGGCTATTTCCTTTGCATAAAGTCGGATCGTAGCCATGTCGTTCTGTGAGCCAAGGAGTTGGTGAGTTTAATTGTCTTCCTAAGACCGCTTGGCCTCCGACTTACCGATTAAGCGCAAGCCCCCGTCGATATCCAACGTTTCCATGGATACGCGCAGCTTTCTTTGCGCTACGATAGGAAGGTTGGCTATTTCCTTTGCATAGGCAAAGTTCGCCGCAAAATACACGGCGTCGCCCTCTTCCGCATACGTGTCCAAAAGAGTAGAATACAGCTGCAAGCAATCTTCCTTGGAAAGCGTTTTTAATCTTTCCAAGGCAAGTTTGTACACGTTATCGACCGTCTTCCCTTTTTCGGCAAGCAAAATCTTCGCGCTTTCCAAGCGCGCATCCGCTTCGCGTTTTTCCAAAATGGCTTTTACGCGTTCTTGCACGGTATTTTCCGTTTGCTTACGCGTAGTTTCCGCGCGTGCGGCTACGTCGGCAAGGAGTTTTTTCGCCTTGTCGTCCGTTTGTGCAAGTAGCGTTTCCGCTTCCGCTTTTGCGTCGGAAATAATTCTTTCGATTATCGGTTGCATGACACTTAATTAAAGCAATGCCGCTACGCCGCCCGAAAGCATGATAGAGATAATCAACCCAAGAATAGCGTAGAACTCAATCATACCGGGGTAAACGATAAGCTTACCCGAAAGCGATTCCTGCTTGCCTACTGCATAGATACAATTCACTGCCGATTTGCCTTGAAAAAAGGCGGAAACTAAGCCCGAAACGGTCATAGGGAGTACGGCAAAGAACATTGCCCAGCCCATTTCCACGCTCATAGCAGCGCTAACCGAACCGGATGCGATAATGCCGATAATGAACCCGTAAATCCCTTGCGTAGCAGGCAAAAGTACAAGGACCATAACTTTACCGAACTTTTTGGGGTCTTCGCCCAAAATGCCGGCGGCTGCCGTGCTCGTCTTATACAGACCGATACAAGAACCGATACCGCAAAGCAGTACGCAAAGCGCGATACCTATCAAAGCAATTGTGTAACCCATAATAAAAATCCTCCGATTTTTGTTTTTCTTTATTTACCGTCCGACGGAACGTTTTCCGCCGTTACGTATACGTATTTATGCTGCGAACCGAGTGGTTTGAACAGTTCGCCTTCCCCTTCAAAGAAACGGCCGTAGAACTCTACGTATTGCAATCTTGCGTCGTGGATATACGCGCCGAGAAGGTTCATAACCAAGTTAAAGCCGTGGCCTACAAGCAAAATGAGTATGCCCAAGGCAATCAACAAAACGTTGCCGCTTATGATAAACTGCGTGCTATACTGCGCGATAATTTGCGCAATAACCGCGCCTGAAAGCATAAGCCCGTACAAACGCGCGTAGCTTAAAATATCCGAAGCGTAGTTGATAACGCCGTACGCCGCGCCAAAGCCTTTGGTGAATTTCCCAAAGAATTTCTCGTTTCTACCTGCCGTCAGCATAGCAAGGAGCAAGGACGCCCCTGCCGTAATTCCGCCAACCGTAGCCAAAACAGGCAAAGCCGCTTCTTCCAAAAAGCCGATTATGGCAAGCCCTATGCCTACCGAGAAGAACGCCCACAGCACGCCGTCGCAAATGCCGTCGACAATACCGCCCCTACGCCATTCCTGTACGGCTTTGCACATATAACCGACGAAAATTTGCGCAACGCCAAGCTCCATACTAATAATCAGCACGCTGGGTACGGCAATCCCTGCCAAGTGCCACATATCCGTTTGCGGATTAGGCATAAGCGTTACGGGTAATACCCCGATACCGAATAAGGAGTTGAAGAGCAGCCCCCAAATGATAGCGAAAATACCGCCGCAAGCAAACGCGCCTGCCAAACGGGACATGCCCGTCGGTCGGGCAAGATTTTTATACCAAAGCAAACCGCCAACGATTGCCATCAACAACCCATAGCCTGCATCTCCGATAATAAAACCCATAAACAGGCTGTAAAAGACTGCCATAACGGCGTTGGGGTCAAACTCACGATAGTTAGGTGCGGAATAGGTATTCGTAATTCCTTCAAAGCTTTCGACGATTTTATTATTCCGAAGTAACGTCGGGGGTGTATCTTCGTCCGTGGGGTCGGAAAATTCGAAATAGATTGCTTGCGAAATTTCCTTTAACGCCTGCGTTACCTGTTCTTCCGCGTCTTCGGGCAGGTATGCCTGCAACAAAAACGTCGTATCCGTTGCGCGGAGCTTATCCGACGTTTCTTCCTTTTCCAAGGTAAAGCCAAGATAGTCGGCGTAAATTTTCAAAGAATGCAGCATTTCCTTCAAGGCGTAAGTATCCGCGGCGTTTTTTTGCAAGCTTTCACGCAGCGTTTTTTCCTTCTCGGTAAGAAAAGTGTATATACGTTGTCCTGTTTCTTCGCCAACGTACGGACAATCGGCAAAGCCGAAGGACGATAAAAGTCCGTCCGTTTCC
>JAZTWF010000089.1:0-19678 GCA_045635725.1 Candidatus Scatosoma sp. | reverse complement strand
ATTATACTATAAAAAAGCGCGTTTGTCAATACTTGATTGTAAAGTAATTCGGCAGAATTTGTAAATTTTTATTTTTTTGAAGTTCAGGGCAAATAATTTTTCTTCTCCACGCCCAAAATTATTGACGAAAGAAAAAAAGTATGGTAAAATAGTATCGGACGAAAACGGTTTGTCGGTTTTTCCGCGCGCCGTATTCTTACAAAACAAACTAAAAAAAATTTTTATATACTCGGAGGATTTATCATTATGGCAAACGTAAAAGTTGCAATCAACGGTTTCGGTCGTATCGGTCGTCTTGCGTTCAGACAAATGTTCGGCGCAGAAGGCTATGAAGTAGTTGCTATCAACGACTTGACCAGCCCCACCATGCTCGCTCATCTTTTGAAGTACGACTCCGCTCAAGGCAGATATGCTCTTGGCAACACCGTATCGGCTGACGACGAAGCAAGCACCATTACCGTGAACGGCAAAACCATCAAAATTTACGCGGAAAAAGACGCAGTAAACTGCCCTTGGGGCGCTTTGGACGTAGACGTTGTACTTGAATGTACCGGTTTCTACTGCTCCAAGGCTAAATCGGAAGCGCACATCAAAGCAGGCGCAAAGAAAGTTGTTATTTCCGCTCCCGCTGGTAACGACCTTCCTACCGTTGTTTACAGCGTAAACGAAAAGACGCTTACGAAGAACGATACCATCATCTCCGCTGCGTCCTGTACCACCAACTGTCTTGCTCCTATGGCTAACACCCTTAACAAGCTTGCGAAGATTAAGAAAGGTTATATGACCACGATCCACGCTTACACGGGCGATCAGATGGTTCTTGACGGACCTCACAGAAAGGGCGACCTTCGCCGTGCAAGAGCAGCTGCTGCAAACATCGTTCCCAACTCCACGGGCGCAGCAAAAGCTATCGGCTTGGTTATTCCCGAACTCAACGGCGTACTTGACGGTTGCGCACAACGCGTTCCCGTTCCCACCGGTTCGCTTACCCAGCTCGTTGCTATCTGCGAAGGCGAAGTTGACGCAGCTACCGTAAACGCAGCTATGAAAGCAGCGGCTTCCGCTTCCTTTGGTTACACCGAAGAAGAACTCGTTTCTTCCGACATTATCGGTATCACCTACGCTTCGTTGTTCGACGCTACGCAAACGTAGTGCATGCCCATGGGCGACGGCTCTACGCTTGTTAAAGTTGTTTCTTGGTACGACAACGAAAACTCCTATACCAGCCAAATGGTTAGAACGATTAAGTACTTCGCTGAACTTTAATCGCAAAACAAAAAAAACTTCCCGACGGTTTCCCGTCGGGATTTTTTTACGTTGTAAAAACATAAACGGGTTTTTTATTCGCCCTGTTCCAACTTCTTTTTTTGCCGGTAATAGGTACGCTGACTTTTGAACCCCGCTTCAAACATAAGCTCCGTCGCCGTCCGTTTATCCCCCGTTTTACAAAGCTGCTCCATATACGAAAACCGCAAGCCGTTGACGTATTCGGTCAAGCTTTTGCCCGTATAACGGCGAAAAACGTGCGAAATATGCTCTTGGGAATAGCCAAGCGCTTTGGCAATCGCCGCACGCGAAACGTCCCCTTGAAAATGTGCCTGCACATAGGTTAAAATTTGCCGCACAAGCGCGCCCTCATCCCTGCCGTCTTGCTTAGAAAATTGTAATTTTTCAAAGAGCACTGCCAAAAATAAATCGGTTGCGGCGTCGGCAATATCCGCCGTTTGACCTTGCATATACGCGTCAATGATAAACAATAACGTATCGCAAAGCGCGCTATCCTGCAAGACGGGGCGGGCAAGCGTTAAGCCCTTGCGCTTGAAATTAAAACGGCTTAAAGCACGATAGGGAATAATCACCACACAATCGTCCGTTTTCCCGTTTTCGTCCGTTTTTTGATAGCTGTGGATTTGAAAGCTGTCCACCACGGCAACACAGCCGTTTGCAATTTCCCATTTGTTTTCGTTTATCCAAAGATTGTACTTGCCCTGTTTTACGATAAAAATTTCCAAATTACTATGGAAATGCGCAGGAAAGCTGTGGTTATAATTGCGGTTGATATTCAGGCTTTGTTCTTCGTCGCGGTGTTTTTCAAAAAAGCTTTTCATGACTATATTTTATCACAAAATGACAGTAAATCAAAGCATTTTGTCCTATCTTTTGGCAAAAAAGTATGCTATAATAAGAAAAATCGTTAAAAAAAGGAGAAAAAAACGATGAAATACGATATCAAAAAACTCAGTTTGGACGAAAAATTGCACCTGCTTACGGGTTGCGATACGTGGCGTTTGTCTACGGCGAACGATAAGCTTCCCGAAGTGTTTTTATCCGACGGGCCGAACGGGCTTCGTATGATTGATTTGCAAACGAAAACGACGAAAAAGGCGACGGCTATGCCGAATATCCATATTCTTGCGTCTACTTGGAATACCGATTTGGCATATTTAGACGGCGCGACGATTGCCGACGATTGCTTGGAAAACGGCGCGGACGTACTGCTTGCCCCCGGGGTAAATATCAAGCGCACGCCCCTTTGCGGACGTAATTTTGAGTACTTTTCCGAAGACCCCTATCTGGCAGGGGTCATGGCGAAAGCGTATATCGAAGGGGTACAAAGCAAGGGCATAGGCACTTCGCTCAAGCACTACTGCGCCAACAACCGCGAATACGACCGTCTATTCCAAAACAGCGACGTAGACGAACGCACCTTGCGTGAAATTTACCTTCCCGCCTTCGAAATTGCGGTGCAGGCAAAGCCTTGGACGGTTATGTGCTCGTATAACCCCGTCAACGGCATTTATACTTCCGAAAACAAATATCTTTTAGATGATATTTTGCGTGGGGAATTTGGGTTTGACGGGCTTATCGTATCCGACTGGTCGGCTGTTCACCACAGCGCAAGAGCGGTAAAAGCGTCCTTGGATTTGCGCATGCCCTATGCCCAAAACGCGTATACCGAGCTGAAAACGGCATACGACGAAGGCTGGTTATCCGAAGAAGAAATCGACGCTTGCGTAGAACGTATTTTGGCGCTGATGGAAAAAACGCAAACGCAAAAGAAAGAAGTGACCACGACCAAAGAACAACGCCACGAAAACGCGGTGAAGATTGCCGCCGAAGGCGCGGTGCTTTTGAAAAACGACGGTATTTTACCCCTTACGGGCGGCAAAATTTGCGTTTACGGCCCGTTTGCAGGCAGTCCTGCTATGGGCGGCGGCGGTTCGGCTTACGTGGAAACGGAATACAAGCCCCGTCACCTTGCCGAAGAACTCCAAGATATCCTTGGGGATAGCGTTTATAAATCGAATATTTGGATGGATAATGGCTGGACTATGCAGGTTAAAGCAGGCTTGCAATCGTCTTACGAAAACGATATCACCGTGCTTTGCTTGGGCACGGGCAGAAACAGAGAATCGGAAGGGTACGATAGAACGCATTTGCGTTTGGACGCGATACAGGAAAAGCTTATCGACGAAGTTTCTAAGTACACGGATAATATCGTCGTCGTGCTCCACGCAGGCAGCGCTATCGATATGTCGGCATGGATTGACAAAGTAAAAGCGGTGCTGTTAATCGGTTTTTCGGGCGAAAGCGCGCAGGAAGCGGCGGCACAGCTTTTGACGGGAAAAATCAGCCCTAGCGGTAAGCTTACGGAAACCTTCCCTTGGTGTTTGGAAGATACCCCCACGGGCGATTATATGGGCAACTGTTGCAGCGAACAGTACGCCGAAGGCGTATTCGTAGGCTATCGTTGGTTTGACGAGCACGATATCGACGTGCTTTTCCCCTTCGGTCACGGCTTATCGTATACGAATTTTGAATACTCCGACCTTAAAATTGAAAAGAAGGACGAAACGCATTACGACGTTTGCTTTACCGTCACCAACACGGGCAATATGGCGGCAAAGGAAGTTTCGCAAATCTACGTCCGCGACGTATTCTCTATGGTCAACCGTCCGAAAAAAGAGTTGAAAGGCTTTGTAAAAACGGAGTTGCAGGCAGGCGAAAGCAAGCGCGTGCGTATTCCCTTGTGCGATAGAGCGTTTGCCTATTACAACGTGAATTTGAAACGCTGGTACGTGGAAAACGGCGACTTTGAAATTCTTGTCGGCGCGTCGTCGAGAGATATCCGCCTGAAAGAAAAAATCAACATTCAATTACCCGATAAAGACCAGTATTCGATAAAATAAAAAATACGGGGGAAACGCAATTGTGTTTCGCCCTTTTTTTTTAATTTTTTCTTCTCCGACCGAATAACAGCAGCACCCAAAATAAAAACCGTAAAAAGTACACAAGCGACGTGAGCAAGGACGCCACGTACGTCTTTGCCGCCGCCGACAGCATTTGTTCGGCATACGGCAATTCGTCTTCGTCTAAAATTCCCTGCTGTATCAACATATTCTTTGCCCGACGGCTGGCGTCGTACTCCACGGGCAGCGTAGCTAAGGCAAACAACGTGGACGTTCCGTACGCGATAACGCCGATAAGCGCAATATAAAATCCGATATCGGAGTTTTGCGTGGTTACGACAAACAAATCTAAAATCAACCCGACAAGCACAAGCGGCAAAGCAAGCCGACTGCCGATATTGACGATAGGCACAAGCAACGAACGGAATTTATACAACAAAGACCCCTTTGTCTTTTGCATGACGTGTCCTACTTCGTGGGCGGCAATCGCCACAGCCGCCACCGACGTTTCGTTATACACCCCTTCCGAAAGATTGACGATTTTCTTTTTGGGGTGGTAATGGTCGGTCATTACGCCGCTTACTCTGCCAACGGTGATATTGTTCACCTGCCCTGCGCGAAGAAGTTTCGCCGCCGTATCCCTGCCCGTCATGCGGCTTTTGGTGGGGATTTCACGCATAGCGGCATAGGTGGAACGCAGCTTTGCCTGCACACCGCCTGCAAAAATACCGCAAACGAGTATCAATATAAAAAATACGATATAATATTCGAACATATTTTTCTCCTTTGTAGTATTTTATGCAACTATCCGTATTTTTATAAATCAATGGCAAACGGATACAAAACGGATTTGGAAACGCCCCTATCCTTCGCCGCGCGCTTTAACGCTTCCTTTTTATCCAAGCCTGCCGCCATGTAGTGGCGGATATGCTCTATTTCGCTAAGCGCGTTTAACGGGCTTTCCTGCTCTCTTGCCCCTTCGACGACAAGCACGTATTCCCCGCGCTTTTCCCCTGCAAGCCCCTGCGAAAGGGTAAAGGCTTGCGTTTCTTCGTGCAGCTTGGTAATTTCCCGCACCGCCGCCGCGTTACGCTCCCCAAACACTTCGTACATTGCCGCAATGTCCTTGTCAACGTCCTGCGGCGCGCTGTGGAACGCCAAAGTCAAATCGCTGTCCTTATACCGTTCAAGCACCGCTTTCTTTTCGGATTTTTTATCGGGCAAAAAGCCGATAAAGGCAAATCTATCAGCAGGAAGCGCCGACAGCACCAACGCCGCAACAAACGCGCACGCGCCGGGGATTATCGTGTACGCAATCCCGTTTTCGCGTAAAATTTTACATACGACGTTGCCGGGGTCGGAAACAACGGGCGTACCTGCGTCGGACACCACCGCGACGTTTTCGCCGCGCTTTGCCGCTTCGACTATCTTTTCCGCCGCTTGCGTTTCGTTGAATTTATGGCAAGCGTATAACGGTTTTTTTATTTCGTAGGCGTTGAGCAATTTTACCGTATGACGGGTATCTTCGCAATAAATGACGTCCGCTTCTTTTAACGTTTCCAACGCCCGAAGGGTGATATCTTTCAAGTTCCCTATCGGCGTAGCCACAAAACTAACCATAGCTTTCTCCTTTTATCTCTTGTTCACCAAGGTGGGCAGCACCTTGCAGCTTTGTTTTCCGCCCTTTACCCCTTCTATCAACACAAGATAGGGGGTATCTCCGTCCTTACCGCTGACGAATTGCAAACGCTTGACTTCGATATTGACGCTTTTTAGCGTATAGCACACTTCCGCAACGCGGTCGGCTCTATGCACCATGGCAATCCGTCCGCCGAACTTTAACGCAAACGCCGCCGCTTTGGCAATTTCGGCAAGGTTGAGCGTGATTTCCTTTCGACAAATCGCCTTTTCATAGCTTTCGTTTTCAAAACCGCCTTTTTCGTAGGGGGGATTGCACAAAACAAGGGAAAATTTTTCTCTATATTCTTCGGGGATTTCCTGCA
Source organism: Candidatus Scatosoma sp. (assembly GCA_045635725.1). Classification (GTDB taxonomy): domain Bacteria; phylum Bacillota; class Clostridia; order Christensenellales; family Borkfalkiaceae; genus Scatosoma. Next base: position 13,485 of record JAZTWF010000089.1, on the reverse strand, counting down.
ATCTTCCGCAATGAAAAGAAAAATTCTCAAACCCGTTGAGCGTTGCCGTCTTTTTGGAAAGGTCGGACAAAGGCTTTTGCAATTCAAACAGCGTAAAAGTAAGACGCTGTTTTTCTTTTCTATGTAGCGCGTAAAAATGGAACGCCACCACACCGCTGCCCGCACAAAAATCGGCTATATTGTCCCCGTTTTTCGCGCTTGCGAATTTGGAAAGCAACACCGAATCGGACGTGAAACGGTATAAACGGGTGTCTTGTACAATTTTCAAATTGTCGATAAGCATATCTTCCGCTACTTCAAATTCCGACAAAACGATACTCTCCATATACGCGCGCTCCTTTTTTACTTCTCTTACAGTATACTAAAAGCAGGCAAAAAAGTCAATAGAAAACGGATATTTTTCACGGCGAAAACACATACTCCCTTTGTGAAAAATTTTGTGGAAAACTTAAAAGAAAATCAAAACGAATTAAAACGGCTTTTACCTGCGCAAGACATTTTATATTATAGCTTCCAAACGGCGGACAAGACAAGCTGTCTTTTATGCTACGCCGACGGCATGGTTAATAAAGAGCTTTTGGGTCAACTCATTGCCAAACCCTTGTCCTTTTTATACCTTGCCGAAGAGAAAAAATCGCAAAACGACCCTACCATGTATAAGCCGAGCGCGGATTTGATTGAAAAAACGCTACGTTTTCCCGAACTCAAACGGGTGAGCGAATTTTCAAACGCTATCAAGGAAATTTTAGACGGAAACACCTTACTTTTAATCGACGGTTTAGAAACGGGCTTTATCGCAGGGGCAAAGCTGCTTCCCGTCCGCGCGATTACAGAGCCCCCCACCGACGTAGCGGTGAAAGGGCCAAGAGAAGGGTTTATCGAAGATATCAAAACCAACATGGCTTTGGTGCGCAAACGCTTAAAGTCGCCCGATTTGCGCATGGATATTTTACGCGCAGGCAAACGCTCGGATACGGCGGTGGCAGTGTGCTATTTGGATAAAACGGTCAACGATAAGGTAAGGCAAAATATCGCCAAACGGATAGAGAAAATCCAAATAGACGCCGTCCCCGATTCGTCGTATATCGCGGCGTTTTTAGCACCCAAAGACCATTCCGTTTTTCGCCGTATCGGTACGACGGAAAAGCCCGACGTCTTTTGCGCTAAGCTTGCCGAAGGCAGGGTGGGGATACTCGTCGACGGCTCTCCCATAGCGCTTACCGCGCCCTATCTTCTCACCGAAGATTTACAAAGCAGCGAAGATTATTTTATTTCGCCGTTTATGGCGACGCTCATGCGGCTTTTGCGCGTCTTTGCCATTATTGCCGCCCTGTTATTGCCTGCTTTTTATATCACCGTACAGCTATTCAAAATGCAGCTTGTACCCTTGGGCTTAATGCTGACGATTGCAAGCAGTATTCGGGAATTGCCCCTATCCCCCAGCATGGAAATGTTCGTCGTTTTATTGCTCTTGGAAATTTTAAGGGAAGCAAGTATCCGTATGCCCAAATACGTGGGCATGTCGCTGTCCGTCGTCGGCGCGTTGGTGCTGGGTGAAACGGCGGTTTCCGCAGGTTTTCTTTCCACTCCTGCCATTATTATCGTCGCATTTTCGGGAATTTGTATGTACACCGTTCCTGCGTTTGTGGAAACGGGCAGCATTTTACGGTGGCTGTTTTTGCTTGCGGCAGGGAGCTTGGGTCCGTTTGGGATTATCCTATTCGCCGTGTTCGTCTTATACTATTTACTTTCGGAAGAATCGTACGGCGCGCCCTTGCTTGCGCCCTTTACACCGCTGATTCCGCACGATTTGAAGGATAGCTTTGTCAAGTACGGTATGCGCTCGCTTGCGACAAGACCCGTCTTTTTACACTCCCCCAACAAAACGCGGCTGCGCACGCAAAAAACACAAAAATAAAAGGAATTTCTTTGTATGTCCCAGACTTCTTCTACAAAAAACAACGCTGTTTCAGCGCGGCAAATTGCCTTTTTCGCGGCGTTTATCCTGCCCGTTTACAAGCTTGTCGAAGCGCCGTCTTTGTTGGCGGCTCACGCCAAGGGCGATTTGTTATTGCCTGCGCTTATCCATTTTTTCTCACAGCTTGGCGTGATTATCGCGCTGCTGATCGCCGCGTCTAAAAGCCAAAGACCGCTCATTGAACGCTTACAGGAAAAGCTTGGGAAAAAGATTTTGATTTTCTACGGGTTTTATGCGGTATATTATTTATTTGCCGCCGTTTTGCCCTTGCTGGATTTAGAAAAGCTGGTGTATGCGGCGTTTTACGACACCGCCCCCACCTTGTTTTCGTTTGGCGCGTTTTCCCTGCTTGTCGCATTCGTTTGCACCAAGCATTTACGCTCCGTGGGCAGGTTTGCCGATTTATCCGTGTTCCTGTTCGTTTTGCCCTTTTTAGCGCTCATCATCATGGCGCTTGTCGAAGCGGATTTTTCGTCGCTGCTCCCCTTTTTCGAACGGGATTTGACGGACAGCTTAACCGCCGTTAGCAAAACCACCGCGCACTTTTCCGACGCCGCACTTTTGTTTCCCTTGCTTTTGCATACGCAATACAAAAAGGGGGATAGTAAAAAAATTCTTAGCGGTTACGGCGTAGGGGCAGGGCTTACCCTTGTGTTTTTAGCCGTTTTTTACGGCGTGTTTACCACCGTCGCTCCGCGGGAGCATTACGCTTTTTTGAAAATTGCGCAATACTTCCCCGCGCTTTCGGTTATCGGTAGAGTGGATTTATTGCTCTCTTATTGCATTTGCGCCGTGCTGTTTTTTTGCACCTGCCTGCCTTTGCAGTATGCGACGGGGTGTTTTTGTAAGCTAATCGGCGAAGACAAACGCCCGTGGATTGCGGCGGCGATTGCCCTTGCTTCCTTTCTCTTTACCCTGTTTTGTAACCGTTTTTACAACAGCATTTACGGACTGTTTGGCGGCGTGTTTTTACCTGTGTTTATTATCGGGTGCAACACCGTTCCGTCGTTGCCGTCCTTGCTCTTTTTGAAAAAGAAGAAGAAAAAGGAGAACGCCTAATGCGCATTTCCCGTGAAAAAGCTACGCTTTGGTATTATTTTCTTGTGATTGCCGTACTTGTTTTTTTGTTTTTTACAAACGATTTCGGCACGTTAGACGTGCAAAAAACGGCTATCGTTATGGCGGTTGGCGTGGATAGAGAAGAAGACGAATTTTTACTCACCGCGCAAATTGCCATTCCGCAATCGTCCACACAAGGCAAAGCGTCTAAAACGCAACAGCTCACTGCCCGTGGAAAGACAATCGCGCAGGCGTTCCGCTTAGTCAACGCCAAAACGGGTTGGTATCCCAAGCTTGTGTTTTGTAATCTTATTTTGCTTGGGAACTCCACTTTGCAGCAAAATGCCTTTGACGCGTTGGAGTTTTTCTTCCTTGACGAATACCTTTCGGACGACTGTCTTGTCGCCGCTTGCGAAAATACGGCAAAGGAAATTTTAGACACGAAAGCACTTGTCGACGAAGCCAGCAGCTTGGCAATTCAAAAGGTGCTTTCTCCCCACGCCGAACGGGTGGGCGCTGTAATGCCCTGCACCTTACGTGAATTTGCCATCGGCTATTACGGGGATAGCCACAGCAGCTTTTTGCCTATCGTCAAAGCCCAGCCCACACAGGAAAAACCGTCCAACGAAAATTCGTCGTCGCAAAATTCTTCTCAAAATTCTTCGGATAGCTCGTCTTCGTCCGAAGGCTCAGCCGAAAATTCTTCGGGTAGTGAGCAAAAACAGGAAGAAAAGCCTGTATTTTCAGCAGGGGAAACGGCTTTAATCGTCGGGGGCAGGCAAGTGGGAACGTTCACTAAGGACGAAACGTTTGCGTTCAACGCCGTCAAAAACAAACTTCGTTTAGCGGCGTTCGACGTGGAAACGGATAGACAAACCTGTTCGCTCACCATTAAGCACAACAGCAAAAAAACGCTGTTTTTCGTGGGCGCAAGCGACGTGGCTACCTTGAAAATATCCGTCAAGCTCACCGCAGGACTTTTGGATAATTCTGCCGCCCTGCCCTTGGAAAAATCGACGGACGTCGGAGACGTGCCTGACGGCGCGTTTGCCGCCGCGGAAAAACGACTGTCGGGGTATATTTTTTCGGCGTTTGACAAATGCAAAAACAGCGGTTGCGATTTATTTGAGTTAAAATCGCTATTGCAAAAATACGCCAACAAACAATACGAGCGGCTTGAAAAGGATATTTTGCAAACCGCTTTGTTGGATATCAAAGTGCAATTCGTCAACGTGCGCTGAGAAAAAGTTATGCACATTTTGCATACAATTTACGGCTGCTTTATGCGTTTATGCACCGTCGTAAAAGGACGCCGTATTGTGGACAACTTTTTTCCTTTGTGGAAAAGAACGTTTGTTTGTGGAAAAATGAGTGTTTTTTCATTACTTTTTGCGTAATTTATCCACATTTTTCCCTGTTTCTTTCTATTTTGCATAGGTTGTCCACATGCAAACCACCTTTGAAAAAGTTATCCACGCCGATATCCACCGAAGTTATCCACACTTCAACCCCTTTTGTTATAAGGGATTGCGCGTTTTTAGGGCTTTGTGGGCTGATTTTCCTACCGTTATCCACTTAATAAAAGGATATATTTATCCACAAAATCGAAAAAATACAGGTGGACAACCCCTATTTATCCACATTTGCGGTGGATAAGGGGTGGATTTGGCGCGCTTGCATAAACGTATATTTATATTTTTCGACAAAATTTTATGCAATCTTTTTATATTCGACAAAACCCGACAAAATAGATAAAAGGCGTTTTACGAAAAGTTATCCACAAATTCCACAACGTAGAAAAACCGCCCCGTTTTTTCACGGAGCGGTATGTTGTTTTGTGTTTTACGCTACGGTAAGCCAACCCAAAATGATATTGATAAAATTGTTATGATACAGCCAACCGACGATTAGACATTCGTCGAAAAAGGCAATCAAGCCTTCGAAGGGTAAAAACGCCAAAACGGCGATAATGCCGCTGACGACAATCAAGCCTTCCACCGCACCGACGGCAAAGCCAAGCAGGGAATTGAGCGCACCGACAAGGGGGATTGCGTCGACAAGGGACGAAAAGATTTTTTCCAAAAGTGAAAGGATAATTTTCACGACGATAAACACGGCAAGCCATGCGACAAACCCCGACGCTACGCCGCCAAGCGCGTCCCCTGCTATCATAGCCACCGTCGTGCCTGCGGGAATGTCCTTGTTGGCAACGCTGTCCACGACCATAGGGATTAAAAAGTCGGGAATTTTGCCTTTTAACGCTTCTTCAATGCCCGTTGCGGAAACGTCCGCGTTAAAGCCGACGATATTCGAAAGTCCGTTAATGCAGCCTTCCTTGATGATATCCTGTAAGCCGAATAAACCGTTTGTCCATTCAATCACGGCGTTCATAAACAAGAACGCTACGACAATGGCAATAATCGTGGAAATGAACTTAAAAAAGCATTTGACAAACCCTTTAATTGCCGCTTTTGCGGCGAAAATAAGGATAAGTAAAAGCACGATGCCGTCCAAGGCGTAATGTATCCACGATACGGCGTTTAACGCTTGCAACATATCTTCACTCCTTTTGCGTGATTTCTATTATTATACCATATCTTATTGACCATTTCAAGTATTTCTATAAAAGTTTTTTTCGCCGATTTCTTCCAAAACGTTTATCCTTGCCTGATTTTGGCTATACTTTTCCTATCATGGAATACACCTTTCACACCTATAACAAGCTTGCTTCGGACGGCATGGCAATGGCTTTGGATAAGCTGTTAAAAGACGATTTATCGGACAAGCTCACGCCCAAACGCTTTTCTTCTTCCACCCGTATTTCCGCGCAAAATAAGCGTTTTCAACAGCTTTTTGACGGGGATTTCGATAAAATGCCCGTTATCGTTTGTATCGGCAGCGATCTTGCCGTGGGGGACAGCTTAGGCCCGATTGTCGGCTCTATGCTCAAATACAAAACGCAGGGCTTACACGTTTACGTGTACGGCACGCTTGCCCTGCCCGTTACGGCGAAAGAGATTAAATATATGCGTTCTTTTCTCAAAGAAACGCACGCAAGCGAGCAAATTATCGCCGTCGACGCCGCGGTGGGTGCGGAAGGGGATATCGGCTTGATGCGCGTCAACCATTCGCCCTTATTTCCCGGCGCAGGCGCGAAGAAAAAGCTTGGCTGTATCGGGGATATTTCCGTTTTAGGCATTGTCGCTGAAAAGTCGGTGGCAAACTTTTCTCTTTTGAATTCTACCCGTTTGAACTTGGTATACGGCATGGCGGAACAAATCTCCGACGCCTTGGCAAGCGTTTTATGGCAACGGCAAAAAAAGGGGGTTTTGCAACGGAAAAACAGTTGACTTTACCCATATTTCGTGTTATAATACACGCAAAAGAAGGTTTTCGGAAAACACTTCTTACTAAAAAAACCGAGGTACAATTCCATGAAAAAATCGACGCAACAGCTGTGTCGCGCAGGCGTAATCGCCGCGTTGTACGTAGCGCTCACTTATACCTTTTTGCCCTTTGCCTTCGGCCCGTTTCAAATCCGTCCGGCAGAGGCGCTTTGTATTTTACCCTTATTTTTTCCCGAAGCCGTGCCAGCTTTGTTTGTCGGGTGTATTCTATCCAATTTAACTTCCCCGTACGTCCTTTTTGACGTCATTTTCGGTTCGCTTGCGACGCTTTTAGCGGCTACGGGTACGTATTTTATCGGCAAATACATAGAAAAGGACTTTTTGAAAATACTCCTTGGCGGACTTTGCCCCGTCCTTGCAAATACCTTGATTATCCCGTTTGTTATCGTCTTTTTATGCGGTGGAGCGGAAGGGTATTCGTCCGCTACGATTGCCTATTTTTCGTTTGCTTTTTCCATTCTAATCACCGAAAGCGCGTTTATCTACGGACTTGGCACGCCGTTGTATTTTGCCTTGAAAAAGTATAGTAAATAGATAACAGCCGACCAAAAACGGTCGGCTGTTTTTTTACGCTGCTTTTTCTGCTTTTTGTTTTATTTTTGGAAAACTTTCGCCTTTAACGCAACAAATTCTTCTTCGGTAATGACTTGTTGATCTAAAAGCTTTTTCCACTTTTTCAAGTCGTCGATACTTGCAGTTTTCGATTCTTCATTTTCAAATAATTTTTTCTTTAATGCGTCAAATTCCGTTTCGGAGATGATTTTTTCCTTTTCCATTTCTTTATATTGACTTAAAAGTTCTATCGTTCCGTTGGAAGTTTGACAAATAACGCCGCCTTTAACGAAGCCGAAAAATTTAAGTACTTCTACTAAGAAATATAAAAAAGCACCGATAAGCATAATCAAAAGCCCGCTTGTCGCAATCAAAGCACCTACGTTCGGCATATTCCACATAAGATAGTACAAACCTAACGTGCCAGCATAAGCCGTAAGCGCGTATCCTACGTTTTTAATAATGCTATTTTTCGCATAAATGAAGCAAACGGCTAAAATACTGTACAAAACAACCCCGCCTTGCAATATAACCAGTATTCCAGCAGAAACCAACGTGCCGATCAAAAGCCCTAACATAAATATGAAAAAGCCGATCGTTAAAATTACTTTGTTTAATTCTTTTTTCATGTTTTTTTTCTCCTTTGTATAGTTTGCAGCGTAATAGAAAATAATTTTAGCCCCATGGGGCTATTTTTTATTATTATACTCCCTTAGTGCTAAAATGTCAATAGATAATAGTAAAAAAGGAGAAAAAAATGAACGTTATCGTTGCCGAACGCTTAAAAGAGCTTATGAAGGAGCAAGGGTTGAATCAAGTACGTTTAGCGGAAAAGATAGGAGTTAAACAAAATACGATTAGCGCATGGCTATTAAAAAAGAAAGAACCGTGTATTCTTTCCTTATGGTTACTTGCCGATTTTTTTGATGTGGATATCGATTATTTGGTAGGGAGAAAAGGAGATTAATATCTCCGTCATTTTAATCGCAAAAACAATATACAAAAACTCCCCGATACGTTCGGGGAGTTTTTTTGCTATACATAAGAATTATTCTTCGCCGTTATTTCCGCTGTTTCCAAGGAAAATACCAAAGAAATCGGTGCTTGCTTTCATGGTCGTACCGCCCGAAGAAGAACCGCCTTTGTTATCACGGTTAAACTTCTTGAAGTTACCGCCGCGGTTACCGCCAAACCCGCCTTTTCCGCGAGAACGGTCGTTTCCGCGGCCACGACGGTCGTTTCTGCCGCCGCGTTCACGGTTATCGTTGCGCGCGAAGATAGCAGGCAGCGTTTCGTCTTCCAAATTATCGGGAATAACGACGATATAACGGTTAGGTTCTTTACCTTCGCTTTCCGTCTTTACGCCTTCCATTTCGCTCAAAGCGGAATGGATAATTCTTCTTTCGTAAGGGTTCATGGGTTCTAATTGCACTTTTCTACCCAGTCTTTGCGCTTTTGCGGCAAGATTGCTTGCCAACTTCACAAGCGTTGCTTCACGGTTTTCACGGTAGTTTTCGCAATCGACCACCACGCGCTTATAATCGTCCCTGCCCGTGTTCGCAACTGCGCCTGCAAGCGTCTGAATGGCGTCAAGCGTAGTGCCGTGTTTCCCGATAACGGAGTTAGAATTTGCTGCCGTAATATTAATTTCTACCTTTTCGTCTTCCGAAATAAGCTCGGTGCAAGCGGTAATTTTCAAAAGCTTAAACAGTCCTTCCAAAAATTCCACCGTTCTTTCGCCGTCCGTCTTACCCGTTGCAACGGGTACAGCCGTTTTGGTTTCTTCCGTCAAAGGCGCAATTTCCACACGCGCTTTTACCGAACCGAACAATTTCTTTTTCCCTTCTTCCAACACGCGGATATCCGCCTGTTCTTGGGTCAAGCCAAGCTCTTCAAGACCCAACGCAATCGCTTCTTCTACGGTCTTTCCCGTAAATTCTTTATAATTCATAATATACTCCCACTCCGTCCCCCTTGGGTCGGAAAATTTTTAGTCTTACTTCTTATCCTTTTTATCGGACTTTTTCACTTCTACTTTCCCACCGAGCTTTTCATACTTCGCCCTGAACGCCTTTTCGTCCTTTTTATTTTGCACCGTATCCACGATTTTGTTGATAATCAAAGTGGAAAGCAAGGACAGCACGTTACTCATAATCATGTAGATAGAGAACGCGGAGCTGTACATGAACGAGAAAATCGCAAACATAGCCGTCATAATGATAAGCATCATTTTTTGTTGCGATTCGCCCTGTCCGTCTACCGACGAATACTTTTGCTGTTCCTTTTGCGAACGCATCATAACGAACTGTTGCAGTAAGATAGTACCGATAGAAAGGGCAATCAAAATGAAATAGCCGTTGGGCGTATTTTTTTGCGTTTTTAACGCGCCCGTTACGTGGCCGTATGCCAAGCTGTCGTAAGGGTTGTTGCCGTTGGTGTATTGACCGATTTTCGAATATTCAACTTCCTTATCGCCCACACGGAATTTTTCCTGCGTTACCTGTTCTTTGAATTTATCGTATTCCAAAATGGGCGCAACGTATGCCGCGTCGGTTGCCCAAATGTTTTGTATCCAAAGGAAGGACGCGTTGGGTAAAACGGTATCGTTATACGCTTTAACAACGGCGTTTTGCGCTTTGGAAATGAAATAATCGCTAACCGCTTGCGCTTCGGCTTCGTCTTTTTTATCCGCTTCCGCTTTTTCCAAAGCGGCGGTGATTTTTTCCGTTAAACCGTCAAGCGTAGTACTATTTTCCGCTTTTTCGATATCTACGCGGAAATACTTTTGCGCCGTCGTGATATAATCGATATCCGCTTGCGTAACGCTGTTTGCGTTGAAGTTTTCACTCTTTTTAACGACGTAATAGATATACTTTTCCGCCGAAGTATCGCGCACCTGAATACGCGCTTCGGTAATGGCGTTGCCTTCCGCGTCTTTCCCGACTTCTTCGGCAATCACCGTGTATTGCAAGTTCGTATCGTCCAAGGACGGCGTAACGTCTGCGCAATATTGCGTGAGCTCGGTATTATACGCGCGTACCATTGTGTTATAGTTTTGAATGTTGGAAAATTGCGAATAGGAATTAAACGCGCCGATTGCGACAAAGAAGATAACCATAGAAAGGATCATAGGTAAACAGGAAGAGCAAGGGGAAATTCCGCTTTCCTTGTACATTTCCATAACCTTTTGGTTATACATTTCTTTATTGTTGGCGTACTGCTTTTGCAGTTTTTCCATTTTCGCCTGATTTTCTTTCATTTTTTGGTTTTGCTTACGCATACCGATACGTTGATACACGTCGAAGGGCAAAACGATAACTTTCAAGATAATAGAGAACAAAATAACGCCGATGCCCACCGACCCTACGCCGATAATGAGCAAACGGATAAGTTCGCCTATCCAGTTGAGCGCGATATCGTACGTCGTTCCGTACAACCAAATATCCGCGCTTGCTAATACGTTAAAAATTTCCATACTTATTTATTCCGATTTTAACCGTTTTTCAACGGAGTATTTTCTTATTTGAGATTTTTTTATCCCAAACGCTAATGCCGTCTTGTGACGGATTACATACCGCTAACGCGGACTGTTCCAACCTAAACTATAAAAGCCAACGTTTTTGGAAATACCGTTCGGGAGCGGGGTCGTAGCCGCCCTTGGAAAAGGGGTTACAGCGTAAAATCCGCCAAGTTCCCAAAAGTATCCCCACGATAGCGCCGTGGTTGTTGATACATTCCAAGGTATACTGCGAACAGGTAGGTCTATATAAGCAAGTGTGTTTGGATAAATGCCGCTGATAAAACAAAATCATGCGCATACACAGCATTTTTAGATACGGCTTAAACACCTTTTTGCGTAAATACTTCATGTTCTCACGCAAAAGGGAAAAAAACGGTATTTTCAAAGCTTGTCTTTTTTGATTATCCATTGTAAATGCTGCTTGAACGTTGCAAAGGCATAGTCTTCCCTTACCTTGGGAATAAGCACGATAGCGTAGCTTGCCTTCATGTCCGCGCTTGCCGCGCGGAATGCTTCCCTTATCAATCGTTTAATACGGTTTCTTTGCACGCTTTTTCCGTGTTTTTTGCCCACGGATATGCCCATGGTCATTTTTTTAGCAGGCGTATACAGCATTGTAAGCGTAGGGGAGAACGCGCGTTTTCCCTTTTGGAATAATTTTTGAAAATCCGCTTGTTTTTTAAGTCTGTAATAGTTCATCTGCGTATCCGATAAGAATAGAAAAAGGTGCTTTTTTTACCCTTTTTTGCATTTTTCGCACTGCCGTCAAAAAAAGGCAAATCCCTTCCTTTATGCAAAGGAAAGGAGTTGAACACTTTTTTTTGTTTCGGCTTTATAGGATAGAATACCGATTAGTGGGTAAGTCTCTTTCTACCCTTATCTCTGCGGCGTTTCAAAACCTTTCTGCCTGCGGTGGTTGCCATTCTTTTACGGAAACCGTGTACTTTGCTTCTCTGTCTTTTTTTGGGTTGATAGGTTCTTTTCATTTTCTTTCTCCTAAATGGTTTTTCTCTTTTTTCGTTTGATATCGGAGCTTACCCGCCCCGTAAACAGCTTTCCTATTATACCGCAAAGGACGTTTTCCGTCAAGCGATTTTAAGCCGTTTTTATTTTCTTTCCCTTATTTTTCAAAGGTTTTTTACGCGGACGCGCCCGTTCGTACGGGTAATACCAAATATTGACTGCGCTTATCTTCCAAATTTTCCAACGTGAACGGTTGTACGGGGGAGTTGAAGGACAAAATCACTTTCTCTTCTTCCAACGCTTTCAAAGCGTCCATTAAATATTTACAGTTCATGGCAATCTTCAAATCCAAACCGCCGATATCCGCGTTAACGCTCTCTTCCACTTTACCCATTTCCGAGTTGGCGTTGATAAGAATTTTTCCGTTTCTAATATCGAAAAGAACAAGGTTATTCTTATCCCCGCGAATGAGCACGGACGCACGTTCTACACTCTTCAAAAGTTCGTTTCTGTTGACTTCGACGCGCGTATTGAACGAAACGGGGAAGATATTTTCTTTCTTAACGAATTCGCCTACGTACAAACGGGAAGTGATTACCGTGTCTTGTACTTCGACGGACAATCTATTCTTATCCGCGTAAATCTTCAACGGTTCGTCCTTATCTTCCAACATACGGGAAATTTCCGTAAGCGTTCTTGCAGGGCATACGATTTTCATTTCCGCGCCGCCAAGCGTTTCGCAGTAAGTCGTCGCCATACGGAATCCGTCCAAAGCCGTCGCCGAAAGCTTGCCGTCCTTGGCTTCTAATAAACAGCCCTTCAAAATGGGGCGGCTTTCGTCCGTCGCACAGCAAAAGACTACTTTGGAAATCAAATCCTTCAACGTATTTTCTTTGGTTTCAAAATACTTGTCTTGGTCGATAGTTTCACCCGTGAAGATAGGGAAATCTTCCGCGGATAACGATTGCATGTACGATTCGTTTTCGCCGTACTTAATAACGATACCCTTTTCGTCGGAAGCAATTACCACTTCCATAAACGCAATTTTTCCGACGAAGTCGGAGAAAAACTTACCGTTGACGCAAATTTCGCCTTCTTCCAAAACCTCCGCGCGGATTTTTTTCTCAATGGAAATTTCCCCGTCGTAAGCGGTGAGCGTAAGCACGTCGTTTTTCGCTTCGAGTTTGATACATTCGAGCACGGGCGTGATCGTTTTTGCCGCGCACGCTTTGCTTACCGTAAACGCCGCGTCCGAAAGAATCATCCCATCACATACGAATTTCATATTTTTACTCCTTTGTGTACAATTTTATTTACCCTATTATTGTACCATAAACGCGCTTTTTTTGCAAGCAAAAATACAATTATTCCCCGATTATTTACGTGTTTTTTACAAGAATTTTATTTTTAGATAAAAACAATCTCTTTATTTGGGTATTTCCTTTGGAAATAACGCACGGTAAACGCCGCTCCGCCCGTCTCTTTTTTACAGTACGCAAGCATAATATCCGCCCTGTCCGCCATGTATATATCCCGCTTTTGCATACAGCCGTTAAAATACCGCTGGGCAAGCACCGTCTTTTCGTCTGCGTTTTGGACTAAAAAAGCATACCGTTTTTTGTCTTCTTCCGAAAAAAAACGCTCCTGTTCGTAGCAGGGGATACAGGCGATAAGCTTTATGTTTGGATATTTCTTTTTCAACGCAAGCACGGTTTCCGCGGCAAGCAAATCAAACCCCACCGCCATACCGCATAAAAAGGTATCTACACCCTTTTTTATCATTTCCTTGACCTGCTTTTTCAGCGCCGATTTGGAAAAATCCGCGCCCAAGCTTCTATGGCCCGTGAAGGCGCAAACCTGCACGTTTTGCGTCGGCTCTATCAAAGATAATTGTTTGTTTTTCAGCTTAAACATAAAAAAATTCCCTGCGTTACGATTAAAAAGAATACGGATAGGCAATCATTCAAAAGTCCGTTTTTTCTTCTATCAACTATTATACCACAAGA
>JAZTWF010000088.1:0-10147 GCA_045635725.1 Candidatus Scatosoma sp. | reverse complement strand
TTAATATCAATGCCAAGCACCGCCGCAGGAAGAAGCCCTACGGGGCAAAGCTGCGAAAATCTACCGCCAACGCCGTCGGGAAGAACGTAGCTCTTAATGCCGCCAAGCTCGTCGGAAATTTTCTTTAAGTTGCCTTTCTTTTCGTCGGTGGTGAAGATAACGTTGTCTTTTACGTTGACGCCTGCTTTGGTAAGAAGGTCCAAAATAATAAGATATTGCGTCATGGTTTCGCTGGTCGCGCCCGATTTGGAAATGACGTTAAAGCAAGTCTTTTCGGGTTCGATTACGTCGAGCAAATCACGCATTCTCACGGGGTCTACGTTGTCTTCTACGTAGAATTTAGGGCCTTTTCTCTTAGATTTGGGCAAATCGTTATAATGCAAGTGGCAAAGGGCGTTGAACGCCATAATCGGGCCAAGCGCGCTGCCGCCGATACCGAGTACGACGAAGTACTGGAAGTTCTTTCTCACTTCCTTTGCCGTCGTTAAAATATCGGCAACGATTTCGTCTTGGTTGTAAGGAAGCTCCGTCCAACCCATATACAGTTCGTCCTTACCGCGGTTTTCTTTCACGTAGCGGAAAGCCGCCGCCGCTTTGGACGAATAAGCGGACAAATCTTTCGCGGAAAAGCCTTGCTTTCCAAGGAAAGTATCCGTCATGTTGTTGTAGTCAAGCGTTACGCGCATGGAATTGCGCCATTCTCTGGTTTTGTAGCCCATAAAGTTCTCCTTGTAAAAATTTGTTTACGTTATTATTTTACACGGAAATACTTATATTGTCAAGGAACGGAAGGGAAAAACCAAGGAAAAAATAAAAAATTTATCCTGATTTTTCCTTATTTGTCCTTTCGCCGTGAAAAGGCATTGATTACGCCGCGCCAAGAAAGAATACCGCACAGCGTATACAAAAGGATTGCGACACAAAACATGCAAACGCCGATGCAAACGGGAGAAAGCCATTCGCCCAAATATACGCGGCAAACGGGCGCAAGAAGAGCTCCGCATACGCCCGTAAAGATAGACGAAGATACGGCATGAAAAGCTTTGCTTTTCAAAATGGGCGTTTGACGGCGAAACAGCGACGGGCATTGACGGCTTAAAAAGACGATATTGCACACGGCGTTGACGGTGTAGCTTGCGCCAAGCCCGATAAGGTAGGCGTAAACGCCGCAAACGGACGGCAAAAATAAAATGCAAATAAGCTGCACGGCGGCGGAGATGAAAAAGAAGAAAAAGGTCTGCTTTTCAAACCCCATGGAATTGAGTGTGCTTGTGGAAATCATGGTCAAGGAAAGGGGGATAAGCAACGGACAGCCTGCTTGAATAAGCTCTCCTGCCTGCGCATTCCCAAAGGCGATAAGCCCCAAATCCTTGCCAAGTACGAAAAACAGCGGCGATAAAAAACAAGAGATAAAAAAGGCGACGGAAAGTCCGCGGCGGATATTGCTATGCAGCCTTTGGGTATTTCTAGCGTAAAAATCTTCCGAAAACCTTGGCACAAGCACAAGCGCAAGCGAACCGATTACGGTGGCGGGTATCATAAGTACGGGCATTGCCATACCCGAAACGACGCCAAACGCCTTCACGGCGTCGGACGGAGTGAGCCCTGCGCGAATGAGCATGACGGGTAAAAGTACGGCGATTGCCGAATTGATCAAAGAACCGCTTGCGCGGACGGCGGTAATGGGCGCGGAAGAGAGAAAAAGCGGTTTGAGCATAGAGCGCGGAGAAGATAATTTGCCTTTGGTGACAAAGAAACTGACGGTTGCCGCCGTAAACGAAAAGAGATAGGAAATGACGACGGCGTACACCGCTTTGGTTGCGCCGTCCGTCGCGCCTTGCACGTTTTGCAAAAGCAATACGCCCGAAATTACCATGACGATTTCTTCGGCAAGCTCTAAAATAGACGGCAATAAAAACCGCTTATGTCCCCAAAAATTCCCCCGAAGTACGGCATACAGCGAAGAAAAAGTCAAGCCGCAAAGGAGCAGCTTAAATAGCGGTATGCACCGCGTATCCGAAAAGAGAAAGGGGAGTTTTTCGGTAAATAAGCCAAGAAAAATACACACGGGCAGGGTGCAAAGCAGACTGATAGCAAGCCCCGAAGAAACGGCTTGCCGTGCGCCAAGCGGGTTGTTTTCCGCCTTACTTTTGGCAATCAAACGGGAAACGCAGGTGGGTAGTCCGCCCGTGCCGATGGTGAGAAAGACGGCGAAAACGGACAAGGCGACTTGATACAGCCCAAGCCCTTCCGCGCCGATAAGGCGGGAAAGTACAATTCGGTATAAAAAGCCCAAGCCGCGTTCGGCGACGGATAAAAAGGTGACGATGGACGCGGTGGCGGCAACCGACGCTTGCGCCGTACGCAGCGTGGGGGAGATATAGGCAGGGGAAGAAGCGCGTGTGTTTTTCATATAGTTATCGTATGGGAAAAATATCAAAAATAGAACGACGGTATAGAGAAAAACGGTCTTTTTCGGCTGTTTTTCGCATACGATAGAACCATGTTGGAATTACAGTTTATCGTATATCATAAAGTCCAAAAAGGACAAACGCTTGCAAAAATAGCAAAAACCTTTTGCGTAGCGGAACGGTTAATCGTCAAAGAGAACGGTTTGCGCGCGGAGCTTTGCGAAGGGCAAATTTTGCGTATTCCTTCTCAAAGGGGAAACGCGTTTACCGCGCACGAACAGGCGACGAAAGCGCTTTGCTGCGGCAACGACAAACGGTATGAAGAAAAAAACGGAACGGATATTTTATACCCCGGTATGCGCGTAATTTTGTAACGCGTTTTGATTTTTGCGCATACCATATAGTAAGTAATGATTATGCGAAAGACCGTAAACCGCGGCGAAAACGCTCGGCGTGAAAAGGGGAAAGCGGCAGACGGCGGGTAGCGCCGCCGCCTGCCGACCCCGACAAGCGCAGGAGAAAAAACGCCGCTTTGGCGATTTTCGTAAACAGGAGGTATACCATGTCCTTTTATTCTAATTGTCAATCGGATAAATGCCCCGGCAATATGACGGGCAATCCGTTGAACGGCTTAACGGAAAAGGTGTGCATTCAAGCGGAAAAGATTTTCGACGCGTGTATTAAACAAACGCAAATTGAAAATTACGCGTTGACGCTTACCAACCCTACGCCGTGTACCGTTACATATCCTTTAACCTTTATCAGCGCGCGTTCGACGACGGCGGAAGCTACCGTCACCAACTTGAACGTAGAACGGCAAACGGATAAACCTTGCGCAAGAGTACAGGCAACCGTTAGCGTTCCCGTAGAAGTGCTGTACACCGACGCGGCGGGCGTAGAAGGCAGCGCAACGGCGATTGTGTCTATCAATCAAGACGTACTCTTGTACGTTCCGTCCCCGTCCATTATGCCCTTCACCGTCAAGGCGGTGGCAAGCGTCGTTTCCCCCGACGCTACGTACAATGCGGAAACGCAGGGCTTTACCGCTACTCTTTGCGTAACGGTTATCTTAAAGATTGCCATGCCCGTGGAATTGCTTGTTCCCACCTACGGCTATTGCGTGATTCCCACCGCACAGGACTATTCGCAAGAAGTGTGCGCAGGGTTCTTCGAACTGCCTTTGTATCCGCAGGGAAGGGGTACGCCGTGCTGTAATAAATAACAACGATACGAAAACCCGATTTCTGCGGAAGTCGGGTTTTTGCATATTTGGCAAAGTTTGGTGGCGGATAAGCTTGCCTTTTTCAAAAAAGAATGGTATAATAAAGGCATGAAGGTGTTTGCAATCGGTGATTTGCACCTGTCCTTTTCCGCCGATAAGCCCATGGATATTTTCGGGGGAAACTGGGAAGGGCATTTCGAAAAAATCAAAGCGGACTGGCTGCAAAAGGTCACGCCCGAAGACGTAGTGCTCATTCCCGGGGATATTAGCTGGGCTATGAAGCTTTCTTGCGCGGAAAAAGACCTTGCGCAAATCGCTACGCTCCCCGGACAAAAGGTGTTTATCCGCGGTAACCACGACTATTGGTGGAACGGGATAGGCAAGCTTCGCGCCGCTGCGCCCGACAGCACCTTTCATTTCTTGCAAACGGACGGCGTGAAGATAGGCAGCTTCGTCTTTGTCGGCTCTCGCGGATGGACGTGCCCCGGAAGTCCCGATTTTACGCAGCAGGACGAAAAGCTGTATCTTCGCGAAGCGGAGCGGTTCCGTTTGGCGTTTGTCGAAGCGAAAAAGCTTATGCAAGAAGGGGATACGCTGGTTGCGCTTATCCATTATCCGCCGTTTACCTTGAAAAACGAAGAAACGCTGTTTACGCAAATTTTTGAAAAGGAAGGGGTGGACACCGCGGTGTTTGGGCATTTGCACGGACCGACGTATTTTCCGTTGAAAACGCAAAAGCGCGGGGTCAATTACGTGCTTAGCTCTTGCGATAAGGTAGGGTTTTCCTTGGTGCGTGTGTATTGATTTTTATAAAAAATCAACGAAATCCTTTTCGGATTTGAAAAAGTCGGCGCGTTATCCTTTACAACGCGCAAAAAAAGTGGTATAATAATAGCCGATAAAACGAAACAACGGACATCGGCAAACTGTCGTTTGGAAACATTGCGTCTTGGGCGTTTCGTGCCTTGGACGCTTTTTTACGGAATTATCAAGGAGAAAGCTATGCTCAAAAGAAAGGATTTGTTAGGCTTAATCGACGTTAGTAAAGACGAATTGAGTGAGATTTTGGACGTCGCCGCCTATATGAAGGCGAAGCTGAAAGCAGGCGATAAATGCCTGTCGGAGCTCAAAGGCAAAACGGCGACCATTCTCTTTTACGAAAACAGTACCCGTACGCGGACAAGCTTCGAGCTTGCGGCAAAGTACTTGGGCGCGCAGGTCGTCAATATCGCGGCGGGCACGTCGTCGGTGGCGAAGGGCGAAACGCTGGTGGATACGGGCAAGACGTTGGACGCACAGCTCAACGATTTTCTTATCATGCGTCACCCTATGGGCGGTGCGCATTACCTACTTTCCAAGGTAGTCAATGCAAGCGTGCTCAACGCAGGGGACGGCATGAACGAACACCCCACGCAGGCGCTTTTGGATATGCTGACCATGACGGAAACGTTTGGCAGCTTACAGGGCTTGAAGGTGGCGATTTTGGGGGATATCAAGCATTCGCGCGTGGCAAAATCCAACCTGTTTGGCTTGCGGACTATGGGCGCGGAAGTGTATATGTATGCTCCCGAAACGTTAATTCCAAAGGGGATTGACAAGCTTGGGGCAAAGCTTTGCAAAACCAAGGAAGAAGCGTTACGGGACGCGGACGTTGTGATGGGGCTTCGCATACAGCTTGAACGCCAACAGGCAGGCAACTTCCCGTCGCTTAGCGAATACGCGCATTTCTACGGCGTAAGCGCGAACGATTTGAAGCTTGCCAAACCCCACGCAATCGTCATGCACCCCGGTCCCGTCAATCGCGGCGTAGAGCTTACGGGGAAGGTTATCGACCATACCCAAAGCCGTATCGAAGAACAGGTATTTTCGGGGATTGCGGTGCGTATGTCGGCGTTGAAACTGCTTAACGATTACAGAAATAGCAAATAAGGAGAAAAGGATATGATTATCAGAAACGGCAACGTAGTATTGAAGAACTCTGTGGAAAAGAAAGATATTCTTATTCAGGACGGAAAGATTGTTCAAATTGCGGATAAGCTCCCCAAGGGAGATAACGAAATCGACGCAAGCGGCTTGCATATCTTCCCCGGACTTATTGACATGCACGTGCATTTGAGAGAACCGGGCTTTGAGCATAAAGAAGATATCGAAAGCGGCGCAAGGGCGGCGGTGAAGGGCGGGTTTACGCAAATTTGCTGTATGCCCAACACCTATCCCGTAGCGGATAATAAAGTGGTGGTAAGCTATATCAAAAACAGAGCCAAAGAAGTAGGACTTTGTAAAATTCACCCTATCGGCGCAATCACCAAGGGCGAAAAGGGCGAACAGCTTGCCGAAATCGGTGAAATGAAAGCGGCAGGCGCGGTTGCTATTTCCGACGACGGCGTTTCGGTGAATAACTCCCGTTTGATGTATTTGGCTATGGAATACGCCAAGGGCTTCGATATTAAATGCCTGTGTCATTGCGAAGATAAAAATTTAGTGGACGGCGGCGTCGTCAACGAAGGGTTAAGCTCTACGATAGCAGGCTTGAAGGGGATTCCCCGTGCGGCGGAAGATATTATGATTGCAAGAGATATCGCTTTGGCGGAAAGCTTGGATACGCCCGTGCATATTTGCCACGTTTCCACGCATAGCGGCGTACGTTTAATCCGCGACGCTAAGCGCGCAGGGGTGAAGGTAACGGCGGAAACCTGTCCGCACTACTTTGCGGCAACGGACGATATCGTGCGTACGTTTGATACGTTTACCAAAGTCAATCCGCCCATTCGCGAAGAAGTGGACAAGCAAGCCATTTTAGAAGGCTTAAAGGACGGCACGCTGGATTGTATCGTCACCGACCATGCTCCTCACCATACCAACGATAAAAACGTAGAATACAACTTGGCGGCGTTTGGTATTAGCGGCATGGAAACGTCGCTGGGGTTTGCTATCACGTATCTGTATAAAGCAGGAGTGCTTACGCTGCCGCAAATTGCGGAAAAAATGTCCGCCGCACCTGCCCGTATCTTGGGCTTGGACGGCGGCGAAATTGCCGAAGGAACGGTTGCCGATTTGACGATTGTCGATTTGGAAAAAGAATGGGTGGTCGACCCTGCCGCGTTTGTCAGCAAGGGCAAGAACAATCCGTTTAAGGGCTGGAAGTTAAACGGCGCGGTGGCATATACCATTGTCGACGGCGAAGTGAAATATCAACAGGAGAAATAAAAAATGATTACCGATAGACTGATTGAAAAAATTATCGACTTGCAAAACCCTACTTGTGTGGGCTTGGATACGTTGTTCGATTATTTACCCGACAATATGAAAGAAGGCGTTACGACGTTCGACGGCGTAGCGGAACGCGTTTTTGAATTTAATAAAAAGCTGATTGATACCCTTTGCGATATCATTCCTTCCGTCAAGGTGCAAATTGCGTATTATGAAATGTACGGCGTGGCAGGTATGAAGGCGTACGAAGAAACGCTGAAATACGCCGCGGAAAAGGATTTGGTGGTGATTGCGGACGCCAAGAGAAACGATATCGGTTCGACGGCGGCTTGCTATGCCAAAACGTTTTTAGGTCAAACGTCGGTAAACGCTGTGGAAAGCAAAGCATTCCCTGCCGATTACGTCACCGTAAACGGATATTTGGGTACGGACGGTATCGCGCCGTTCGTCGACGAATGTGAAAAGAACGACAAGGGTATTTTCGTCCTTGTCAAAACGTCCAACCCTTCGGGCGCGGAAGTGCAAAACTTGATTTTGGAAAACGGCAAGCCCATGTATGAAGTGATGGGCGGTTTGGTGGAAAAATGGGGGGAAAGCACCATCGGGCAATACGGCTATTCGGCGGTAGGCGCGGTGGTCGGCGCAACCCATCCCACCGAAGCGGCTCGCCTTCGTGAAGTGTTGCCCCACACCTTTTTCCTTATCCCCGGGTACGGCGTGCAGGGCGGTAACGCGCAAATGCTGAAAAGCTGTTTTAAGGAAAACGGCTTAGGCGGCGTTGTCAACAATTCCCGCGGGATTTTGTGCGCGTATAAAAAGAACGGCGGCACGTACTACGAAGCGGCTCGCGCGGCGACGATTGCCATGCAAAAGGATTTGGCAAGCGTTATCGGAACAATGAGAAAATAAGGCTATGAAAGATTATATCGCAACGATTGTTAAAAATGAAAAAATCGCTGAAAATATCTACGCGGTAACGTTTGCGCTTGACGAAGACGTTTGCGTTCGCGCAGGGCAATTCGGCAATATCGCCGTGGGCGGCACGCATTTACTTCGCCGTCCTATCGCCATTTGTAAAGCGGACAAACGCGAAGTTACCTTTTGTTATCAGCTCAAAGGGGAAGGCACTCGCCTTTTGAAAGAGAAAAAGACCTGGGAAACGTGCAACGTACTTATGCCGCTTGGCAACGGCTTTTACGTGGAAGACAACGAAAAGAAGGTGGCGCTTGTCGGCGGCGGCGTAGGGGTATTCCCCTTGATTTCCGTTCTTCGCGCGTACGGTGAAACCAAAGAGATTTCGGCGTATATCGGCTATCGGAATAAGGGCGCGATATGCGGCGTGGAAGATTTCGAAAAGGCAAACAAGTTTGTTGCCGTAACGGACGACGGTAGCTACGGCGAAAAAATGAACGCCGTACAAGCGTTTGCAGCCGACCTTGCCAAGGGCAATCGTCCCGACGTGGTGCTTGCGTGCGGACCTACGCCTATGCTCCGCGCATTAAAGGCGGTGGTAGAAAAAGAAAACCTGCCCTGCTACGTTTCCTTGGAAGAACGTATGGGCTGCGGCTTTGGCGCGTGCGTGGTGTGCGTGTGTGATTTGACAAACGGCAAAAAGGCGCGCGTTTGCAAGGACGGGCCTGTGTTTAACGCAAACGAAGTGGTGTTGTAATAGGTGAAAATATGGCGAATTTATCGGTGAATATTTGCGGCGTAGAATTGAAAAATCCCGTCATTGCCGCGTCGGGAACGTTCGGGTTTGGACGGGAATTTAACGAATTATACGATATCGGCACAATCGGCGGCGTATCGACCAAAGGGCTTACGTTAGAGCCGCGCCTTGGTAACCCCGTACCGCGTATCGCGGAATCGCGTGGGGTGATTTTGAACGCCGTGGGTTTGCAAAATCCCGGGGTGGAATACTTTATTCAAAACGATTTGGAATGGCTTAAAGCCACGGGCACGCGCGTGATTGCCAACGTTGCAGGCAAGACCTTGGACGATTATCAAAGCATTTGCCAACGCTTGGACGGGAAAGTGGATATGATTGAGCTCAATATTTCCTGCCCCAACGTCAAAAGCGGCGGTATGGCGTTTGGGATAAAGCCCGAAACGGTGGAAGAAGTAACGCGCGTGGCAAAAAGCGGCGCGAAAAATACACCGCTGATCGTCAAGCTTTCGCCCAACGTTGAAAGCATTGCTACCAACGCCAAAGCGGCGGAAAACGGCGGCGCGGACTGCGTTTCGCTTATCAATACGTTGACGGGTATGGCAATCGATATCGAAAGAAGAAAACCGATTATCGCCAACAACACGGGCGGTGTTTCGGGGGCAGGGGTTAAGCCGATTGCCGTGCGCATGGTTTACGAAGCGGCGCAGGCGGTAAAAATCCCCGTAATCGGTATGGGCGGTATTACTTGCGCGGAAGACGCCATTGAATTTTTAATGGCAGGGGCGGTAGCCGTGCAGGTGGGTACGGCAAACTTCACCGACCCGTACGCTATGCCGAAAATCATTAAAGGCTTAAACGACTGGTGCGATAAGCACGGCGTACAAAACGTAACCGAATTGACGGGCGTTTTACAACTCAACGGAAAATAAAAAGGAGAAGGATTATGCAATATACGTACAAAGAAGAATTTATCCGTTTCATGGTTTCCAACGGTGTGTTGAAGTTTGGGGAATTTACCTTAAAGAGCGGCAGAAAAGCCCCGTATTTTATCAATACGGGTAACTATAAAACGGGCAAACAGCTTGCAAAGCTTGGACAATACTACGCCGCTTGTATTCACGAAAACGGTTTAGAAGCGGATACGCTTGTCGGTCCTGCGTATAAGGGTATTCCTTTGTCGGTTACTACGGCAATCGCGCTGTATAACGACTATGAAAAGGAACTTAACTATTGCTTTGATAGAAAGGAAGTCAAGGACCACGGCGAAGGCGGACTGTTCGTCGGCAAACAGCTTGTCGACGGCGAACGGGTGATTATTATCGAAGACGTTATGACGTCGGGCAAGGCTCTTAAAGAAATTTTACCTAAGCTTGCGGCGGCTGCCAACGTAAACGTCGTGGGCATGATTATTTCGGTAGACCGTATGGAAAAGGCTTTGGAAAGCGAGCTTTCCGCCGTTGCCGCGGCAAAAGCCGAATACGGTATCGACGTGTATTCCGTCGTTACCATGAATGATATTATTTCCGCTATTGAAAAGGGCGTTATCGACGGCAAACAGCACCTTGACGCCATGTACGCTTACCGCAGTAAGTCGGATCGTAGCCATGTCGTTCTGTGAGCCAAGGAGTTGGTGGG
>JAZTWF010000087.1:0-5658 GCA_045635725.1 Candidatus Scatosoma sp. | reverse complement strand
CGCTTTAAGCGCGGCTATAAAAACGTTATCAACGAAGCTATTCGCTTAAATCAAATGGGCGAATACGCTCCCCTTGCCATTGAAACAAGCGGACACGCCGCTTTAATGGAAAATTACTTCCTTGACGACGGCGCATATTTGATTACGAGATTGCTTATTGCTATGGCGAAAGAAGCCAAGGCAGGCAGAAATCTCACCGACATGATTTCCACCCTTCTTCTCCCTGAAGAAGAAAAGGAAATCCGTGTAAAATTCGTACCTGATTGCGATTTCAAAACGCTTGGAAAACAGGTGATTGACGAATTTACGGCATACGGAAACGCGTTGTACTACGCAACGCCTGCTAAGGACAATCACGAAGGTTTCCGTCTTCGCTATGATGCGCAGCACGGCGACGGTTGGGCGTTGATGCGCATGAGCTTGCACGACCCCATTTTGCCTATTAACGTAGAAAGCGACGCTATCGGCGGTGCAATCCATATTATCAAGGATTTGTACTACTTCTTAAAAAAATACGAGTTCTTAGACCTTTCCCCCATGGAAAAGGTAATCACCGCTTGGAGAGCGGACAAGCTTGACGTCGTAAAAGAAAAATTGACGGCAATCAAAGCACACAAAAAACAACGTTAAAAAATAATTTTTTAGGAGAATATACATGGACGTACAGAAAACCACCATCAACGCGCTTCGCGTATTATCCGCAGAAGCCATCGAAACCGCCAAATCCGGCCACCCCGGTTTACCCTTGGGCTGCGCCCCTATCGCGTACGCGTTGTTTCAAAACTTTTTGAAATTTAACCCCCGCGACCCGAAATGGGACAACCGTGACAGATTCGTGCTTTCGGCAGGACACGGTTCCGCGCTGTATTACACGCTGTTGCACCTTTACGGCTTTGGGCTCACAAAAGAAGATTTGATGCAATTCCGTCAGTTGGGTTCGAAAACCCCCGGTCATCCCGAATACGGTCATACCGTAGGTATCGAAACGACGACAGGGCCTTTGGGTCAAGGGATTGCCAACGCCGTCGGTATGGCGCTTGCCGAAGCGCATCTTGCGGCAAAATACAACAAACCCGACTTCCCCGTGGTGGACCACTACACCTACGCGCTTTGCGGCGACGGTTGCTTGGAAGAAGGCATTTCCTACGAAGCTTGTTCGTTTGCAGGTACGCACGGGCTTGGCAAGCTCATTCTCCTGTACGACGATAACGATATCACCATTGAAGGGGATACCGACGTTACGTTCAAAGAAAATATCGGCGCGCGCTTTGCGGCGCAAAACTGGCAAGTATTGCACGTAGACCTTGTATGCTCTCCCGACGATATCGACGCCCTTTCCGCGGCGATTGAAAAGGCAAAGGCAAACACCGAAAAACCGTCCATTATCATTTGTCATACCCGTATCGGCTACGGCTCGCCCTTAGAAGGCAGCGAAAAGAGCCACGGTGCGCCCCTTGGCGTGGAAAACTTGGACAAGACCAAGCAAAACTTGGGTTGGGAATATCCCCCCTCCGAATGTCCGCAGGAAGTATTCGACCATTGTGCCGAAGCGGCAAAGGCTGGCTTAGATAAGGAAGTGGCTTGGAAGAAAATGATGGTGGACTACGACGCGACCTATCCCGAACTTGCGGAAGAATACCGCGCGGTAATGGCAGGCGAATTGCCCGATTTTGCCAACATGGACGAGCTTTATAACTTCGAAAAGCCCATGGCTACCCGTCAAACTTCGGCGAAGGTATTGAATATGTTGGCGGCGAAAATGCCACAGCTTATCGGCGGTTCGGCCGACCTTGGCCCTTCCAACCTTTCGGAAATGAAAGACACGGAAGAAATCAAGTACGGTCATTTCTCCGCAAATAACTTCGCAGGCAGAAACCTGCACTACGGTATTCGTGAACACGCCATGGCGGCTATGGCGAACGGTATGCAGCTCCACGGCGGTATGCAAGCGTATACGGCAACTTTCTTCGTATTCTCCGATTACTGCAAACCCGCTATGCGTTTGTCGGCGCTTATGAAGCTCCCCGTAACGTATATCATGACGCACGATTCTATCGGCGTTGGCGAAGACGGCCCTACCCATCAACCCGTTGAACAGCTTATTATGCTCCGTTCTATCCCCGGCTTGAAGGTGTATCGCCCCGCGGACGGCAAGGAAACGGCGGCGGCTTGGGTATCCGCGCTCAGCGGTAACGAACCTACCGTGCTTGTCTTGACCCGTCAAAACCTGCCGCAATATGAAAACAGCGGTAAAGACGCGTTAAACGGCGGTTACGTGTTGGAAGATTGCGAAGGCAAAGCGGACGTACTGTTAATCGGTACGGGTTCGGAAATCGAACTTTGCGTGAAAGCGAAAGCGGCTTTGGCGGAACAAGGCATCAACGCGCGCGTAGTGTCCATGCCCTGTATGGAAGAGTTCGAAAAGCAATCAGCGGAATACAAAGCAAGCGTGCTCCCTGCCGACGTCAAGGCAAGAGTTTGCGTAGAAGCAGGTTCGCCTTACAGCTGGTATAAATACGCCGGCGACAACGGCGAAATCGTAGCCATGAATTCCTTCGGCGCGTCCGGCCCTGCAGGCAAGCTGTTCCCCCACTTCGGGTTCACCGTAGAAAACGTTGTGGAAAAAGCGCTTGCGTCCATTGCAAAAAATAAATAATCGGTAAGTATACATCCCGTTACGATTTTTTCGTAACGGGATTTTTTTTCGTTTAACTATCACATTTTCAAAACATATTCAACGCAAACGTGCGTTATACTGTAACCATCAAACGACCTACCCGTTTCCTTCCAAGGAACACCTCCATATAATAGCAAAAACGTACGGTTTTTTACCGTACGTTTTTGTTTTTATCACCTACAAAAATTATAACTATTTCACAGCTTGCCCACAGGGCAATTATAACGATACGCAGGAACTCATAGCTCTAAACTTATAGCTTTCGCCTTGTACCTGCCCCGTCAATTTTGTGAAAATAAGACTTGAATTGCCGCCGTCAATTCATTGTCGTTTTCAACGTCTTCTTGCACCGTTTTCGTGCCGTCTTGCGGCAGTATACCCCGCCCGTGGATACAATTTCCTTTCGGCCAGCAAATTTGCGCCGTCGTCAGTTTTACCGCTTCGCCCGTAAAGCCAAACAACGGATAGGTGGTTTGCATAATACCCTTGCCGTAGGTACGGGCTTCGCCGTTCCGTTCCACCAAACAAATATCCCCGTACGCCGTCGCGCCATAGTCTATCATAACGCCAAGCAAGCATTCCGACGCCGACGCGGAATTTTTATCGGCTATCACCGTAACGCGGCTGTCCTTATCAAAATATTGCGCGTATACGTTGCCAGCCGCCTTGTAATATTCTTTATATTCGCCAAAATCGGCAATCGCCGCGACAGGGTCGTTTCCCTTTGCGCTTTTGCAAAAATATTTACAAATTTTTTGCATAACGTCTAAATATCCGCCGCCGTTATCGCGTAAATCGAGCACCAAATGTTTCTTATTATCCGAACGGAATTTGTTCATTGCCGTATCAAATTCTTCCGCTGCCGCGCCGTTAAACCGCGTCAAACGGATATACGCCGCATTATCAGGCAAGGCAGGTAACGGCTCTCCGCGTTCTACAAGCGTAGACGCGTCCTGCCCCGTAAAACCGTACGCGGTTGTCGACGTTTTATAATATACGTAGCTTTCCACGTACGCGCGTTTGGTAAGCGCTACAACGCGCGTTTGTCCCGAAAATCCAAGTACGTTGACGTAAAATTGCGCTCCCGACGTTACGCTGTCCACAAATGCTTTGAATACGTCAAAGTCCACGCACGGGGTTATATTTTCCGCCGTCAAGCCATAGCCTATAATAAACTCCCCTGCGGTAAGCCCTGCTTCTTCGGCAGGCGAATTGCCGATAACGGACGATATCAAAAGCTGCTTTTCCCCTTTCCCGTTTTCGGTGAGAAAGGTAATCCCCACGCCTTCTTGCGCGCCCGTTGCGCTTTGCTGCATAGCGGCGTATTCTTCCGCCGTAAGATATTGCGAATAGTCGTCTAAAATTTCGCGATTAACGGCGTCGAACAGGACTTTATAAAACGCGGTATCGTCCACTTCGTAGTAGTATTTGCTTTGGATTTCCTGTTTGAGCCGCATAAGCGAACGCATTTCCTTATCCATTGTTAATTGAAAGGTAGCAAAACCGACGAAAAAGGAACAGACGGCAATCAAAATTGCCGCCGCGGTGTGTACAATTATTTTTTTCTTGTTTGTCTTGGGCGTTTGGTTTTCCAAAAGCGTCACTCCTTATTTTCCCAAAAGATGATAAATCACCGTCAAAACACGGAAGGAAACGGCGTCCGAAAACGAACGGATATTCAAGCCCGTTGCCTTTTCCAGCTTATCCAAGCGGTATAAAAGGGTGTTGCGGTGCATATATAAATTGCGCGACGTTTCGCTAACGTTCAAACTGCAACGCAAAAATTCTTCCGCCGTGGATAACATTTCGTCGTCTTCAAACACTTCGCGGAAATTTTCGTCCGTTAAATCGGAAAGGTACTCGTTCAGCTTGTGTTCGGGAATATCTTCTAAAAGCTTTACCATGATATATTTGCGGTAAGAATGCACCCGTTCGTTCATGCCGAACACGTCCGCATAACGAAGGGCGTTCTCCGCGCGGCGGTACGATAAGGAAATATCGCGCAGCTCCCGTACCGTCGGGCCTACGCCCACTTCTACGTCCAAACCCAGCTCTTCCTTTAACGATTGCGCTAAAAATTCCGCATAGTCCACGGACGATTGATATTCGTTGTCCGCCTTATCGATAAACTTGACCAGCACGCAGGTGTCGTCGCCCATTTGCACGGCGGTATCCAAGCTGTTTCCGCCGTACTGTTCGATAACGGCAAGCGTTTCTTCCATCATTTTCGGCACGCGGAGCACTAAGGCAAAACAGGACGAACCGCGGACGGAAAATTTGGTGGCGTATTTATACACGCCCATGGAAGAACATTCCCCAAGCAATATCTTTTTGAGAAATTCCGTTTTGGAAAGTTCGTTTTCCCGTTCGTTAAAGCTTTCGATATACGTAGGCAATAACGCGGCGTAGTTGCGTTCCACTTCCCCTGCGCCTTCGATTGCGCCGATATAGCCAACCCCCTTGAAGGTGAAACGGAAAAAGGTATAGCTGCCATCGTCGGTAACCCCTTCAAACGTCTTTTCGCAAACGGGTACGCCTGTTGGCTTGCTTTTTTCGGGGTAATAGGTGAGTATAATGCCCAGCTTTTGCGCAATTTCTTTTATGCTCTTTTGTAAATCGGTCATATTTTATTTCCGCCCTTTTAAGAAACCTTTCGTTAACCAAGTGAAGCCCAGTCGAACGCGCCCATAAGCGCGTAATTTCGGGGCTTTTCTCCTCGTCTTCGTTGTAATATTTTTATATAACTGCCTCATCCTCGGCAAAAATACCTCAAAATTGCATCGCTTATGGGTGCAAAGCAATTTCAAATAGACAAACGTCGATTTAGACAAGGCAAAAAGCGCAGGGAATACCTGCCGTATTTCCAAGGATTTTAACGCAGTATAAACGCCGTTTGTCATTTGCAATCACGTTCGACTGGGACTCACTTGGTTACCTTTCTATTATACCCCAAAATAAAAAAAAATTCAAGGATTTTTACG
>JAZTWF010000086.1:0-21548 GCA_045635725.1 Candidatus Scatosoma sp. | reverse complement strand
GAGCACCCTGTGGGGTGCTTTTTTGTTTGGTATGAAACCGCAACTTCGACAGGAATTGAGGGTGGAGCCGTTTTGCGAGAGCAAAACGCTTTGCCTTGCGCAGCTTGGGGAAATAGACGCATAGTGGCAAAGCC
Organism: Candidatus Scatosoma sp.; assembly: GCA_045635725.1. Classification (GTDB taxonomy): domain Bacteria; phylum Bacillota; class Clostridia; order Christensenellales; family Borkfalkiaceae; genus Scatosoma. The sequence continues at coordinate 21,414 of JAZTWF010000086.1, read as the reverse complement.
CGACGTTAATAACGTCGGGGCGGGGCGCGCCGCCAAAGGCGCTTTCCTGTCGACCGCACCAAACAAACGAGCACCCTGTGCGGTGCTTTTTTTTATATTATTTTATATTGCGCACACGCGCGCATGATAGAAATTTAAAAAAAATTCTATAAAAGTATTGACAAACGAAAATATATATGCTATATTTTTTTGTAGTATATTTTTACAAAGTGAAAAAAACAATAAAATCTTAATTTTTATAAAAAGCAATAAGAGTATGGGAATGAAAAAATTTTCGTTTTTCTTATGACGGTTATCATAAGCGTTTGCGTATGCGCTTGCGGCGGTGGGCAAACATAATCGACGCCGCCTACAACGGAAACGGTGTCTTTACGCATAGGAGAAGAAACGAACGCTATGCGCCTGATTATATGTTTATGGCAATGCTCCGTAAAGAAGATAAGCTGACGAAAACCGTCAAGGAACGCAATATCAATTATATCGGCGCGGAAGTGTTGTTTGATTCGGATAACGACCCGATTATCAGCGACGAATACGTAGCGGATATGCACGCGCAAGGGCTGCTCGTTTGGGGTAACGGGATTGTGTACGACGAACGTGACGTCATTTCCGCAGGACACAATGACGATATTTCCGTTTGGAAAGACCCTGCGCTCGGTTGGGGTTGGCTTGTGGATAAAAAGGTTGACTTTATTCAAACGGACTGGACGTTGGCGTTGAAGCAATACCTTCATGCCCGTAAGACAAATCAATAAAAAACGTTAAAAAATCGCAATCAAGTATTGTGATTTTCACTATTATAAGGCGGTGTGGCGTATGTGCAGATTTTTTACACAAGGCAAGCAGTTTATGTTAGACGGAAAGCCGTTTGTTATTCGTTCGGGCGCGGTGCATTATTTTCGTATTCCAAGGATTTACTGGGAAGACAGATTGCTGAAACTCAAAGAATGCGGATTGAATACCGTGGAAACGTATATCGCGTGGAATATACACGAACCGCAAGAGAACGTGTTTGACTTCCAAGACGAAAAGGACGTGGAAGAATTTATTCGCATTGCCGCTCGGTTGGGGCTTTACGTCATCATTCGTCCAGGTCCGTATATTTGCGCGGAATGGGAAGGGGGAGGGTTACCTTTTTGGCTGCTTAATTATCCCGATTTGCGTTTGCGTTGCTTTGACCCGATTTTCTTGGAAAAGACCTATCGGTATTTAAAAAAATGCGTTCAAATTATCCGTCCGTATTTGATAGAAAATGGCGGTAACGTTTTGATGGTGCAAGTGGAAAACGAATACGGCAGCTACGGTTGGGATAAGGCGTATTTACAAAGTCTTGCCGATTTTTATAAACGGGAAATCCCCAACTGTATGCTTTGTACTTCGGACGGAGTAGACGCAAAGAGAATTGCGCTTGGCGGACTTGACGGCGTGCTTGCGACGGGGAATTTCGGTTCGAAAGTCGAACAAAACATGTCGGCTTTGGCGGAGTTAAGACCGAATCAACCCTTAATGTGCATGGAATTTTGGTGCGGTTGGTTTGATACTTGGGATGAACCGCATTATACCCGTTTGGCGGAAGAAAAGGTTGCGGAGATACGGTCATTTTTGAAAAACGGGTACAGCTTTAACGTATATATGTTTATAGGCGGTACGAATTTTGGGTTTATGAACGGCGCAAATATCGTGAAAAACGTTACGCAAGTGCCGCAAACGACCAGCTATGATTATGACGCATTGTTGTCGGAATGTGGGGATAGGACGGACGCGTATTATCGCGTGAGAGATGCGATTGCGGAATATTATCCTGTTCCGCCGTTGACGGCAAAAGACAGCGAAAAGCGTGCGTACGACGCCCCTATATTCACGCAAAAAGCATTACTGTTTGATAATTTGGATAATATAGGGACGACTTATCGTGACGTAACGCCGCGGAATATGGAAAGGTATAATCAGGCGTACGGCTATATGGTATACCGCACGCACGGGACTATTCAAGAATCCATTCGTCTAATGGATTTGAAAGACAGGGCGGTTTTGTATTGCGACGGCGAAAAGATAGGGGAACTGGATAGGAGTCACGACGTTTGGCTTGACCTGAACGGTTTGGTTGGAGAAGAACTCACAATCTTGGTGGAAAATCGCGGAAGAGTGAATTACGGTACGTATTTTTTCGATAAGAAGGGCATTTCCAACGTACTTGTCGGGTGTCAGTATAAATACGGTTGGGAAAATATTAGCTTGCCTATGGATAACCTGCAAAGGTTGAACTATACACCGTTAGAAGAAAGCAATCGGCAAAGCCCTGCGTTTTTTAAGGGTACGTTTACGGTGGATACGCCTTGCGATACGTTTTTTAAACCCAAAGGATTTTCACGCGGATTTATACTTGTCAATGGGTTTAATATCGGCAGATTTAACAATACGGGCAGTTCACAAAAAACGTATTACGTGCCTAAAAATTTATTAAAGCAAGGGAAAAACGAACTGGTGCTTTTCGACGAAGATGGTACGTATTCTAATGAAAGCTGCTTTGTCGCTCAACTACAATGGTAACAAAAAAAGAAATAAGGAAAAGGAGTGCGAAATGCACTCCTTTTTATCGTTTTGTTGAAAAATCAGCTACCGTTACGCCGTTTTTTTGTACACAAGCTTAGGTGCAACGCCGTCGGTTAAGCATTCTTTGGTGATAACCACTTCTTCAACGTCCGCTTCCGAAGGGATTTTATACATAACTTCGGTCATGACGCTTTCGATAATCGTGCGAAGTCCGCGCGCGCCCGTTTTCAAACGGATAGCCGTTTGCGCAATTTCGCGCACCGCTTCGTCTTCCACCGTGAGCTTAACGCCGTCATAGCCGACAAGCTTTTGATATTGCTTGATAATGGCATTTTTGGGTTGCGTGAGAATTTGCACAAGCGCGTCTTCGCCAAGCGGGTCAAGGTTGACGACGATAGGCAATCTGCCCACAAATTCGGGGATAAGCCCAAACTTCGTCAAATCCTGCGGTTTCACGTCGTCAAGGACGGAATAATCCGCTTCGTTTGCGCCCAAGCGCACTTTACCGCCAAAGCCAAGCGTGGTGTCGTCTTTACGCGACGAAACAATTTTATCCAAGCCGACAAACGCGCCGCCGCAGATAAAGAGAATGTTCGTCGTATCAAGGCGCAAGCATTCTTGGTTGGGGTGTTTTCTACCGCCTTGGGGGGGAACGTTTGCCGTCGTGCTTTCGATAATTTTCAAAAGCGCTTGCTGTACGCCTTCGCCCGAAACGTCGCGCGTGATGGAAACGTTTTCGCCCTTTCTTGCAATTTTATCGATTTCGTCGATATAGATAATGCCGCGTTGTGCGCGTTCGATATCGTAATCAGCGTTTTGAATGAGTTTAAGCAAAATATTTTCCACGTCTTCGCCGACGTAGCCTGCTTCGGTAAGCGTGGTGGCGTCGCTGGTGGCGAAGGGAACGTTTAAGATTTTGGCGAGCGTACGGGCAAGCAACGTTTTACCGCTGCCCGTAGGGCCGAGAAGAAGAACGTTGCTCTTTTCAATTTCTACGCCGTCGTCTTCGTCTTTTTTCGCCTTGGAAAGGGCGTTAATGCGTTTGTAGTGGTTATACACCGCTACGGATAAAACGCGTTTTGCCTTATCCTGCCCGACGATATATTCGTCAAGCTCCGCCTTAATTTCAGCAGGTTTTTTCAAAGGAACGTCCTTTTCAGGGGCGGATTTTTCCTGCATTTCGTCTATCATGGATTTGCAAATTTCCACACATTCGTCGCAAATGCACGCGCCGTCAGGGCCCGTGATGAGCTTGCGCGTTTCTTCTTTGGCTTTTCCGCAAAAGGAACAATGTTGATTTCTATTTGACATGTTTTACTCCGTTACTTATCTATATGCCGACGACAAAGCCGTCGGTGTTTATTTATACCCAAAACGTAGGGCGTTTAACGCGATTTTTGAAAAATACCGCGCAAAACCTTGTCAGTTTTGCGCGTTTTTCTTAATAGAGTGCGTTTTATCTTCTTACGAACACTTTATCGATTAAGCCGTAAGAACGCGCTTCGTCCGCGGACATATAATTATCGCGGTCGGTATCCCGTTCAATCACAGCGATATCCCTGCCCGTGTTTTCCGCCAAAATACGGTTGAGCTTGGCTTTGGTACGCAGGATATGCTCCGCTTGAATTTTGATATCGCTCGCTTGACCCTGCGCGCCGCCGAGCGGCTGATGAATCATCATTTCGGAGTTGGGCAAAGCAAAACGCTTACCGCGTGCACCGCTGGAAAGCAAGAACGCGCCCATAGACGCCGCTAAGCCGATACAAATCGTCGATACGTCGCACTTGATATAGTTCATGGTATCGTAGATTGCCATACCTGCCGAAACGCTGCCGCCGGGGGAGTTGATATACAGGCTGATATCCTTTGTCGGGTCTTTGCCTTCGAGATAGATAAGCTGTGCAACGACGGTGTTTGCCACGGCGTCGTTGATTTCACCGCTTAAAAAGATAATTCTATCGTCTAATAATCTCGAATACAAATCATAGGTGCGTTCACCCGACGACGTACGTTCTACGACGTAGGGGATTAAAACGTTTTTTTCGTTCATGTTCAATACCTTGCGTTTTTATTATTCGTTGACAACTTCCATTTCGTTGTTTGCCTTCAACGTTGCAAACAATTTGGTAATGATAATGTCGCTGCGGATATAATCGAATTGACGGGGATCCATATTCTTCTTGTATTCTTCCACGTCTTTTTCCACCGATTTCGCTTGCTCAGCCACTTTTTCATTGACTTCTTCTTCGGTAGCTTCGATATTTTCTTCCTTAATAAGCTGAGAAATGATAAGCTGATGCTTAACGTTCTTCAAAGCTGCTTCTTCGTAGTTCTTTCTAAAGTCCGCCATCGTCGTCTTTAAGAAATCAAGGTAATCTTGCAGCTTCAAGCCTTGGTACATAAGCTGATATTCAAACTTTTGTACAAGCGAATCGATTTCTCTATCAATCATAGCTTGGGGAATTTCTACTTCGGTGTTTTGAGCGATTGCTTCCAAAATGCTGTTTTCGGTAGCGTCGTTTGCGCGCTTATCCGCTTGCTTTTGCAATCTTTCCTTGGTCTTTGCCTTGTACGCTTCTACGCTTTCGCTGCCCGTAGCGTCCTTGATAAATTCGTCGTTGAGCTCGGGAAGTTCTTTGCCTTGGATTGCGTTGAGCGTAACGGCGAATACGGCGGGTTTGCCTTTAAGAGCTTCCGCCTGATAGTTTTCGGGGAAAGTAACGTTGACGTCTTTCTTTTCACCGATATTCATACCAACCACTTGATCTTCAAAACCGGGGATAAACTGACCGCTGCCAAGCGTTAAGTCAAAGCCTTCCGCTTCGCCGCCGTCGAACTTCACGCCGTCAACCGTACCAACGAAGTCGATATTGACGATATCGCCGTTTTGCGCCGCTCTGTCGGTGACTTCCACTTTGCGTGCGTTTCTATCCAGCAAACGGTTGATATCCGCTTCCACTTCTTCGTCCTTAACAGTATACGCATATTCCTTAATTTTAATACCCTTATAAGCGGAAATCTTCACTTCGGGTTTTACGGGTACGCTGGCAACCAACGTAACGCCTTCGTCGGAAAGCGCTTCTACCGATACGTCGGGATCGCCGACAACGGTGAATTTCTTTTCGTTCTTTTCAATAACGGTAGGGTAGTTTTCCGAGAAAAGAAGGTTAAGCGCGTCTTCGAAGAATACGCCCTTGCCGTATACGTTTTCGATAACGTTCTTGGGTGCTTTGCCTTTACGGAAACCGTTGATAGCAAACTTGCCGCGCGTTTTCATGTACGCCTTGTTGAGCGCTTCTTTCCATTCGGTAGCGTCGAATTTGAGAGTGATTTTGACGGTGCTTTTTTCCGCTGCTTTGGTGGTGTGTTTCATAATGATTTTCTCCTGCCTATATGCAATATATTATTTTTTTATTAGGTTGCGGACGATTTTTTCGTTCGCTCCATACATTTTACCATATTTATGAAAGAAAATAAAGCGTTTTTTAACGGTTTTTATTTACAATTTACGAAAATTGCGGTATAATTTAAGAAAACAAGATTTTTAAGGAAGTAAAAAATGCCGCAGGACGCTTTCCACGTAAAAAGAATTAGTCAAGAGCTTGCCCGTTTTTTGATCGGCGGGAAAATCAACCGTATCTCACAGGTCAATAAAGACGAGCTCACCTTTATTATATACACCAAAAAAACGACGGTTAAACTCATTGTCAGCGCAAATGCTACGGGCGCGCGCGTTTGTCTTGCCGCCGACGAAAAAGAGCCTGCCCCCGTTGCGCCGAATTTTTGCATGCTCCTTCGCAAGCACGTGCAGGGCGCGGAAATTATCGACGTGCGCCAACACGAATGCGAACGCATTATCGAAATAGAATTGCATTGTACCACCGATTTTTCGGAAAGTAAACGGGTACTCCATTGCGAGCTTATGGGCAAATACTCCAACGTCATTTTAAGCGAAAAGGGGATTATTTTAGGCGCGTTAAAAACCACCGCGCTCATGGACGATAACCACCGCGTTTTGCTTTCGGGCGCGAAGTACGAATACCCTGTTCCGCAGGACAAATTATCCCCTTTGGACGGGGCAGGTATGCGTTCAATGCTAAAAAGCTTTGAAGAAATGCACCCCGAAGGGTACGATAACGAAACGCTTGCTTTGGCTGTTTTTAACGGTGTTGCAGGCTTTGCCTTATCCACGGCAAGGGAAATGATTGCGCGTGCAAACGGCGCTCCGCTTTGGCAGTTTATCCCCGAATTTTTCCAAAACGAACCGTGCGTTCCCTGCTTAAAAATGCAGGGGGATAAGGCGGTGGATTTCTTTGCGTTCCCCGTGGAAAACGGACGGGAAATGCCGTCGCTTTGCAAGGCGGAAGACGAATTTTATTCGGGTAGAGAAAATAAAAAGGCGTTCGACGATAAAAAACGCAAGCTGGAAAGCGCGGTGCGTGCGTTAAAGAAAAAGGCGGCGAAACGCTTACAGGACGTATCCGAGCGTTTGCGCGAAGCGGAAAAAGCCGAAGAAAACCGTATCAAAGGGGAGCTTTTAACGGCAAATTTATACGCCGTGGAGCGGGGTATGCACACCGTAGAATTGCAAAACTGGTACGACGAAAACGGCGGTACGTTAAGCATTACGCTTGACCCCACGTTATCCCCTGCGAAAAACGCGCAAAAATATTTCAAAATCTACAACAAACAAAAACGCGCGAAAGAGATTTTGTTGCCCATGCAAGCAAGCGAACAAGCCGAGCTGTCCTATTTAGAGAGTATTTCCGCGTCCGTTGCGCTTGCCGAAACGGGGGAAGATTGCAAGGAAATTCAAGAAGAATTGACGTTGCTTGGCGCAATCAAAGCGCCGCAGGCAAAAGCGGGCAAAAAGAAAAAGGAAGAAGGCGTGCCGTTTAGAGAATACACCCACGGCGGATTTACCATTTACGCAGGCAGGAATAATTTACAAAACGATAGACTGCTCAAATCCGCGCACCCCGAAGATATATGGCTGCACACGCAAAAGTATCATTCGTCGCACGTGGTGATTGCGTCGCAAGGGGCGAAGGTAGACGAAAAAACGTTGCTGTTCGCGGCGGAAATTTGCGCCTATTATTCGGACGGGCAAAGCGGCGATAAAATCCCCGTGGACTATTGCAAACGGCGGTTTGTCAAAAAGCCCAACAAAAGCAAAGCAGGGTTTGTGGTGTACACCGATTATAAGACGGTGCTTGTAACGCCCAACGCGCATAAAGCATAAAAAAGTTCCCCGTCGGAAAACCGACGGGGAGTCATTTTTTTGTTTTGGTTTATTGCGCGTCCGCTACGGGATATACGCTTGCCTTTTTCTTGTCTTTGCCCATTCTTTCATAACGAACGACGCCGTCTACGAGAGCGAACAAGGTGTCATCCTTGCCGATACCGACGTTTGCGCCCGGATGAATTTTCGTACCGCGTTGACGAACGAGAATGTTGCCTGCGAGTACGGGTTGGCCGTCGCTACGCTTCGTGCCAAGTCTTTTCGCCTCGCTGTCTCTTCCGTTGTGGGAAGAACCGGTACCTTTCTTATGAGCGAATAAACGGATAAAACACATCTTTTTATTTCTCCTTTAATTCGAATTTTTGTGTGTGTTCCCGAAGGAATGTGCCGATTAGAGTTCGATTTTTTCAACTTTTACGGCGGTGAAAGGTTGTCTGTGGCCTTGCTTCTTACGTTCGTTTTTCTTAGGCTTATACTTGAAGACGATAATCTTCTTCGCTTTGTCCTGCTTAACGACCGTAGCGGTAACCTTCGCAGACGCAACTTCCGCGCCCGTCTTGATACCGTTTTCGTCGGCAACCATAAGCACTTTGAAGGATACGGTGTCGCCTTCGTTTGCCGCGAGTTTTTCTACGCGTACAACGTCGCCTTCCGCTACCTTGTATTGCTTATTTCCGTTATCGATAATAGCGTACATAGTTTTTACCTCCTCTTTCCAGTCTCGAAGAATTTCCAAGGCGTACCATAAAAATGGCAACTTAAAAAAGCCCGTTTCTATCGGCTCGGGTATTACTATACCATATTTTTTTTGTTTTCGTCAAGCATTTTTGCCTGTTTTTCTTATTTTTTATCAAAAAGCGCATATTTTTTTGCTTACCAAGCATACTGCAAGAAAAGGAGCGAATGATATGGAAAAAGAAAACTGTAAACAAACGGAAGAAATTTTAGCGGAAATTTACCGCAATGCACAGCTTGCTCTGCAATCGATTGCCGATATACTGCCGCAGGTAGAAGACGAAGATTTGCGCACCGAGCTTAAAGCCCAACACGAAGAATACGAACAGCTTTCTTCCAAAGCGGCTAAGCTTGCCAAGGATAGAAATATCGAAGTCAAAGAACCCAACCCGTTCAAGAAAGCCATGATCTGGGGTTCGATTAAAATGAGCACGCTTACGGACAATTCCCGTCAGCATATCGCGGATATGATGATACAAGGCACGGTAATGGGGATAACGGCTTTGCGCACTTCGGCAGGGGACGTTAGCCGCGAAGGGGAAAAGGACGAAATTATCGACCTTCTCAATGAAATGCTGCAAAAGGAAGAAGAATTTGAAAAACGTTGGAAGGAATATCTGTAAGAAAAAAGAGAGCTTCGGCTCTCTTTTTTACTTACTGTTTGATAAACGCAATTATGTTTTTCTTTTTATCCGTCGGCAATGCTTCTATTAAAGATTGTAATTCTTTATCCACGGGATAGTCGACAATATTCGGGCTAAAAAATCTTTCTAAGGGAAAATCGCAAATTTCTAAAATTTGTAACAACTTTTCCACCGTTAAAACAATTCGTCCGCTTTCAAGCTGTGCAACGTATTGTGGACTCATTCCCATTCGTAAACTAACTTCTCTTGCCGATAAATTCGCTTTATTTCTCACGTAGCCTATTCTTAATAAAATTTCTTTTATTTCCATAATAATCCCCAAAAATAATCTTGATATCACCATTATAGAATAGGGTTTTTAATGGGCGGAAAGCCCACATACATAAATTTTTTGCAAATTTTCAATTTTGAATACTCATAAACATAAAAGTATGTTATAATGATTACTGTGAGTATTCAAAATGAATACATTGGGGGTTTTTTATTATGGAAAGACATAAAACCTGTTCTTTTTTTGGACATAGAAAAATTCAATTAACGGAAGAATTAAAAAGAAAGATAGAAAGAGTGGTTGAAAGTTTAATTGTGCAGTATAACGTGCGGACTTTTTTGTTTGGCAGTCGCAGTGCGTTTGATAGTCTTTGTAATGTGGTGGTTGGTGAATTGAAAGAAAAATATCCAAACATAAAAAGGATAGCCTACACTTGCAAAAGTGAAACTTGCATATTAGAAAGTGAAAGGGAAAAATGGGAAGAAATTCGCGCCTATTTTCAAAAACGGGGCGTTTACTTGACGGTGGCGGAAGAAGAATTTGAATACAAAACAAAATACACGTCGGGTAAGGCAAGTTATGTGGAAAGAAACCAAGCCATGATAAATGATAGTGATTATTGTGTATTTTACTATGATGAAAACTATAAGCCTACAATAAGAAAATATGCAAAACAAAATAGCAGTTATTATCAACCAAAAAGCGGAACGGCGCTTGCTTACGGTTATGCCAAACAAAAGAAAAAAATTTTAATAAATGTGCGGCAATTATAAAAGAAAAAAGCACACTACGCTTTCGTTTGCGAATGTAGTGTGCTATATTTATATTATATTGTAGATTAGAACGCCTTGCCAGCCGAACCGAGCACGTTGACGATTTTGTGTTTAACCATTTCTTTCATCATAGCGCGTGCGTCGCCAAGGTATTGACGGGGGTCGAAGTGACCGGGTTCTACGGAGAAGTGCTGTCTGATTGCCGCCGTGAACGCTACGCGAAGGTCGCTGTCGATATTGATTTTGCAAACCGCCATTTGCGCCGCTTTGCGAAGTTCGGATTCGGGAATACCGATGGCGTTGGGCATGTTACCGCCGAATTGATTGACGATAGCCACCTTATCTTGGGGAACGGACGAAGCGCCGTGCAAAACGATAGGGAATTGCGGCAACCTGTTCCCGATTTCTTCCAAGATATCCAAACGGAGCTTAGGGTCTTGACCGGGCTTGAACTTGTACGCACCGTGGGACGTACCGATGGCGATTGCCAAAGAGTCGATACCCGTTCTTGCAACGAATTCTTCTACTTCGTCAGGGGAAGTGAATTGTGCGTCAGCAGCGTCTACGTTTACGTCGTCTTCGATACCGGCAAGCTTACCAAGTTCGGCTTCTACGACAACGCCGTGATCGTGCGCATATTCTACTACTTTTTTCGTGATCGCGATATTTTCTTCCCAAGGCTTGGACGAAGCGTCGATCATAACGGACGTGAAACCGCCGTCGATAGAAGCTTTACAAATTTCGAAGTCGGCGCCGTGGTCAAGGTGCATAGCAACGGGGATATCGTTGGTTTCTACGGCAGCTTGTACAAGGTGCTTTAAGTATACGGGGTTCGCATACTTTCTTGCACCGGCGGAAACTTGCAGGATAACGGGAGATTTTTCTTCGTTAGCCGCTTCGACGATAGCTTGAATCATTTCCATGTTGTTTACGTTGAACGCGCCGATAGCATATTTGCCTGCGTACGCTTTCTTGAACATTTCGGTAGTGTTTACCAAAGGCATAATAAATTCCTCCAAAGTTTAACATTTTATTGAGCACACAATATTATAACCTATTTACGCGCAAAAAGCAAATAAATTTTAGGGGTGGGGTTTAGCTTTTTTTCTTTTTTTCCTTGCGGTTGCGCCGTGAATAGGCAAAAAAAGCGTGAAAGCAAAAAAAAATTAAAAAAAATAAAAAAAATTGAAAAATGCCGCTCAAAACAGCTTGACTTAAATTTCGTTTCATAATACAATAAATGGGCGAGTAACGGAAAACCCTTGATTTTTCCCGTTTTTCCCCGTTAGTTGAACGGAAAGAAGGCATTTACCGTTGCGCACTAAAAAAAGAAAAATACACACGAATAAAGGAGTAACATATTATGAAAACCTATATGGCGCACGCCGAAACGGTTGAAAGAAAGTGGTATGTTGTAGACGCGGAAGGGCTTGCGCTCGGCCGTCTTGCAAGCCACGTAGCATCCGTTCTTCGCGGTAAGCACAAACCTACCTACACTCCCAACGTTGATACGGGCGATTTCGTTATCGTTATCAACACCGACAAAGTTATGTTGACGGGTAAGAAGTTGGAAGACAAATATTACAGATATCACACCGCATATATCGGCGGCTTGAAAGAAATCCCTTACAAGAAGTTGATGGCGGAAAAGAGCGACCTTGCCGTATACGAAGCGGTAAAGGGCATGCTTCCTAAGAACAGCCTTGGCAGAGCAATGTTGAAAAAGGTCCGCGTGTATAAAGGTGCGGAACACAACCATGCGGCTCAAAAGCCCGAAGTTCTCAAAATCGACAAATAAGAGAGGATTTGAAAAATGGCAAAAGCAAACGTTAAAAAGAAAATTCAATTCTGGGGAACGGGTAGAAGAAAGAAAGCTATCGCAAGAGTTCGCCTTCTTCCCGGCGGTAACGGTACGATCGTAATTAACGACCGCGCTTTTGAAGATTACTTCCCCCAAGGTACTTTGCAATATATCGTAAAACAACCGTTGGTTGCCGTAGAAGCTGAAGCAAAATACGACGTAGTCGTAAACGTTATCGGCGGCGGTTACACCGGTCAAGCAGGCGCAATCCGTTTGGGCGTTGCCCGCGCGCTTTTGGAAGCGGAAGAAAACAGCCGTCCCGTATTGAAGGCTGCAGGTTTCTTGACCCGCGACCCCAGAGCGAAGGAAAGAAAGAAGTACGGCTTGAAGAAAGCTCGTCGCGCACCTCAGTTCTCGAAGAGATAACAAATTATGGAAAACGCATCTCGTATGCGTTTTCTTTTTTTAAGGTGAATTATGAACGAAGTCAATAAAACGCTGTATATTCCGTTATACGGCAAGGCGTACGTGAGTAAAAAAGGACTGTTTTTACAGGATAAAAAAGCGGAAGAAATTTGGCAGCAGGAAAAATTCCCCTTAAAGGGGAAATCCAAATCCAAATGGCTGGCGTACTATATGGGCATACGCTCCGCCGTGTTTGATAAATGGTTGGAAGGACAGCTCCAAAAACAAACGAACGCCGTCGTTTTGCATATCGGTTGCGGTATGGATAGCAGGGTTTTGCGCGTAACCGCGCCGCAAAATACATGGTACGACGTCGATTTTCCCGAAGTGATTGCCGAAAGAGCCCGTTATTATACGACGAATGAACGCTATCAAACCATCGGTTGCGACGTAAGAGATACCGCTTGGTTGGAAAGTATTCCACAGTCGGAATGCGCTATCGTCGTCATGGAAGGGATTAGCATGTACGTAACGACGGCGGAGCTTCAAGGGCTGACGTCGGCGCTTAGTAAGCGTTTTGAAAAGCTTTACTTGCTTATGGATTGCTATACGCCGCTTGCGGCAAAGCTTTCCAAATGCAAAAACCCCGTCAAGGACGTGGGCGTGAATAGGGTGTACGGCTTGGAAAATCCCAAGCTTTTGGAAAGCGGTGGATTGACTTTTTCCAAGGAATACGAAATGACGCCAAAGCCGTTTATCGACCAGCTTAACGGTATGGAAAAGTGTATTTTCAAACGGTTGTATGCAGGCGGCTTGTCCAAAAAACTGTATAAGCTGTACGCTTACGAAAAAGAGTAGTGTTTCCCGTGAAACGCTACTTTTTTATACGTCCTGCGCGGCGGTCGTGCTCGCTTAAAAAGCCCATAATCGCCTGATAGGAATAGCCGACTTCTTCCTTTTTTTCGGGTGGCGTTTGCGGCGGAGTGGGGGAAGGCTTTTCCGCGGTTTGTGTTTCAGGGGGCGGAGTGGGTTGCGCCGTGTTGGGCGTAGAAGCTAAAAAGGATTGCAAAAGTTGAAACAAACCGAAAGGTTCCATGGCGAAAAATCTCCAAAATACAAAATTTAACGAAAAAAAGCGGTAAAAACGGCGCGTTTTTGTTTGCATTGATTTGCGTTTTGATATATAATAGAATATGCGTTATAGTTTGTCGGAATACGCCAAGTTATAACGTAGGGGAATTTTCTCGATATACAGTATTTTCAAGGAGTCCTTTACAATGAGGGATAAAAGCAAAAAATTACTTTCCGTCGCGGCGGCGGCAGTTTTAGGTTCGACCTTTTTCTTTGCGGGTTGCGGTGCGTCGGCTTATAAAGGCGACGATTTAGGCAATTCGTACGTGTCGAACGCTACCGTTTCTTCCAACGGCGGTTTCGCGGTACAAAAGGGTGATTTCGTATACTTTATCAACGGTTACGAAAGCTACACCGCAGGCAATACCTACGGTGACGCAGTCAAAGGCGCTTTGATGCGCATTTCCGTAAGTGATCTCAATGATAAGAAGTACGACAAGGCAAAGACGGTAGTGCCTTCGCTGTTCGTTGCGCAGGATTATACGTCGGGTATTTATATCTACGGCGATTACGTGTATTACGCTACGCCTACCACCGACAAGAACTTGGAAACGGGTGCGATTGACAACACGAAGATTGACTTCAAGCGCGCTAAGCTTGACGGCAAAGAAGCGCCTATGAGCGATTATTATTTCCGTTTGGAAAATAACGCGTCGAAGTATCGTTTCGTAGAAGAAGGCGGTACGGTGTACTGTCTGTACGAAAAGGACGGCGACTTAATGTCCTTTAATACCAAGACGAAAACGACAACTATGCTTGTCAAAGACGCTACGGCTTATTTCTACGATAAGCAGGATTTGACCAACCCCGTCGTATATTACACCATGTCGGTGCAAACCGTTGACCAGCACAACGCAGGCAGCGCGGAAAAGTATAACCAGCTCTATTACGTAAACGCGGCGGCGAAGGTGACGGCTGTCAATGCGGAAAAGGCAAGCTATACCATATCTAACGGTAAGAGCTACGACTTCAACGAAGCGTTCTTCAACGATAAGCTGCAAGAAGCGAAGGACGCAGGCCAGGACGCGCCTTACGATTTGGCTGATTACGCCACTTATCCGTACGTGAACTTGGGTACGCTTGTTTTGGACGGCGTAGGCAGCAACGACGAACGCACCATGTTCTCCGACGCTGCGGACAAGCAAACGGCGGCTTTGCATTCCAGCGGTTACAACTATACGATTACGGGTTATGAAAACGGCGGCGTATACTTCACGCGTAAAGCCAACAACGAAAACGCATCGGATAGCGGCGCATCTAAGCTCTATTACGTAGCGGATACCACGGTAAAGGGTGAACAATGGAACACCGTAAGCGGTAACGCGGAAACGGCGCTCAAAGTAGCGGCGGCGGATTCCACCAAAACGACGGCGGCGGTTTCGTATATCGACGGTGAAAAGTTCTATTCGCTGTATACGACGACGGAAGGCGAAGCAACCGTATTAAAACGCGATTGCTACGACAATGCGGTAAACAAAACGGTAGAATCGGTTACCTTAACGGGGAATATGTCCGGTGCGGAGCTTTGGAAAGTAGACGCGCAAGCGAAGCGTTTGTACTACTACGGCACGGGCACGAACGGTAAAAACCTTTGCTATATCAACTACGGCGGCAGCCAAGCGGATTACGACGTAGAACAGGATTTCGGCGGCGACGAGCTTTCGGCGGAATACGCACCCGTAACCCTGCCCTTGGTAGATTGGGACAGTAGCTGGTATAAGCCTGAAATTTTCGGGGATACCGTATTATATGTCAACGTACAAACAATGGGTGCAAACTCCTATAAATATATCTACGCAACGAAGATTAGCGAAGCGAAAGCCAACCAAGAAAATATCGACGCGGTAGAAGAATTTAAGGAAGGCTACAACGACGCGACGAAGGCGGCAATCGATTACTACTACCGCACGGGTAAAACGACGGCGTACGACGCTGTAAAGGATTTGTACGATTCCACGCAACAAGGTATCGTAGCGGACTTCGTTAAACAAGTAGCGGACGGCAAATTGAAGTTGGAAAGCACGGTAATTTCCATGGTCGGTAAAATGACCGCGGCGGATAAGGAAGCTATCGATAAAGAATGGGTAGGCACGCTTAAATCCGAGCCTGTAATCGATAAAGAAGAAGGCGGTTTGGAAACGTGGGCAATCGTGCTCATTATCGTAGGCAGCGTACTTGTCGTAGCGGCTGGCGTGACCATTCCCCTTGTTATCGTATATCGCAAGAAGAAAGCGAAGAAAGCGGAAGAAGACGCAACCGTAAACGCGTATAAGAGAAAGATTGATACGACGGACGATAAGTCTATCGACGTATACGCAGACGAAACGGAAAATACGGAAGAACAAGCGGAAGAAGGGACGGAAAACGCGCAAGAAACGACGGAAACGGAAAGCGTAGAAGAAACCCCTACGGAAACGCAAATCGAAGAATAATGCATAAAAAAGAGCGTTCTTGATAGAAAGGACGCTCTTTTTCATAGGGATTATAAAAAAATTTCTAAAAATATCTAAAAAGGGTATAAAAACGGTTTACAAAATCGCAAAATCTTAATATAATATAGCAAAATCACGGCGACAGCCGAAAAACGAGGGAAAAGAATATATGGCGAGATATGTATTATGTCCGCGTTGTGAATTGAATTTTATCGACGCAGACGAACGGGAATTTTGTGAAGTATGTACCAAAGAATTATTAGGGGAAAAGACGTTTTCGGACGATTTTGAAGCGGAAGAAAACGTAGAAGAAACGGAACTTTGCCCTATTTGCGGCGAAAATTATATGATGTTCGGCGAAAAGATGTGCGAAGAATGTAAGAAAAAGAGCGCTTACGAAGACGAGATCGACGAAGAAGACGAAGAAAAAGAAGACGCGTCTTGGAGAAGCTATCTTGACGACGAAGACGAAGAAATCGACCTGGGTATTCCCGATTCCGAATTTGAAGACGAATTAGAAGAATCGGAAGAAGACGAGGAAATGGAAGAATCGGAAGAAGACGATTTCGAATACGTTACCGCCGACGATTATTACGATACGATCAGCGACGACGATGACGACGATGATGACGACGACGATGACGACGATTTCTAAAAATTTCTAAAATACAAAGCCCTGCGGTGAATATCACGTTCGCCGCAGGGCCTTTTGATTACAGATCGTCCGCGTCCTGCACGGGGATCTCTCCCTTGTTTTTAGGCCGTCCCGTATAGCTACCGTTTACGTCGGTAGACGACGGGGGCGTAAAGACGTCCAACGCGCGTTGCGTCGGGGTAGGGATATGGCTCTTATTCGTTTTCGCCATGGTTGTAGTTACGGTTTTCACCGCTTTGCTTATTGCCGCAGTTTTTGCTGCTGCCGCAATTCTTGTTGCCACAGTTTTTCATTTTGTTTTGTTTGTTTGCATTATTTTTCATAATATAGCTCCTTACGCAAGGTTTTGCCTTGCCATTACAGTATGTATCCTATTTTTTTGTTTATACCCGCTTATCCTTTGGAAAAATCCACCTTTTATGCGTGTAACCGCTTGCCAAAATCGCCGTTTTCCTGTACAATAGTATATAGTTAAGGAGAATAGTTCTATGTTGAATATCGTTTTGGTTGAACCGGAAATTCCGCAAAATGCAGGGAATATCGCGCGCACGTGCGCCGCTACGGGTACAAGATTACATTTTATCCGCCCCCTTGGCTTTGAGGTGAGTGATAAATATCTCAAACGCGCAGGCTTGGATTACTGGCATTTGGTGGATATATCCTATTACGACAGCTTTGACGAGCTGTATCAACAAAACGCAAACGCCACCTTTTACTTTTTTACCACTAAGGGCAGGAAACGGCACAGCGACGCGGCGTTTAAGGACGGCGATTTCCTTGTCTTTGGCAAGGAAACCAAAGGCTTGCCCGAAGAATTGCTTTTACAGCACCCTGACACCTGTTTGCGCATTCCTATGCGCGGCGAAGCGCGTTCGCTTAATTTAAGCAATTCGGTAGCGGTAGCGCTGTATGAAGCGTTGCGCCAAAACGATTACTTCTCTTTGTTGGAGGAAGGGGAGCTGCACCACCACAGCTGGGACGAATCCAAGTAAACGGTTTTCGTTACGCTACGTATAAAATAAATATATCTTGTCAATAACTTCCGTAAACGGTTACGGGAGTTATTTTTTATGAAAAAGTATTGCATAATTTTTCTTTTGTCCTGCATAATAATTTTAACGGGCTACGGCTTTTCGGGTATGGCTGTCACAAAAAACAGCCCTACGTCACAGGAATATTTACGCATGCATATCCGCGCGGATAGCAACGATAGCGCGGCGCAAGCGGTGAAATATCTTGTCCGCGACGGCGTAGTGGAGTATTTAACGCCGCTTGTAGCGGCGTATTCGGACAAGCAAAGCGCGTACGAGGGATTGCAAGCGCACTTACAAGGGATAGAAAACGCGGCAAACGAAGTTCTTCGCGAAAACGGCTTTTCCTATGCCTGCAAAGCGGAGCTCAAAAGGGAACGCTTTCCCGTGCGTATTTACGGGGAATACACGCTCCCTGCAGGGGAATACGACGCGCTTATTCTTTCTTTGGGTAAGGGCGTTGGGGATAACTGGTGGTGCGTGGTGTATCCGCCCCTTTGCTTTACCGCGCCGACGGGTAAAAACGTCGTGTATAAAAGTAAGATATGGGAGATTATACAGGCTTGGGCGGCGAAGTGATTTTTACATACAGGAGGAAATAGTATGAAAAAATCGATAAAAAGAAGATACCTGTTTGCGGCGGTTGCTTTGGCAATCGCCTTGCCTGTGGCGGTGGGGGTGAGCGCGGCGGTTTCCGCTACGCCCGATAAAACGCCGACGGCAACGACGGACGCCGTTTTTACGGCGGTATTGCGGCAGGGCTCTAAGGGCAGCGAAGTCAAGGAAATGCAACGCCGCTTAAAACAATGGGGATATTATAAAGGAAATGTGGACGGCGTATTCGGCGCAGGAACGCGCTCGGCGGTGATTGCTTTTCAAAAGAAAAACGGTTTAACTGCCGACGGCGTGGTGGGAAAAGCCACCTATAAAGCGTTGGGCATGACGGATGCGTATAACGCTTTGGATAACGCGGTCAGCGGTAGTAGTGTGGGCGGATTTTCCAACTCCGACGTGTATTTGCTGGCGCGGACAATCTATGCCGAAGGCAGGGGAGAACCGTACGTGGGACAGGTGGCTATCGGTGCGGTAATACTCAACCGCGTACGCCATTCGGCGTTTCCCAACACCGTGTCGGGGGTTGTGTATCAAAAGCACGCGTTCACGGCGG
The DNA here is from genome assembly GCA_045635725.1 of Candidatus Scatosoma sp. Classification (GTDB taxonomy): domain Bacteria; phylum Bacillota; class Clostridia; order Christensenellales; family Borkfalkiaceae; genus Scatosoma. The sequence continues at coordinate 2,573 of JAZTWF010000086.1, read as the reverse complement.
TATCGGACGGACAAATCAATTTAACGCCCAACGAAACGGCTATGCGCGCGGCGCGTGACGCCATTAACGGTTGGGATCCGTCGGGCGGGGCTATCTATTATTATAACCCTGCCGTCGCTACCAGCGCGTGGATATTCGATAGACAAACGGTTACCGTTATCGGGAAACACGTGTTTGCTATTTGATAAAGGGGGAAAATAAGGAATGGACGAAAAAAACAAGGAAATATCCGTAAACGTGTCTTCGGGAGCGGAAAAGGTGGAGAGTATCACCCGTCAATCGGTGCAAAATAACGGGGACGAACGGCTTGTAAAAACGGAAGTGGTAACCAAAAGCAAACGGCTTTCGGAAGAAGACGCGGCGAAAGCGCGCGTGGCGGCGGCATTGAAAAAACAGGAAGAGAAAAAGAGAAAACAAGAAGAAAAAGAACGCAAACGCCAAGAACGCGCGCGCCAAAAAGCCAACCGTAAGCGGGAGAAAGAACGGGGCTCTAATAAGGGCTATGGCGGTTGGATTGCCGCCGTCGTATCGCTTGGCGTGGTTACCTTGGCGCTTGGCGCTACGGTGACGGTTGGGGCAATCGATATGGTCAAGACGAAAAAGGGCGTAACGGCAGGCTACCGCGCTACGACGTACGAGCTTGTGGGGATTATGGAAAACGTGGACGACGATTTGGATCGGGCAAGACTTTCCAACTCACCTATGCAGCAAGGGCGTATTCTCACCGATTTGTTGGTGCAAGCAAGACTTGCCGAGTTAGACTTGGAAAAAATGCCTATCGCCGCCGAAGCGGACGCACAGCTCACGACGTTTATCAACCGCGTGGGGAAGGAAAGCGAACGTATGCTCTCTAAGCTCCACCGCGGAGAAAAGCTCTCTCAAAAGGACGGCGAAACGCTGTCGGGCTTGTATAAGACGGGGCACGCCATGCGCGCCATGCTGGACGAATACGCCGCCAAAATGGACGATAAGGATATCATGGGCTATATCAAGGACGGTACGGGCGCTTTGGCGGACGTGTTAAACGGACTGGAAGAACTCACTTTGACGGAAAACCGCGCGGCTATGCCTAAGCCCTTTGAAGGTAAAATGGACGGGGCAGGTATAAGACGAACGGAAAACGACGGTGGTTTTTCGTATAAAATCGACACCGCTCAAGCGGAAGAAAAGTGCTTGGAATATTTCGCCGATTATCCTATCGCCGAATATCAATGCGTAGGCGAAACAATCGGCAACGGGTATAAGGCGTATAACGTACAGGGCTACGACGATAAAGGTACGCTCCTGTTTGCGGAAATCGACAGCGCAAGCGGCGCTTTGGTAAAGTTCAATTATTATGAAGATTGCAAGGAAAACACCTTCGATTTGCAAAACGCACAAATGCTTGCCGAAAATTTTTTGGAAAAGCTGGGGTACACGCAAATGCAGCCTATGCGCGTACGCGAAAACGGCACGGACGGAGATTTTACTTTCGTGTTCGTAGAAAATGGCGTGGCTTATTATCCTGACGCAATCCGCGTCAAAGTGTGCCGCAATCGCGGTATGGTGACGGGCTTGGACGCTACGGCGTTTATGCGTAATCATAGAGAGCGTAACGCTCCGCAGGTGAGCATTTCGATAGATAGTGCTATGAATAACTTGCATAAGGATTTGCAGGTGAACAGTTGGCGGCTGGCGGCGGTGCATACCGCGCGCGGTGAACGCATAGCATACGAGTTTATTTGCTCTTTCGAAGAAGAAAATTATCTTGTGTACGTCGACGCCGTTACGGGCGACGAAATCTCTATCGTCAACGTCAAAAACGTCAAATAAATCAAAGACCGCCGTTTGTCAAAAAAACGGTGGTTTTTTCTTCCAAAAAATTTTTTCGACAAAACACTTGACGAATCGCATATTCTGTGTTATAATATAATCAATATTCAATCTTAATAAGGAGCGAATAACAATATGAAAGAAAGACAGACAATGCAAAAACAGGTGATATACGACGCGCTTTGTTCGCTCAATCACCCGACGGCGACGGAAGTGTATACGGCGGTGCACGATAGCTATCCCACGGTTTCGCGGGCTACGGTGTTTCGCGTGCTTAGCGGCTTTGCCGTCAACGGAAAGGCGTTGGAGTTGCGCTCTTCTGGGCAAGAAATGCGGTACGATTATAACACGTACGCGCATTATCACGCGCGTTGCACGGGTTGCGGTCGGCTTTCGGACGTAACGGTAAACGGATTTAAGGAAAAGAATTTGCTTGCGAATGCTTGCGACGAGTTTGCCTTGCAGGGGGTAACGCTGGAATTTTTCGGCGTTTGTAAATTTTGTCAGGGGAAAACCTGTTAAGAAAAGGAGCGGTATCTGAAAAGGTACCGCTTGTAATTTATGACAAGAAAAAACGGAAATAGTTGCAAAAACCGTTGACAATTACACGGAAAACTTGTATAATAAGGACACAATCAAAGCGCAGGTGTCGCCTAGCGGTATGGCGGCAGCTTCCCAAGCTGTTCCCGGCGAGTTCGACTCTCGTCACCTGCTCCAAAATAAAACAGGATGCCTTGTGCATCCTGTTTTATTTTGGCATT
>JAZTWF010000085.1:0-4019 GCA_045635725.1 Candidatus Scatosoma sp. | reverse complement strand
AACCCTCGGAAAGCGTCACAACTTCGTTGCTCGCGCGAACCGACGTGTTCATCACCATTCCCGTATGGGCACAAAAAAGCAAAATTCCTAAACCGAACAATGTTCGATTTAGGAATTTGCTGGTGACCCGTACGGGACTCGAACCCATGTTACCACCGTGAAAGGGTGGTGTCTTAACCGCTTGACCAACGGGCCGGTTATTATATATTGAAACGATTACGTCTTGTTTTCATGGTAGCGGCGATGAGATTCGAACTTATGACCTATCGGGTATGAACCGATCGCTCTAACCAACTAAGCTACGCCGCCATTTGGTTGCGGGGGCAGGATTCGAACTTGCGACCTCCGGGTTATGAGCCCGGCGAGCTACCTAGCTGCTCCACCCCGCGATATACTTCAACGAAAGGGGGATTTGTCCGCCTTGCCGTCAAACAGCTTAATTATAATACTAAAAAGAAATGCTTTTGTCAACTGTTTTTTCGCATTTTTTTCAAAAAAATTAAAAAAATTTTAAAAAGTTTATTTTTATTGTTTTTTACCCAAAAAAGAAAAAAGAAAAATACGCTATTCCATGGGGGAAACAGGGTAAAAATCACTTTACAATCTTTTTTATTTACTGTATAATATATAAGGTTTAATATGTATTATTGCGTCTTTTTGCTAAAAAAGCCGCTTATTCCAAGGTGTAACTATGAAGATTTCACAAAACTGGAAAGATTATTCCATCATAGCAACAGGCGACGGCTATAAATTAGAACGCTGGAAGGACGTGTATCTTCTCCGTCCCGACCCGCAAGTTATTTGGAAATCGCAAATCGACCTGTTTGCCTATCCCAAGCTCAACGCCTATTACAAGCGCAGCGAAAAAGGGGGTGGCGGTTGGAAAATCGTCAAGCCCATTCCCGACGAATGGAATATTTCTTACGATACCCTTTCCCTGCAATTCAAAATCAAGCCTATGGGCTTTAAACACACGGGGCTTTTTCCCGAACAGGCAGTCAACTGGGAATACATGACGAAGCTTATTCAAAATGCCAACCGCCCGATTAAGGTGCTTAACCTTTTTGCCTACACAGGCGGAGCGACGGTTGCATGCGCCAAAGCAGGCGCGCAGGTAACCCACGTAGACGCGGCGAAGGGCATGGTGGAACGCGCAGGTGAAAACGCGCGTTTAAGCGGTATTCAAACGGGAATCCGTTACATTATCGACGATTGCTTGAAGTTTGTACAAAGAGAAATCCGTCGCGGCAATAAATACGATGCAATCATTATGGATCCGCCGTCGTATGGTCGTGGCCCGAACGGGGAAATGTGGAAAATCGAAAACGATTTATACAAATTCGTTGAAACGTGCACGGGCGTGCTTTCGGACAATCCGTTGTTTGTTCTAATCAATAGCTATACGACGGGTTTGCAGCCTATGGTGCTGAAAAATATATTACAGTTAACTATGAAAAATTTCCACGGTAAAGTGGACGCCTACGAAGTAGGCATACAGACGGAAGAAGGCATTTCTCTTCCGTGCGGCGCAGGAGGAATATTTGTCAATGACACAAACGAATGAAACGACGGAAAGCTACCGTCCACCCTTTTCTATTTTATATGAAGACAATCATATTATTGTCGTACTCAAACCCCAAATGGTGGGTTGCTGTCCCGACGATAGTAAGGACGATAACTTGCTTGACCAAGTAAAACAATATATTAAAATAGCCTACAATAAACCCGGCAACGTATACGTAGGGCTTGTGCATAGACTTGACCGTCCCACGGGCGGCGTTATGGTCTACGCCAAAACAAGCAAAGCTGCGGCACGCTTGACGGCAGGCTTGCAATCGGGGGATTTCGAAAAGAAATATCTCACCGTGCTTTGCGGAACGCCCGACGAAGAACGGGGCACTTTGACAAATTATTTGCGTAAAAACACGGTAAATAATTTGGTGTATATTTGTACGCCGTCCGAAGAAGGCGCAAAGTATGCCGAATTAGATTATAAAGTAGCGGAAAGCAAGGGCAAATATTCCTTGGTGGAAGTGCGTTTGCACACGGGCAGAACGCATCAAATCCGCGTACAAATGGCAGGGATTTCCCGTCCTGTGTTCGGGGATATGCGCTATGGCGGCGCTTTGGCGCAGAAAGGCAAGCTTGCCTTATGGGCGTACTGTTTGTCCTTTTCTCATCCTATCACCAAAGAACGGTTGCGCTTTATCGCCTACCCGCCCGAAACGGAAACGCCTTGGAAAGTATTTGACTTGTCCAAAGTCGTTGAAATTAAGTGAAAAATAGATAAAAATAGCAAAAACAATAAAAATCGCCTTAAATGCGTTTGACAAAATATCATTTAAGGTGTAAAATAAATAAGTACGATTGTATATAAAGCGAAAGTCTACAAAATTCGAGAGGCACGTTTTCATGAAAAGAAAGAATGTAAACAAATTACTCACCTTAATGCTGACCGCGGCGCTCATTTCAGGCGTTGGCGGCGCATTGACTATCCAAGACGCAGGCGCTGACACGGCTACGGAGTCGACCAAAGCACTCACTTCGGTATTCGCGGTAAGAGAGAACGCGAAACTTGACGTGCAAGATTACGGCACAGGCGAAAACGCCACCAAAGTGGCTGCCTATGCGTTATCCAACGGCGGTAGCGTAGTGCTCAAAAGAAATCTCGCGCTGAAATGGCACGACGATAATTTGGGCGCGAAATACCTTAACGTTAAATTCAGCTTGAAAGATTTGAAGTTCACCAAGCTTACGTTGTCGATGGACACGCCGTCCGCTTGGGCAACCGACGACGATAAATCCACCAACTTCGTAGACTTTACGGTGGAAGGTGAAAAGCTGTACGCATCGGTAAACGGCGGTGAAAAGAAACAGGAAATCGTCAACAAGACGGCTGTTTTAACCTTCGCTATGAAAGAAACGGGCGTCGACGGCGAATTTGCCGTAGCGATCACCGAAGACGGCGGAACGAAAAACTTCGATTCGTTGGATAAATTCACCAACGTCGGTGCAAATTACGCAGTGTATACCACCAACAAGAATTATCCGTTGTCCTTTAAGGCGGTAACGGCTAAGAAATCGGATAACACCTACGAAGAAACTACCGTTTGTATTCACGAAATCAACGGTCAAAAATTTACGGGTGTGGATGCGGAGAACAAAGTAAAGGATACGGCAGCGCCCATTTTGGTTGTCAACACCGAATTTGACGGGTTCTTGCTTGGTACGAAATTCTCTTGGAGCGAAAGCGACGGGGACTATAAAGTTATCGACGTATTGCAAGACAGCAAATTGACCACCGACCTTAAATTCTATCAATACAACCCCAACGATACAAAACCCGAAACGGGCAAAGAAAAAGAACTGTACAAAACGCTGAAAGAAAGCACGGTATTCCAAAGCGAAACGTATAAAGCAAAAGACGAAACGTATACCACGGTATACAACACCTACGGCAAAGAATACGTTTCCATTTACTTCGAAATCGGTGACGATACCTTCAACGCGGCGTCCACGGCGGAAACCAACGCGAAAAAGCTGTATCACCTTTCTTGGTACGCAGCGGAAGACGGCAAAGGCGCAATCCAAAAGGATGAAACGGTTGTAACCGAAGGTACGGCGACTGTTCCCGTAGCAGGCGGCGAATGGATTTATCTCAACCGCAACGAAGTTGCTCCGAAATACAAGAACATTAAAGAGTTGGACGATACCAATAAAAAGAACGTTCTTTACGCGGAAGATTCCGTCGAAGGCATTGCTTATCAAACGGCTTTGCAAACGTTCAAGGATACGCTGAATAAGCAAGCGGCGGAAAAATATGCAAGCAATGAAGAATTGCAAATTCCTTCGGTAAGATGGTTGCTTGACGATAACAACGGTTATCGTTCTATGCAATTCTCTATCAGCTATTACACCCCGACGTCTTCGGTTGGTTCGCCTGTCTCTTTGACGAATAAAGACTTTGACGAGTTGGAAATTCCCGTAGAAAGCGAAGGCTGGTATAGCTTTAAGGTGTT
>JAZTWF010000084.1:0-14785 GCA_045635725.1 Candidatus Scatosoma sp. | reverse complement strand
GCTTTGTACGTCAAGCCCACTACGAAAATAAGAACGTACAACAAATATAAAAGGCAAATAGAAATACATATACTGCCCGCGCTTGGAGAGTTGGAACTACACGATTTAACGGCAACCGTTTTGCAACGCTTTACCGTGGATATATCCGAAAAAGGTTTATCTGCAAACACTGTAAACGGCATTATATCCGTGCTTAAATCTTCTTTGCGCCGAGCAGTATTACTTGGCGTAACGGACAAAGAGTTTACAATGGCTATCGTGCGTCCTAAGGGGCGAGAAAAACAAGTAGATTGTTTTTCTAAAGAAGAACAACGCAAAATCGAGCAACATATCTTTGAAAAGAAGAACAATAGATTGTTTGGCGTAGTGCTTTGTCTTTATACGGGCTTGCGCATTGGAGAACTTTTATCCCTTACTTGGGATGACGTGGATTTACAAAAAGGTATTATAAGCGTTTCTAAATCTTGCCACGACAGTTGGGAAAACGGCGAATACGTTAAGGTTATAGACACTCCGAAAACGGATTGTTCCGAGCGTATTATACCTGTACCAAAGCAACTGCTCTCACGATTAAAAGAGCATAAGAAATCGTCAAGCGAAAACTACGTTATTTGTGGTGAACGCATACACGGTGCGCAGATTCGTTCCTATCAAAAGAGTTTTGAATTACTTTTGAAAAGGCTAAAACTACCGCATAAAGGCTTTCACGCTCTTCGTCACACATTTGCAACGCGCGCTTTAGAATGCGGTATGGATATTAAAACGCTATCCGAAATTTTAGGTCATAAAAACCCTATGGTAACGTTAAATCGCTATGCCCACTCTATGCTCGAACACAAGACGGAAATGATGAATAGGCTTGGAAAACTCCTATTATAAACGCGCTAAAAACACAAGAAAACGGCGAGATACTCTCTCGCCGTTTTCTACATAGAATATCATAATCTATGTATTTATTTTAAACTTTTTTATTGATTTTGTCAATAGGTTTTATATAATAACGGCAAAATTTTTTCACAAATATTCTCTTCTCATGTAAACAACTTTTTAGAAGAACATAGATTATGATAATCAGTGTAATTGATTTAGAATCAAATTACATTAGATGCAAAAATCTATTTAATTATAGTATTAATTCACAAAAGATTTGTGTTTTGATAAATATTAAAAGGAGGTTGAGAGTATGGCTTATAGAAAACCGCGTATGTGTTCTTATAGTGAGTCTTATGGTTCTTTTGTTGCAGGATGCCCTCCTAAAACACAATTCCATGTTCAAAGATGTCGCTATTGTGAAGTATCATACTAAAAATTAAAAGGCAGTTGATATATTCAACTGCCTTTTAACTCAACCAAAAATAAAGAGGTATTAATAATGTATTACAAATTAAAAAAAGAATGTTTTATTAGATGTTTTAAGGACTTTGGTTATATCAAATCATACAAAGGTTTTTTTGATAAGGTTTTTGATGATTGTGGGTCAATATTTTTGTCGTGCATCTCTCGTAATCCTCAGCATGTCGATGAAATTATCAAATTAATTGCAGAAAAATTTACTGACGTTGAAGAAAACGATATTAAGGAAGATGTTATTAGTTTTTTAGATGAACTAGTTAATGATGGTTTTTTATGTAAAGGGAATACGCTTTTAGAAGCAATCCAATATGACAATTGGAATTGCTACGATGAGATTGCAAATTCCCTCGTTACCGCAAAGGAAGAAAAACTTTTAAAAAAGGATACCCAAGATTATTTAAGTCATTACACGAGTAATAAGCCTTTAATATTTGGCTGCGAAGTAGAATTAACAAGCAAATGTAATGAAAGATGTATCCATTGTTATATTCCTCACGAAAATAAAATTAATAGCATTGAGCCCACAGTCTTTTATTCTCTTTTAGACCAATTAAAAGAAATGAACACTTTAAGTTTAACTTTAACAGGTGGAGAACCGATGCTTCATCCATTATTTAAAGAGTTTTTACGTGAGGCGAAGAAAAGGGATTTCGCCGTTGCTGTATTATCTAATTTAACTCTATTAGATGATGAAATTATTGAAATACTTTCAGAAGATCCAATTTCTTCAGTTCAAACTAGTTTATATAGTCTTATCCCTGAGCACCATGATACTATAACAAAATTGCCAGGCTCATACGAAAAGACTATGAATGCAATTTTGCGCCTTATTCAAAACAATATTCCTATTCAAATCAGTTGTCCTACAATGTCGATAAATAAAGATGATTATGCGGATGTTCTTGATTGGGCTCAAAAACACAATATTAGAGCAAATACCGATTATTCAATTATGGCAAAATATAATCACGACACAAGTAATTTAGAACATAGGTTGTCTTGTGAAGAATGTGGTAAAATAATTAGAGACCTTTTAAACGGTGATATTCACTATCAACAAGCAATTTTATCCCCTGACTTCTTAGAAAGAATGGAAAATCTTGAAGAAAATCCCGAAGAAAACTTTTGTGGTGCAGGATTTTCATCTTGCTGCGTTGTAAGTAATGGAGATATTTATCCTTGCGCAGGTTGGCAATCGTATATTTGTGGAAACATCAAAGAAAAATCTTTAGCGGATATTTGGTTTAATTCCGAAAAACTTAATGCTTTAAGAAATATTAAGAGAAAAGATATTAAAAAATGTCTTAATTGCAAAAGTAAAGCCTTTTGTTCTCCCTGCTTAACTAGGTTTGCAAACGAATCAAAAACAGGTAATCCTCTAGAGGTTCCCGAATATTTTTGTAGTGTAGCCGAATTAAATAGAGAAATAGTTTTAGATTGGAGAAAGGAAGTTCTTGAAAAAACAAAACGCAACAGTTGATTTGCATGTGCACTTTGGGCAATATTACAAAATATATTATCAACCATCCACTATAATAAAATGTTTACACAATAATGGAATAAAAGAAATTTGGGCGTCCTCTACGACGTCTTGTATAAATTGGAAAAACCAAGATGAGAAGAATCAACTTTTACAAGACATCGAGATGGAAATAAAAGAAGCTGTTTTTACGGCTAATAAATATTCTATAAATTTTACTCCTCTGTATTGGGTAATACCTCAAAGGCACTTGGAAGGAGAGAGTGTTGAAGGTATAGTAAAAAATTCTCTATACAAAGGATTTAAAATACATCCTAGGTGTGGAAAATGGATAGAAAATACCCCTTTTATACGAGAGCTATTTGAAGAAGTTTGTGTATGCGCAAATAAATATGATATGCCCATTTTGATACACACAGGTCTAGATATTGTTGATGCGCCTGATAGGTTTGAAGAATATTTTTTAAAATATAGCGATGTGAAGTTCGTTCTTGCTCACTGTAAAGACACGGATAAAATAATAGATTTATTCAGTAAGTATAATAATGTTTACGGTGACACCTCATTTTGTCCAAATGAAAGTTATAATAAAATCTGCGAATATGGTTTTAGTGATAGGATGCAATCAGGTACAGATTTTCCAATCCCCCATTGGATGAAAGCGACAAAGAATGAATCCTTTCTTGACGAGAAAGAATTGACCTTATGCTATAAAAAGTTAAAAAACAAATTTTAAATTTTTAAAGGAGTAAAACTATGAGTTATAATACCCATGATATCGCATACGAAATAGAGAGAATTGCAGAAAAGACATTCGGATTCTCTTTTAACCATAGCGGAACAATTTTTGATAGGGACTTTATTGAAAAAGAAACCTTCTATGAGTGTGTTGCTTTAATATTGCATGTTAATGGTAATGATAAGGCTGTTGATTTCTTGAACGATATACATAAGTATAAAAGAAAACATATGAATACAATTCCTAATTTTATAGAACTTTTTGAAGAATTAAAAATTTGTTTGATTAGAAAGTAATAAAAATAGCACATAAAAACGGCAGAAAAAAATCTGCCGTTTTTAATATCTATTTTTTATAAATATACCCATATCGTATTGACATTTGAAAACTTTTCGGTTCGGATTTGAAATGCCTTGGGGCACCAGAAAAAACGCAAGACAACCTTGCGTTTTTTTCTTTTTAGCGATAATCTTAAATAGTCCGACTTATTTATCATTTATCAAAACAAGTCAAAAAAGAACGCGCATAAAAAACGCCCTACCGTCGTTAGGTAGAGCGTTTTTTTATTTCTTGATTAGTCTTCCAAGCCTTCGTTGAGTTTCGCAAGCAAAGCGTCAAGGTCTTCGCCGTGAACGGCAACCGCTTCGGCAACCGTTTCGCCGTGCGCCATAGCGCAACCGAAACAATGCATACCTGCTTCCATCAAAATTTCAGGCGCGTTGGGGTTGATTTGCAAGCAATCCGCAATCAAAGTATCCGCTGTAATTTTAGCCATTTTTATATCTCCTTTATTTCTTTTTTATTATTGTAACACGTTTTTTGCAAAAAGACAACCGCTTAAACGTGTTTTTTTACGGAAAAATTTGTTATCGGTAAAAACCGAACACCTTTTTCACATTGCCAAACGGCAATTTAGGCGTTTCTCCCGCAAGCAAGCGCCGCATAATATCCTGCGCCCTATCCCATTCTTCGCCGTAGCCTGCGTCGTACACCGCTTCTTTTGCCGCTTGATATTTCGGCGGACGGCGTTCGGCGTCGTGCGTATCCGTACCCAAACAATGCACCAAGCCCTGCCGCAAAGCGGCAAACGCAAAATTGCGCAGTGTCTTATCCAAAAATGCGCCCGTGGTGAGCTGTACGTAACAACCCATATCCGCAAATTCGCTTAAAAGCGCGGGATTTTTCAAGATTTCCGCATAACGTTCAGCATGCGCGATAACAGGCTTATACCCCGTTTCCTGTACAAAATCCGCCACCTTATCCACCAAAGTATTGCTCCAAGCGGACAAAAACGGAAATTCAAACATCACGCATTTCGTACCTTGAATGGCGAGCGAACAAAGCGTTTCTTGCGGCGGATCGTTGACGCCCGTGATATGTACTTCCGCGCCCAAACGGGTTTCTATTCCCTGCGGAATTTGCGGCAAAAGCCGCGCCATCGCTTCTTCGCGCGAAGCGAAAAAACTTTCCGCGGAACGCGTTCCGTAGTAATGTGGGGTAAACACGATCCTTTTAACCCCCTGCGCTTTTTCTTGCAATAAGACGTCTACGGAAACGCTGTCGTCCTTCGCTCCGTCGTCCATCTTCGACAATATATGCGTATGAAAGTCAATCATATTTTCCCCCTCGAAAATTTATTTGAAGTACTTCACACCGCTCTCGAAAATTTTCATATCGAAGTTACCTTCGACGTTTTTATACAGGTTATCCCCGATACGTTCGCTATGACCCATTTTACCAAGCACTCTGCCGTCGGGAGACGTAATCCCTTCAATCGCCCACGTAGACCCGTTGGGATTGAACGGTGACAACATTGTCGCGTTGCCGTTCAAGTCGGCGTATTGCGTAGCGATTTGCCCGTTTTTCTTCATTTGTTCAAGTTCCGCAATCGGCGCAACGATTTTCCCTTCGCCGTGCGATACGGGAACTTTATACGTTTCGCCTACCTTACAAGCGGACAGCCACGGCGATAAGGTAGACGCCACGCGCACGTCGACAATCGTCGAAACGTGACGGGAAATATTATTAAACGTCAGGGTAGGCGAATTTTCCGTCATTTCCTTAACGTGTCCGTACGGCACAAGACCAAGCTTTATCAAGGCTTGGAATCCGTTACAAATACCAAGCGCCAAACCGTCACGATTATTTAACAGCTCTTCCAACTGTTCGGCAATATACGGATTGTGGAAGGTAGTTGCGATAAATTTACCGCTGCCGTCCGGCTCGTCCCCGCCCGAAAATCCACCGGGGAAGGCTACGATATTCGCGCGCTTGATTGCTTTAACGATCGCTTCTACGCTTTCTTCGATATCCTGCGCGCTGCGATTTTTTACAACGATTGTTTCCACGTCCGCGCCGGCAAGAATAAACTTACGCGCGGTATCCAGCTCGCAGTTCGTACCGGGGAACGCGGGGATAAACACACGCGGCTTTGCCGCTTTCGTTGCAATATTGACGTAGCTTTGTCCTTTCGTATAATCGCAATTTTCCGCCTTACCCGTTGCAGGCGCGGTGGTTGCGAATACGCTTTCCAAAGGCGTGATATACGCCGTTGCCGCGTCGGTAATTTGTACGCTTTGATTACCGCATATAAACGCTTCACCGCATACATGCCCCACCCGTTTTGCAAAAACGCCAAGCTTTGTCGCGTCTTTAAGGGAGAGTATAATATCGCCGTAGGCTTCGCGGTAAAGCTCGTTTGCGGTCATTTCAAAGGTAACGCCAACGTGGTTTCCAAGCGCGGATTTGATAACCGCTGCCCCTACGCCGCCGTTTTCCACGACGGTGGCAAACGTAGCGTTGCCGCTTTCGATTTGTTTATACACTTCTTCGTAAACAGCTTTTACCCCGTCGAAGTCGGGTACTTGATTTTCGTCCTTAGGCAGGGGAATATAGTACAGCGTTTCGCCGCCGCTAAGCACGTTGGTGATTAATTTGCTTGCCTTTGCAGGCGCAAGCGCAAAGGAAATAAGCGTAGGCGGAACGTGGATATTTTCAAACGTACCGCTCATAGAGTCCTTACCGCCGATTGCGCCAAGTCCCAAGCCCATTTGCGCGTAAACCGCGCCAAGGAGCGCCGACGTAGGCACGCCCCAAACCTCGGGTTCACCTGTCATTCTTTGGAAAAATTCCTGCAAGGTCAAGCGAATATCGCTGTATTTCGCGCCCGTTGCCACCACTTTGGAAACGGAGCAAACGATAGAATACACCGCGCCGATAAACGGACTTGTTTCCATGAGATAAGGCGAATAGCCGTATGCGGAAACGGTACAATCGTCCGTTTCACCGCCGCAAATTTTCGCCGCCATAGCGATTGCGGGGGTGCGTTGCGTTTTACCGCCCCAAGGCATATACACCGAACGTGCGCCGATGGTAGAGTCAAACGTTTCCGACAAGCCTTTCTTAGCGCATACGTTCAAATCGGACAAGGTCTTTTTCGTTTCCGTCACAAAATCGACGCCCGATTTTTCGTCAAACCACTTGGTCTTTTTATCGGTAATACGGACGTTGGTTTCCTGTTTCACACCGTTGGTGTTCAAAAATTCACGGGAAATATCGACGATAGCTTTGCCCTTTAAGAACATTTTCATTCTACCCGTATCGGTAACCACCGCCACGGGCGTTGCCGAAAGGTTTTCCGTCGCAGCCAAAGCGATAAACGCTTCGACGTCTTTTTCGTCTACGACAACCGCCATACGTTCCTGCGATTCGGAAATAGCAAGCTCCGTACCGTTAAGCCCTTCGTATTTTTTAGGAACTTTATCCAAGTCGATATTCAATCCGTCCGCAAGCTCGCCTATCGCAACCGAAACGCCGCCTGCGCCGAAGTCGTTACATTTTTTAATTTTTCTCGTTGCGTCCTTATTCAAGAACAAGCGTTGCAGTTTGCGTTCGGTAAGGGCGTTCCCCTTTTGTACTTCCGCGCCGCACGTTTCTACCGAATGGCTATCGTGCGCCTTAGACGAACCCGTCGCGCCGCCGCAACCGTCGCGGCCCGTTTCTCCGCCAAGCAGGATAATGACGTCGCCTGCCTTAGGCGCTTCGCGGTATACCATTTCCTTTTTCGCGCCGCCGACGACAAAGCCCGTTTCCAAACGCTTTGCTTTATACCCTTCGTGGTAGACTTCGTCTACGATACCCGTAGCAAGCCCGATTTGGTTACCGTAGGACGAAAAGCCCGCCGCCGCGCGTTGCGTGATAACGCGTTGGGGCAATTTGCCATTCATGGTGTCTTCTAATTTTTCTCTCGGATCAGCCGCGCCCGTTAAGCGCATAGCTTGATAGACGTACGTTCTGCCGCTAAGCGGGTCGCGGATTGCGCCGCCAAGACAGGTCGCCGCGCCGCCGAACGGCTCAATTTCCGTCGGGTGGTTATGCGTTTCGTTTTTGAACATGACAAGATACGGCACTTTTTCGCCGTCAAGCTCCGCTTCAATACAAATGGAACAAGCGTTGATTTCGTCGGAAATATCCAAGTTGTCCAGCTTTCCGTCGCGCTTTAACTTCTTCGCCGCAATCGTCGCAAGGTCCATAAGACAGGGATATTTATCGGGACGCGTGCCATTAAGCTCTTGATATAAATCCTCGTAGAGATGATACGCCTTTTCAATCGTCGTGTTTTCCGAATGGACTTGAATGTTTTTCAGCTCGGTTGCAAACGTCGTATGACGGCAATGGTCCGACCAGTACGTGTCGATAACCTTAAGCTCCGTTTCGGTAGGATTGCGCTTTTCCCCCTTGAAATAATCGCGTACAAACGCCAAATCCTGCACACTCATGGCAAAGCCCGTCGCTTTATGGAACGCGGCAATCTCTTCGTCCGTCTTTTGAATAAAGCCGTCCACGTCCTTTACGGGCGCGCCTTCTACCGCTACGCGGACAAGCGTTTCGGGCTTTTCAAAGCCCACTTCTTCGCTCTCCACGGGGTTGACGATATGCTTTTTAATAGCGTCAAGCTGTTCGCTTGTTACCCCTTTGACAAGGTATACTCTTGCGCATTTGACAAGCGGACGAGCCTTTCTCGTCAAAAGCTGCACGCATTGCGCCGCGCTGTCCGCGCGTTGGTCGTACTGACCCGTCAAATAGCTAACGGCAAACGCTTTATAGCCGTCGGGAATGGTCAATTCTTCCAAGTATACGTTATCCACGGGCGGTTCGGAAAATACCGTCGGGATTGCGGCGGAAAGCTCGTCCTTGCTAAGCCCTTCCACGTCGTAACGGAGCACCAAACGGAAGTCTTCCGCGTCGATACCAAGCAACGTTTTTACGTCTGCTTGTTCCTTTCTTGCCTGTACGTTATCCTTTTTTTCTACAAAAATTCTATATATCATCTTTTTTATTCCTTTTCGATATCTCTATATTTCATACCGATATCCTTGCGGTAATGCATGCCGTCAAAGGATATTTTTTCTACGTTTTTATACGCCTTTTGCCGTGCCTGTTCTATCGTCGCACCCTTGGCGCATACCCCAAGTACTCTGCCACCGTCGGTGAGTAATTTTCCGTCCACGCGTTTCGTACCTGCATGGCATAAAATCACGTCGTTATCCAAATCGCCAAACGTCATTTCCTTGCCTTTTTGATATGCCGTGGGATAACCGCCGCTGGCAAGCACCACGCAAACGCAAGCGCCGTCTTCCCATTCCACCTTAATATCGGCAAGCCGCTCGTTTGTAACCGCTTGGAAAATTTCCATTAAATCCGTTTTGAGCATGGGCAGGATAACCTGCGTTTCAGGGTCGCCAAAGCGAGAGTTATATTCGATAACCTTCATACCGTCTTTGGTTTTCATCAAGCCAAAGTACAACACGCCCTTAAACGTACGCCCTTCGGCGTTCATAGCGTTCATGGTGGGGAGCATGATTTTTTCCATGACTTCCTTTTGCGCTTTTTCGCCGTAGAACGGCGCAGGCGCAAACGTACCCATACCGCCCGTATTCAAGCCTTCGTCGTTGTCGTACACCCGTTTATGGTCGCAGCTTGTAATCATAGGCACAATCGTTTTGCCGTCGGTGAAGGCAAGTGCGGAAACTTCGGGCCCTTCTAAAAATTCTTCTACGACGATTTTGTTTCCCGCCGTACCGAATTTTTTATCCAGCATCATTTCTTTTACGCCGTCAAGCGCTTCTTGCCTTGTCTTACAAATAAGCACGCCCTTCCCAAGCGCAAGCCCGTCCGCCTTGAGTACGACGGGAATATCGCATTTTTCCACGTACGCTTTCGCATTTTCATAATCGGAAAACGTTTCGTACTTCGCCGTGGGGATATTGTACTTTTTCATAAGCTCTTTGGAAAAAGCCTTGCTCGCCTCAATGATAGCGGCGTTTTTGCGCGGACCAAACGCGCGGTGTCCGCGGCGTTCTAACTCGTCCACCAAGCCAAGCGCCAACGGATCGTCGGGAGTTACGACGGTATAATCTACGTCGGGGTGAGCGTCCACCCAGTCCGCCGCCGCTTGAATATCGCAATAATCGACGTTGACAAGCTCGGCAAGCTCGCCGATACCTGCGTTGCCTTTCATGGCATAAATTTTATTGACGTTAGGCGATTTTTTCAACGCCTGCACTACGGCGTGTTCTCTGCCGCCGTTACCGATAACCAAAACGTTCATAACCTATCTTCCTTTTTGTAATTATTACAAATTCACTTCCGTCGTTACGTTCGTCGTAACGTAGGTGTTAGAGAGTAACTCGATATCTTCGATAGCACTTACCATTTCTATATAATGCCTTGCATTATCGTCTTTGATTTCAGATAATTTTTCCCAATTCAAACGTTGCGCTACCGTATTTTCACGAATACTTTCATTGATAATGCCAAGCTGTAAGCCTAAACGGTTAAAGCTACCGCGTACCGTATCGGCAAGTTTATCCACGCTCACCGCAATATCTTTTAAGCTTTTGAGCACCGCTTCTTGAAAGACCGTCGTTTCATACAAATTGATAAGGTCACGAATGTTATCGCCACGTTTATTGACGTAGAAAAACAGCATTTTCTCTACCGCTTCTTCCTTGAAATAATACGCAGGAATCACATTGAGCTTTTTAGGTAATGCCTCGCCTTGTTCTTGTAATTTCGCTTGTATTTCCCGTATTGAAAGCAATTCTAAATTTTTATTCGTTATCTCTGCTTGAATACGTTTTTCCTTTTCTTCAAACGAAACGATTTCCGCTTTATGTTCAGCATCATAAATAGCTTTTAATTCTTCTTTAAGACCTTGATTTTTCGTCTTTTGCGCAAAAAATTCTTCCATGGAAACAACATTTGCTTGTTTGTTGCTTACATAGTTTTTAAGTTCCTTTTCCGCTTGCAAATACGCTGTGCGCGCTTTAACGAAGCCAACCGCCAAGGCAACGGCAATAAACCCCATAAAGGTTGCCGCAATCAACCAACCGCTTTCTTGGAACGCTTTAGCATAATCGCCGTTAAACTCTTTTACCCCCAAAATGTTAAAAAGTACAACTAGAAAGAGAAATACCGCACAAAGTACGCCACAAATAAGGCAAAGACTTTTCTCCCCATTTATAAATTCTTTTTGCCGCTTCGTATAGTCTTCAACGTCCTTGCGTTGCGCCTTGTCCTTTTCCTTTTGGCAATAGTCGTTGTATTCCACTTCCCATTCAGGATGTTTAGTTCTCAAATACGCCGTCGTTCCCACTTCGTTATCTCTGCGCGTAGTATATGCAAGTCTATCTGCATATTGCCTATTGCGCGCCAAGGCAACCTCGCGTTCACATAAAGCCGCTTTTTGCGCATATTCCTGTTTTATAGTATAATATTTATACCCTAAAACAAGCTCCGCTTCCAAGCAATTTCTTTCTGTTATCTCATTCATTATTCTTCCCCCATTAAGCTTCAACGCATACCTGCCTGCCGCATTTTTGGATTTTACCTAAACAAAGTGCCTTAACGCACTCAGGCAGCATAACGTGTTCTTCTTTTAAGATACGCGCTTGCAAGCTTTCGGCAGTATCACCGCACTTAACTTCCACGGCGCGCTGCATAATAATTGCGCCGCCGTCGACGTCAGCCGAAACGAAATGCACCGTCGCGCCGCTAAGCTTTACGCCGTAGTCGATTGCCGCTTGGTGTACCTTTAATCCGTAATACCCCATACCGCAAAACGCGGGAATGAGCGAAGGGTGAATGTTGATAATTTTATCTTCAAACGCTGCGATAAAGCTTGGCGGAACGACGGACAGCCAACCTGCCAAAACGATAAGCTCCACCCCTGCCGCTTTAAGCGTTTCCGCTACACGCGCGTAAAACGTTTCTTTCGTTTCCGTACTTTTATCAAAAACGATAGGCTTTATGCCGTGTTTTTCCGCACGCGCGATTGCGCCGATTTGCGGTTTGGACGCAACCAAATATTCGATTGTGCAAAAATGCTCGCGTTCGTTTGCGTCAATCACCGATTGAAAATCCGTGCCGCCGCCCGAAGCGAATACCGCTATCTTCTTCATTTTAAGATAACTTCCTTTTTACCTGCTACCATTTTCCCGATAACCACGGCGTCTTCGCCGTTGGCTTTCAAATCGGCAAGCGCCGTTTCCACGTTTTCGGGAGCAACGACGACCATCATGCCGATACCCATATTAAAGGTATTGTAAATTTGTTCATCCGTAATCCCCGCGCGCTTTTGCATGACCTTGAATACAGGGGGAACTTCATAGGAATTTTTATCGATTTCCGCCGCTACGTTTTCGGGTAAAATACGGGGCACGTTTTCAATAAAACCGCCGCCCGTGATATGCGCGATACCTTTCACTTCTACCTTTTTAATCAAGGACAAAATGCTCTTGACGTAGATACGGGTGGGCTTTAACAGCACTTCCGCCGCCGAAGCGCCAAGCTCTTCGTCGTACGCTTCCAAAGCCGCTTTATCATTATCGCCGAACAGCTTTCTAACCAGCGAATAGCCGTTAGAGTGTACCCCCGTCGATTTCAAGCCGATAATGACGTCGCCTGCGGTGATATTTTTGCCGTTGATAACCTTTTTCTTATCCACGATACCTACCGCAAAACCGGCAAGGTCGTATTCGCCGTCGGGATAGAACCCCGGCATTTCCGCCGTTTCACCGCCGATAAGCGCGCAGCCTGCCATGCGGCAGCCTTCCGCGATACCCTTTACCACTTCCGCTTCCGCTTCGGGATATAATCTACCGCAAGCGTAATAATCCAAGAAGAACAAGGGCTTTGCACCTTGACAAACGATATCGTTTACGCACATTGCCACCGCGTCGATACCGATAGTGTCGTGCTTTTCCAACAGGAACGCATATTTGAGTTTCGTACCTACCCCGTCCGTACCTGCCACCAAAACAGGTTCGCTCATGCTTTCGTCGGCTATCGAATAGAAACCGCCAAACGAACCAAGGTCGCCGATAACGTTATCGTTATAAGTAGATTTTACGTGTTTTTTCATAAGTTCTACGGCTTTGTAACCACGGGTTACGTCTACGCCGCTGTCTTTATAAGAAATTGCCATGATACTTTCTCCGTTTTATTGTTTATTTTCCGAAATTTTGTGGTTGTATTTGCTATCCGTTTCCAAGGGCAGCTCGGTGGGATATTCCCCGTCAAAGCACGCCTTGCAATAGCCTTTACAATTACCCGATATGCCAAGCTTGGTGACGTCGGTAAGCGGTAAAAATCCTACCGAATCCGCCCCGAAAATTTTCGCCATTTCTTGGGCGGTGTACTTGCAAGCAATCAGCTCCGCCTTCGAACCGATATCCGTCCCATAGTAGCACAGATTCAAAAATTCAGGCGCGGACGAACGGATATGGATTTCCTTCGCCCCTGCGTCGCGCAACAGCTTCACCACGCGCGTACAAGTCGTGCCACGAACGATAGAGTCGTCCACCAAAACCACGCGTTTGCCCTTTACCGTTTCCGCAACGGGGTTGAGCTTGATTTTTACCTTATCTTCACGGACGTTTTGACCGGGGTCAATGAACGTTCTGCCGATATATTTATTTTTGATAAGCCCCAAGCCGTACGGAATACCCGATTCTTCGGCGTAACCGATAGCGGCGTCAATCCCCGAATCGGGTGCGCCGATAACGACGTCCGCTTCTACGGGGTGCGCCTTTGCTAAAAAAGCCCCTGCGCGCTTACGCGCCAAATGCACCGAACAGCTGTTGATGACCGAATCGGGACGGGCGGTGTATAAATATTCGAAAACGCAAAGACGTTCGGGCTTTTTTTCACAATGGTCGCGAAGACTTGTAACCCCTTCTTTGGAAAATACGACGATTTCACCGGGGTCGATTTCGCGTACCAACGCCGCGCCTACCGTATTGAGCGCACAGCTTTCGCTTGCCACTACGTACTCCCCGTCGTCGCGGATACCGTAACAAAGCGGGTGTACGCCGTTTTGATCGCGTGCGGCAATCAGCTTTTGCGGCGACATAACCAGCATGGAATAACCGCCCTTAATGCGTTCCATTGCCTTGGAAATAGCCGCTTCCGTCGACGGCGCGGTAAGACGTGCTTTGGTAATCATATACGCCAAAATTTCCACTTCGTTGGAAGTATGGAAAATTGCGCCTTCTAATTCAAGCTCTTTTCTAAGTTCCGCATAGTTGACAAGTCCGCCGTCGTGGGAAATGGCAATTCTGCCCTTGACGTGATTGACAAGCATGGGCTCGGCATTGATTCTTTCTTTGGTTGCGCTTGTGCCGTAGCGCACGTTCCCAAGCGCCATTTGCCCCATGCCCAAATCAGCCAAAACACGGGGCGTGAAAACTTCGTTGACAATCCCCGAATCTTTATAGGCGTGGAATATACCGTCGTCGTTGACGACGATACCGCTGCTGGCTTGACCGCGGTGTTGCAGAGCGTATAAGCCGTAGTATGCGCTTAACGCAACGTTGGCGGTTTTCGTTCCGAAAATACCGAATACGGCCATATACTTACGCTCCCATCAAACGTCTCATCATTTCTTGGTATGCGCCTTCTACGCCGCCAAGGTCGCGACGGAAACGGTCTTTATCCAACTTTTCGCCCGTCGTAGAATCCCAGAAACGGCAGGTATCGGGAGAGATTTCGTCGGCAAGAACAATCGTCCCGTCAACGGTTTTACCAAACTCGATTTTGAAATCGACAAGCGTTACGTTGAGCTCTGCAAAGTATTCCTTCAACACTTCGTTCACCTTATACGCCATGGATTTCACAAGCGCGATTTCGTCTTTGGTGGCAAGCTTTAACGC
>JAZTWF010000083.1:0-21512 GCA_045635725.1 Candidatus Scatosoma sp. | reverse complement strand
GTTTTATTTATGCACTTATGGGGTTTTATTTTTTCAAATCAATGCCAAGCTCCATGCCTTCGTACATATAATCGTTCCATTTGAAGTTCTTATAGAAGTTCACGTGGTAGCGGTGCATTTCTTCGACAAGCAGGCTAAACTTACCCACCGTTTGGTGTTTGGGGAAGATATCGAAATATTCGCCCTTATAATAGAAGTTAAAGTAGCTGGAATCCACTTCCGTAATCAAGGTATATAAAGCCTTATAATCCATGGTGAACTCAAACGGCTGACCGTGGCGCGTGCCTTTATAGTGTAAGCCCTTATGGTCGATACGGATTTTGCCTTCGCCGACGATAAAGCTGGTTTTGTTTTTGCCGACGAGCTTATATTCGTCCAAATTCCCGATTTGGCAATCGTCTTCAAAATAATAATCGGGGTTTTCACGGATTTCTTTGATAATATCCCTGCGTTCCTGTTCCACCCAGTCGTAGGGCGAGGCAGGGATAACGGCGTTTTCAAAGGGGTGGAATTGATAATAATCGTCCATGGTTGCGCCGTTGCCGCAGCTAAGGCAGGTGATTTTGTCGCCTTCGCCTTTCATGGTGAATTCTTTGCCGCACTTGGGGCATTTATAACAAAAATCTTCTAAACGGTGGCAAATTCTGCCGTGCGTTTCCCATTTGATTTTCTTTTCGGCGTTCCAAGCGTATTCGTTACGACGGAATTTTTCGTTGATAATATCGTACATTTCTTCGACGGACAAACGTTCGTCGTCGTCCTTAGAGAATAAAAGGGACATGGTGGCGTGGGTTTCGCCAAGGCGTTCGTCTAAGCAAACCTTGGTGTTTTGCAAGTATTGCCCTTCCAAATAACATAAATATACGGGCACTTTGAAATGCTTGAACATTTTACTTGTTCCAGGAACAATAGGCTTGTTTCCGCCGTAGTCGCTTGCTAAGCCTTCGGGGGAGAACGTGACGCAGCCGCCCCGTCTAATGACTTCGGCTGTCGCACGAATGGACAGCTTGTCGGCATAGTAATTCTTTTTGGGGATAACCTTATTCAATCCGAAAATGAAAGAAAATTTGGTGCGGTAAAATTCGTTATACCCTGCTAACATGTTGGTGATTCTCGGATAGCAAGCACCCATAACGTACATGTGGTCGATACGGGATAAGTGATTGAAAATGACAAAGCAAGGGCCTTTACAATCATTTACGTCGTCAATAATATGGAAGTTAGGCTTGTACTTACGCCCGACGATATCCAGCATAATCAGCTTGTAAATAGCGGCGATAATTCTCGGCGCAGGACGGTATTTTCTCTTGGAAAGTTTTTTAGCTATCGTTAATTTTGCCATAGTTTTTGTGTTCCTTTTGTGAAAGTTAATTCTATTGTAGCATTTTACAGCGGAAAAAGCAACAAAATCAGCTAACTTTCGACATAGTTTTTTTTCACGCCATAAAAACGGAAAACACCGCCGAACAAACGACGGTGTTTTCTTTATGTTGGCGACTAGCGGAATTGGTTTTCCGATAATAAAAAAAGTGTGCCCTGCAAAGCAAAGCACACCCCGAAATGTACTTCGCTTGTTGTCACACAAATTCACCTATAACGGAAATAGAAGTACAAAATCGCATAGTTGTACTCCGTTACAGGTATATTCCATTTGTGTGACAAATACGGTTTAGCATATTTGCGGTGGTTCGTCAAGCGTTTTTTGCGCTTGCATTGTGCTTATGAAAAGATTTTATGGCGGTAAAAGGCGGCTTTTGGCGTTTTTTTCTTGCTTTTGGTGGGAAAAATATGCTACAATAATAAAAAAGGAGTGTACGTATGGAAAATTATAAGAACGTAACGATATTCAATCATCCGCTTATTCATCATAAAATTGCGATTTTACGCGACGAAAAAACGTCCACAAAGGAATTTAGAGAGCTTGTGGAAGAAATTACCACGCTCATGACCTACGAATGCTTGCACGAAGGCGTGCCTACCGTGAAAAAGACGGTGAAAACGCCCTTGGAAACGTGTGAACAAACGGTGGTGGCGGATAACGCCATTGCCATTGTTCCCATTTTGCGCGCAGGGCTGGGTATGGTCAACGGCGTGCACGTACTTTTCCCTAGCGCAAGGGTAGGGCATATCGGTATGTACCGCGACGAAGAAACGTTAGAGCCTAAGGAATATTATTGCAAGCTCCCCGACGGCATTGAAAACAAGCTTGTTTTGCTCGTCGATCCTATGCTTGCTACGGGCGGCAGCGCTTGCGACGCGATTGATTTATTGAAAAAGCGCGGCTGCAACAACATTCGGTTTATGGCGATTATCGGCGCGCCCGAAGGGGTTTCCAAGGTAGCGGAAACGCACCCCGACGTCAAGGTTTACGTGGCAACGCTGGATAGACAGTTGAATGAAAACGGGTATATTCTCCCCGGTCTTGGCGACGCAGGCGACCGTTTGTTTGGTACGAAATAAAAAAAGAAAACGCTCCGTTTCGGAGCGTGTTTATTATGCCTTATAGGGAAAAGACGGAATGGGCTTTAACTTAAATTCGTTAATGCGGTGCAGACGGTCTATTTTTGCTTTGGTTTCTTCGTTTTCGCATACGCCCGTGCGGATATATTCGTCTAGCGCGGCGTAGGTAAACCCAAGATTGTCTTCGTCCGTCCTGTCCGTCAAGCCGTCGGACGGAACTTTTTCCACCAAGTCAATAGGCAGCTGCAAATACTTGCCGATGGCTTTTACTTCTTGTACGGTAAGCTGTCCTAAGGGGGAGAAATCGCCTGCGCCGTCACCGTAGCGTGTGGCGTAGCCGACGTAATCTTCCGAAAGATTGCAGGTATTTGCAACCCTACCGTTTTTCGATTGCGATATGGCGTATAAGGTGGACATACGAATACGCGGGGGGAGATTGATCACCGTTTGACGGCTAATTTCCATGCCGTTTTCCTGCATTTGTTCCAAAACGCCGTCTACGCTTTTTTTGATATTGCATATCGCGTACGGGATATCCAAATGCTTGACAAGGCGAATGGAACAGTCGATATCTCTTTGCTCGCCGTTGGGCATAAGCACGCCGAATACCCGTTCTTTTCCCAAAGCGGCTACGCATACCGCGGCAACCACGCTGGAATCCTTTCCGCCCGAAATACCGATAACGGCGTTACAGCCTTTTCCGTTGTTTTCAAACCATTCCCGTACCCATTGAATAAGGTCGGCAGTTGTCTTTTCTACGTTGAACATATAGCTCCTTTTGTCACAAAAACGCGTAAACGTGCGTTATTTTTTATACATTAAACAGCAAATCGCCGTACGTGGGGAAGGGCCAGTACTTAGACGATACCAAGCCTTCCAGCTCGTCCGCAGCCGCGCGGAGAGTGCGCATAGTCGGCAGTACTTCGTCTTTATAATGCGCTGCACATTCCACGGCGCAGACAATGGATTTGGTGGATTTTAACAGCTTGTCCAGCTTTTCCGCGTTTTCGTAGGCGGTAGCGGAAAGTGCGGATATTTTTTGCATTGTGCCCTTTTCATAGGAAACGTCAATTTGCTCACACACCTGTTTTTTGGCGGTAATCGTGGTGCAAAGCTCGTGCGCGTACGCCGAAACGGCAGGCAGGATATCCTTGCGCGCCATATCCACCATGGTGGCGGCTTCAATGCCGATAAGCTTGCAATAGTTTTCCAAGAAAATTTCGTGACGGGATTGCATTTCCTTTTCGGTGTATACCTTATGGGTAGTAAACAAATCCACGTTCTTTTTATCCAAATACCGCGCCAAAGCGTCGGGGGTGGTCTTTAAGTTCAAAAGTCCGCGCTTTTCGGCTTCTTTAAGCCACTTATCGTCATAGCCGTTACCGTTGAAGATAATGCGTTTATGCTGAATAATTACCCGTTTGATAAGGTCGTGTAACGCCCGTTCGAAATCGTTTGCGTTTTCTAATTCGTCGGCGAACTGTCTAAGCACTTCCGCCACAGCGGTGTTGAGTACGGTGTTCGCTTCGGAAATGGACGCGGATGAACCCAGCATACGGAATTCAAATTTATTGCCCGTAAAGGCAAAGGGCGAAGTACGGTTTCTGTCCGTCGTATCCTTGGGGAACTTGGGCAGGGTATGCACGCCGACGCGCATAAGCTCTTTCTCTTTCGCGCCGTACGCTTCGTCCTTTTCAAGGGCGGCTAAAATGTCCGTCAGCTCGTCGCCAAGGAACATGGAAACGACGGCAGGGGGCGCTTCGTTTGCGCCCAAACGGTGGTCGTTACCCGCCGGCGCAACGGATATGCGAAGCAGGTCTTGATACTCGTCAACCGCTTTGATAACCGAACAAAGGAAGAGTAAAAACTGCGCGTTTTGCGAAGGCGTTTCACCGGGGTTGAGAAGGTTCACGCCCGTGTTGGTGGACAGCGACCAGTTGTTGTGCTTACCGCTGCCGTTTACGCCGTCAAACGGTTTTTCGTGGAGCAGGCATACAAATCCGTGCTTTTTCGCCGTTTTTTGCATGATTTCCATGGTCAGCTGGTTATGATCGGCGGCGATATTCGTCGTTTCAAAAACAGGCGCAAGCTCGTGCTGAGAAGGGGCGGCTTCGTTGTGTTCCGTTTTGGCAGGTACGCCCAAACGCCACAGCTCTTCGTCTAAATCCTTCATAAACGCCTGCACACGCGGTTTGATTACGCCGTAGTAATGTCCTTCCGTTTCTTGACCCTTGGGCGGTTTTGCACCGAACAGCGTACGCCCTGTATACGTAAGGTCTTTTCTTTGCTTGAACAGCTCTTTATCGATTAAGAAATATTCCTGTTCGGGCCCAACCGTCGTTTTTACCGACGTTACGTCGTCGCCGCCGAACAGCTTTAATACGCGGAGCGCTTGACGGTTAATGGCTTCCATAGAACGAAGTAAAGGGGTCTTTTTATCCAACGATTCGCCGCCCTACCAACAAAAGGCGGTGGGAATACAAAGCACGCCGTCCTTGATAAAGGCGTAGGAAGTTGCGTCCCAAGCGGTGTAGCCGCGCGCTTCGAAGGTGGCGCGCAATCCCCCCGAAGGGAAAGACGACGCGTCCGTTTCGCCCTTGATAAGCTCTTTCCCTGAAAATTCCATAATCACTTTACCGCCGTTTTCGGGCATGATAAAGCTGTCGTGCTTTTCGGCGGTAATCCCCGTCATGGGTTGGAACCAGTGGGTAAAGTGGGTTGCGCCGTTTTCAATCGCCCAGTCCTTCATGGCGGCGGCAACGGCGTTCGCTACGGATAAATTCAAGCTTTTGCCGTGTTCCATTGTACGCTTAAGCGTAGCATAATCTTCGGGGGAAAGACGCGCTTGCATCACCGCGTCGTTGAAGACCATACAGCCGAAATATTCGGGAATGCGTTTCATATACCGTGTACTCCTTGCGAAAAAATTCTTGCGTAAATAACGAAAAGCGGCAAAGGCAAACAGCCCTTGCCATGCTATTATTATACATTATAAAATGGAAGTTTGTCAACGGTTTGCACTTGCGTTTTCGTTTTTTTCGGGCAAAAACTTCCAGTACCGCGCAGGCATGTATCCGCGCATTTGTTTTAAGCGTTCTCGCGAAGGAATATTTACGGCGGCGTAATATTTTTTCCAAAGCGACTGCCATTCGTTTTCCTTTGCCGAAAGCACCACTTCCGCTTGGGTAAGCGGCGCAACGAAAACGTGCTCTCCGTCGTATACGGCGGCTTTTTTTCTCAATACGTCATGGAGCACAAACGGGTAGGCAGGTAGTCTTGCGCGAAAATGGGGGACAAGCAAATCGCAAATGTCGTTGTCGGGCGAAAAGGGCGCGTAAAGCGCGCCGCTCGCCGTTTCCATAAAACGGATAAAACCGTGAAAACGGTGGATTTCATAACGTACTTTTTTTACGTATTCCATGGCGATAAACACCGTCCTGTCGGCAAGCCTTGCCCGTACGGGAGCTTTGGCGTTTGCCACCGCCTTCAAATACCCGAACGCCACTTGGAAACGGTCGGTTTTTCCACAGCGGAGCAGTAGGCGTAAATCGTCAAGACAATCCCTGTCAAACGAACAAAGGCGACGGCGCGCCTTTTCCGCTTTTTGGCTGTCCGTTTGCAAATATACCCGTTCTTCCCCTAAAACAAGCTGTGTGTTTTCGGTGGCAAACAGGGCGTGTTCGTCGTGAAACGCCGATAAAAACGCCGTTAAAAATCCGTCTTCATTTTCTTCAAAAAAGTAAATCATATACCCCCGATTTTTGCGTTCAACGCATACATGCCCCCGTCGTTTTATAATTCGCCTGTCAATGCCATTAGGGCGTTTTGGCGCGATGAAAGCATAATTTTTTGCTCGTTTACCTTAGGCAGGGCTTCGAATAAGTCCATTTGCACCGCGTTTTCGCTGTTTTCCGCGGCGATAAGCAATCCGCGCACCGCCGTATCGTTTTTCGCGCCGAAATATTTGCCGTCGCAGGTGATAAAATGCTTGGCGCGCTTGAGCGCGATTTTCATTTTCAATAGGTCTTCAAAGGTAAGACGGGTATACCGTCTTGCCTGTAAAATTTTATGGGCGTTGCGTACGCCGATACCGGGCACGCGAAGAAGCTGCGACAAATCCGCGCGGTTGATTTCCACGGGGAATAGGTGCATATGTTTAAGCGCCCAAGCGCACTTGGGGTCAAATTCTAAGGAAAGATTTTGCTCTTCGTCGACGATTTCTTCCACGCTAAAACCGTAAAAACGGAGCAGCCAGTCGGCTTGATATAAGCGGTGCTCGCGGAGCTGTCCTGCGCCCACTTCGGGCAAAAGGGTGTCGTGTACGACGGGGATATAGGAAGAATAGTATACCCGTTTCATATCCATATTGCGATACAACGCTTGGGTTAATCGCAAAATTTGCCCGTCCGCTTCGGGGGACGCGCCGACAATCATTTGCGTGGTTTGCCCTGCGGGCAAAAAATGTCCTTTGATTAAGCCTTTTTTCTTCTCTTGCACAAACTGTCGCTTTTCTTGGGTGAGCTGTCGCATGGGCAAAAGTAAGCTTTGCTTGCTCTTTTGCGGCGCTAATAGCTTTAAGCTTTGCTCGGACGGGAGCTCCATGTTATAGCTCATTCTATCGGCGTATTTTGCCGCTTCGCGGCACAAGCGTTCGTCCGCGCGTGGAATACCCTTTAAGTGAATGTAGCCGTGAAAGTTGTATTCGGTGCGTAGTTTTTTCACCACCGATACAAGCCGTTCCATGGTATAGTCGGGGTTTTTATGTACGGCGGAAGAAAGAAACAGTCCTTCGATATAATTGCGTTTGTAAAAATCTATCGTCAGCTCGCAAATTTCTTCGGGCGTGGCAAAAGCGCGCGGCACGTCGGCGGAAACGCGGTTTGGACAGTACTTGCAATCGTATATGCAATCGTTGGAAAGGAGTATTTTCAAAAGGGAAATGCACCTGCCGTCGGGCGTGAATGAATGACAGCACCCTGCCACGTAACCGTTCCCTATGCCGCCTGTGTTTTTGCGTGCGCTCCCCGACGACGAACAGGACACGTCGTACTTCGCGCTTTCCGTTAAAATTGTTAACTTTTCTTGGCTAATCATACTACCATTATACCCCAACAATTACCAAAAGTCAAACATTTGTTCGGTATTTTTTATGGAAAATTTGTCCAAAAATAGCAAACAAATTTCGTTTTGTCCCTTTACAAATGAAAAAAAGTATGGTATAATACTACCATAACCTACAAAGGAGTGGAAAATTATGGGTAAATTCGTTATCAAAAAGACGCCTACGGGCGCGTTCAATTTCAGTTTGTATGCGGCGAATAAGGAAAAAATCGCCGTGGCGTCGCAGGTGTATTCCACCAAAGCGGCTTGCAAAAAGGGTATGGAAAGTATCGGTAAAAATGCGGTGAAATGTATCGCGGAAGACCGTGTGGAAGATCAAACCTTGAAAACGCCCACGACGAAAACTTGCCCTAAATTTGAAATTTATTTCGATAAAGCAGGCTTGTATCGTTACCGTTTGATTGCCACCAACGGCGAAAGCATTGCCATGAGCGAAGAAGGCTATAAATCCAAGAGCGGCGTTATGAACGGGATTAAGAGTGTTTCCGTCAATGCCGTCAATGCGGAAATCGTAGACGAAACGTTGGAAAAATAAAAAATAAAAAATGAAAACAGCCTACAATTTTGCAGGCTGTTTTTTACGGCTATATACCTAAAATTAAAGGACGTTATCCCGTTTTTCTTTCCGTTTTCGTATTATAAAACGTACAAATACGATAGCGTAGTGTATCGCAAGCCCCACGGCGATTGCTTTGACAAGGTCAAATATAACGGTAAGGACAAAAGTGAGAATAAGCACGAGAATATCGTTCCAGCGTTTGGTTTTGACAATAGCGACAAATTCTCTCCACTCACTCATATTATAGGCTACTATAAACAAGATAGCGGCGATAATCGGCATAGGGATATAAGCGGCAAGGGGCATCAAGAGCACGAGAACTAATAAAAGCACGACGGCGTGAATCATACCCGAAAGGGGAGATTTACCGCCGTTTTTTACGTTTGCCGCCGTCCGCGCGATTGCGCCCGTCGCGGGGATTCCGCCCAAACAACCGACGAATACGTTACTTACGCCAAGGGCAATGAGTTCGGTGTTGGAATTGTGTTTATCGCCTATCATTTTATCCGAAACTACGCACGAAAGTAGCGATTCTATCCCCGCAAGCAAAGCAATGGTAAACGCGTTGGGTAATAAAGCGAGTACTTTTTCGCCCGTAATTTGGGGAAAAGTAAAAGTAGGCAACGCCGAAGATATGGTATAAAGCGAGCCTATGGTGTTGACGTTAATCACGGGGATAAGACAAACGAGCGCGCCGACAAGCACCGCGATTAGCGAAGCGGGGATTTTCTTGGAAATTTTCGGCCACACGATAAGTACGGCAAGACCAAGTAAACTGACGCAAAACGCCCAAGGATTAAAGGTGGAAATATGCGCAAAGATAAGGTTTAACTTTTCCACCGTTTCGATAGCCGTCGTGCCCGCAGGATAGGTAAGTCCTAAAAAGTCTTTTAATTGACCGATTACCAAGGTTACCGCAATGCCTGCGGTAAAGCCGACGGTGATGGTGTGCGGAATGTATTTAATCAACGAACCCAACCGAAGTAAACCCATAAGTATCAGCAAAATTCCTGCCATAATCGTGGCGAGAAATAGTCCGTCCATACCTTGGGTAAGGATAATCCCTGCTACGATAGTAGCAAACGCAGCGGTAGGACCTGTAATATTTACTTTACTGCCGCCTAAAAGCGCGGTAATAAATCCTGCGATAATCGCGGTGAAAAGCCCTGTTTTTGGGGGTGCTCCTGAAGCGATTGCCAGCGCAATGGAAAGAGGGAGCGCAATAATAGCGACGATTATACCTGCAACGATATCCGATATATAATCTTTGCCTGTATAATTTTTGAAAGCCGTTAAAGTTTTTGGCGCAAATAATTTCATAATCTTTCTCCTTCGTGCGTTTAATATTATATATCTTTTTTACGGAAAAAGCAATAAAAATGATAGGGGAGAAGAGTAATAAAAAACACACCGCGAAGGGTGTGCTTTTTGTCAAGAAGAAAGGGGGTTGCGTTTTTGTAACTCTCCCCCCCTGCTGTGCAGGTGGTAAATAGTTTTAGTTATAAAAAAATAATCCTACGCTACGAGCATAGGATTTACATATCATCACTAACCAAAGGTGAAGTACGGTTCAAAGAACACTATTATTATACGCTATATTTTAGGGAATGTCAATAGGAAATGAATAAAATTGTAAAAAAGAACGGGTCAAGCTAAAACAAAATAGGGATAAGTTACGAAAGTTAAAGGGAAGAAAATAAAAATCGGAGTGGTCGCCCACTCCGTTCCCTAACATGGCATTTCAGCCAAGGCTTGAAAAAAACAAGCTATCCATTTGTTGTATCCTAATGTTAGAATAAACAAATGAGAAAAGGCGGATAAAAGCAATTAAAGTCTTTTATCTCACGCGTTAAGCAATGTGCTCACACCGCGCCTTTTCAAAAAGTAATGACGTGCCAAACACTCTATAAGCATTAGCCGTGATTTTATAATAAAATCGGTCATTACTAATAGGATTGTACCACAAACAAAGGGAATTGTCAAGTAAAAGTGCGTAGGTTTATATAAAAACCCAATTGACTACAAAAAAACGAGACAAAAAATTGTCTCGTGCTTGCGAGGTCGGAACAAAGCCGACAACTAATCAAAGGTGATTAGGTTCGCTACCTTGCTTGTAATTATACCCGATAGCGAAAAGAAAGTCAAGCGAAAATAAATAAAATTGCAAAAAAAATGAGCAAGTCACGCGGTTACGATCCGCCAACAAGTTGGACTTACTCAAATAAAAGAGAAACAATTCCGTCCTTTCGACTATGCCCTGCAAGCAGGGTCAATGCAACTCTTTTGAAAATTGTATCATAAACAAAGGAGATTGTCAAGCGAAATAGCGTAAAAATAGCGTAAACGCCATTTTTGGGGATATATTTTTTACAAAAAAAGGATTCGGCGCAACGGCTGAATCCCTTTTGTTTCCTGGCGCAGAGAAGAGGATTTGAACCTCCGGTTACGTTCCCGCAACACACGATTTCCAATCGTGCTCCTTAAACCACTCAGACATCTCTGCAAATATAGGTGCGTTTTCTCAAACGCGCCTATTTATATTACTGTATTTTTTTGAAAAATGCAAGCGTGTTTATTACGTTTTACAAAAAATGCTCGAAAATTATTTTTTATAACAATCACAAGCCGTGCCGTCGGGTAAAAATCCGCTGTCCGAACATTTTGCGCAAGCGTACTTAGGAATAAGCTGTTCTTCCTGTATCCCAAGCGTAGACAAAATTGCCTTGCGTTCGGCTTGTAAAGCTTTCCGTTTTTCCAAAAGCGCAGGCAATTCCTGCGGTTTGGAAATTTCCGCGCGAGCCTGTGCGATTTCCATTTTTGCAAGCTCTTTCACAATTTCTTTGAAACGGGGGTTTTGGTTGGCTTTTGCAAGGAAGGTATCCGCCTTGATTTGCGCCTTTTCACGGAGCGACGCGTAATATCTTTCTCTATCCGCTTTGGCGTTTGCCGCTTCGACGTTGGCGTTGACGTAGGCGTTTTTTGTATACGCGTTTGCCGTCGGCGCGCTTTCGGGAATGGCTTTCACCGTGAAAATTTCCTGCGCTTTCCAATCGGATAAAATTTTATTCATATAGGGGATAGGGCTTGCGCTGGTTGCGCTGCGTTTTGCCGCTTCCAAAATCATTTCGTCGCCAAAATTCCAGTCCCGCCAAGTGCGAATGAGCGAAAGGTTGGTGGCGTTTTTGCGTACGGCTGAGCCGCAAATATCCCGAATTTTCCCAAACAGCTTGACTTCGTCGTTCTTCTCTTTCAAGAACGCCTTCACTCCGTCTACGGAAACTACGCCGCAGGTAAACAGCTTTTCCACGATAGCGTGCATGCTTTCAAAGCTGCCTTGTTCGCTCTTCATGCAAAACAGCGCGATATCCAAAAGGGAAGTATCTTCGAAACCGTAGGTGTACCATTTTTCCACGTACTCGTCGATATACGCCGCAGGATTGCTGACTTTCGCGCCAAGTTTTCTTGCGATACGGAAGGTGAGCGAGGCGAGCGTTTCTCTTTCGGTAAGATACGCCGCAATTTCCTTCGGCTCTATTTTACCCCGTTCGTACAAATCTTCCAAGGTCATATCCAAGGCGTTCATGCCGCCGCGCTTTAACGACTTCGCCGCCGCCACTACGCCGTCCTTGGTAAACCCAAGCGTTTCCGTCCATTTGCGATAGAGCGAATAATCGTTTTCGGTGGGAGCTTTGGTATATGCGCCTGCGTTCAACGTTCCAAGCACCGCGATAAGGTCGCCTTCGTTGGCGTTGAAGCTGCTTAAAGCCCGTTCTACCTGTTCATAGGTATACGCGCCTTCGCGAAGCAATTTTTTGGCTTTATTGAAAATATACGAGGGGGAAACGGCGTCGCCTTGCTTGTTAATGCAGTATTCGACGACAAGCAAAAGTGCGTGCGGCTGCATGGCGTTTTCTTCCAAAAAACGCATATACTTTAAGTAATCGCCTGCGGAAACAAATTTCCCCACTTTTTGCATTTGCCGTTGCAATTCCTTGTTGAAATCGGCGTACTGTTCGTAGTGCGCCTTTTTGGGCTTACCCGTAGCGTTGCGAACGGGTAAATATTGTACGACGAACGGTTGTCGGGAAAGAATTTCCACCAAATCGTAATCTTCCCAAATTTCAAAAGCGGAAACGACGTCTTCTTCTTTGGCTTTGAGCACTTCCGCCATAGATTTAACGCCGAAATCGGAGTTGCCCGTTTTGCAAAGATACAAGCCGTACAAATATACCTTTACGGCAAAGCCGTCCACTTCGGGCAAATACTTGGTAATGAATTTGTTTTCAACGGTTACAAACGAATTTCCGTCGCAATCTTTGGAAAAAGAACAAAAGGACATAGTCCACCCCAGTATATATTCCCATTTTTAATACAAAAAACGCAATAGGAAATTTCGAAAAATTTTCAGGATTTCAGCCGCTTTACTTGATTTATTCAAAGAAATGGTGTATAATATAGTAGAGTCGGCATTTGCGCCTTGTAAAAAAGGGTAGATATATTATACCCGTTTCCGAAAAGAAAAGCAAGCTGTTTTTTATCGGTTTTGCAAAAACGTAAAAATTCCCCGTCGGCTTCTCTATCAAGGAGCGTTTCCCATGCGTATATTACACACGTCCGACTGGCACGTAGGCAAACGCCTAATGAGTAGAGAACGTTTAGACGAGCAAGCTCAGGTGCTGGACGAAATTGCAACCATTTGCCAAACGGAGCAAATCGAGCTTGTACTTGTGGCAGGGGATATCTTCGACACGTACACTCCCAGCGCGGAAGCGGAAGAGCTCTTTTACGATAAAATCAAAAAAATAGTCGGGGAAGAACGCACGGCGCTCATCATTAGCGGTAACCACGACGACGGCGTACGCCTTTCAGCAATTTCACCGCTGTCGCATACCCAAGGGATATACGTGGTGGGCAACGCTCGTTCGCCCATAGCAACGAAACAATCGTCCAACCGTTTAGCTTCTCCTATCCGTAGCGGCAAAGGCTACGTGGAGTTTGAAAATCAAAAGGGGGAACGCGCGTTTATCGCCACGCTGCCCTATCCCAATGAAGCGCGGTTTCGCGAAGAAAAATCCGAACTTCCCTACGTAGAACGTATGCAGGGTTGGATACAGGAAGGCATGTCGGGGAATGAAAATAACTCGCCTGCGCTGCTGCTTGCGCATATTTTCGTAGCGGGCGGTATGACGTCGGACGGGGAGAGAGAAATCGACCTTGGCGGCGCAAGGGCAATCCCCGTGCGCGGACTTCCCAAATGCGACTATATCGCGCTTGGGCATTTACACAAAAAACAACGCTTGGGCGATAACGTGTATTACAGCGGTTCGCCTTTGCAATATTCCTTTGACGAAAGCGCGGATAAAAGCGTGAAGGTGTTCGATTTAACGGCAAACGGCGTGGAGAATTTACGCGATATCCCGTTGACTTCGGGTAAAAAGCTCATTCGCCTGCAAGCGGCGGACGTGGATAGCGCAACGGCGCTTTTGCAAACCTATCCCGATTGCTTGGTGGAATTAAAGCTGACGCTTTCTTCCCCCTTGACGGGCGGAGAATCGGCAAAGCTTGCAAGTTACGAAAATCTCGTTTCCTTGCTTACCGAAGTGCGCACGGACGAAACGCTGCAGCTGCAATCGCGCAAAGGGCTTTCGGACGAAGAACTGTTCGACGCCTTTTATCAAGCGTCCTACGATACGCCGCCTAAAGCGGAATTAAAAACGCTTTTTTTAGAAACGCTTACTCAACTCAACGAACAACGGTAAGGAGAACGCATGCGTCCCGTCTATCTCGAATTTTTCGGTATCAATAGTTTTTCGTCGAAAACGCAGATCGACTTTCGCCCCCTGCTCAAAGGGGGAGTGTTCGGCATATTCGGGGATACGGGCAGCGGGAAAAGTACCATACTTGATAGTATTCATTTTGCGCTGTACGGCAAGGTAGACCGCGCGTCGGGTTCGTTTGAAAGCTGTATCAACCACCACGGCGACGTCGCAGGCGTAACGTTTGATTTTGAAATTACCGACGGGGGAGTGAGAAAGGCGTACCGCGTGCAAAGAGAGTACCGCCGCTCAGGCAGAAGTAAAGCGTTTTTCTATGAGTATACGGAAGGAAACGGTTTATTTGCTTTGGCGGAAGGCACGCGTGACGTCAACGTTGCTATTGAAAAGAAAATAGGGCTTACCTTTGAAGACTTCAAAACGTGTATCGCCCTGCCGCAGGGGGATTTTGCCGCACTTGTCAAGGCGACTTCGGGGGATAGAATTAAGCTGATTGCCCACCTTTTCAATTTGGAAAAATACGGCGAACAGCTGTCCAAAGCGATTAACGCGAAATACTACGAAGCGGAAGAATCCGTGCGCGTAGTACAGGCGAAAATGGGCGAAAACGAAGGGGCAAGCGAAGAAGCGCTTGCGTTGAAAAAACAGGAAATCGCTACGACGGAAGAAAGCCTGTCCGCATGGATTGCAAAGCTTGCCGAAAAGGAAAAAGCCTTGCGCGAAGTCAAGGAACTTACCGATAAAAAAGCGGCGTACACGCAGCTTTGTAAGGAATTGCAGGTGAAAAATGCAGAGCTTGCGCAAATGCAGGAAAAACGCAGGCTTATCGAACGTGAACCGCTTGCCAAAGCGGTAACGGATAAGAGCGAACACTTGCAAAAATTACGCGCAAGCTTACAGGATTGTCAGCTTGGCGCGGCGCAAAAAAAGGGCTTGTACGAACAGGCGGTTAAGCAGTTAGAAGTATATAAAGCGCAGCAGCAAAGCCGTGATTTTGATAAGGAAATTTTAGAGTGCAATCTCAAATTGCAAAAGCTTAGCGAAGGCGAAAGCCTTTTGATTGCGGAAAAGGACGCCAAGCGCGCCTTGGAAGATTGCCGAAAACAGTACGCTCTTTTGGCGTCGGCTTGCAAACAAGAACCGTTTGACGAAATGATTGCAGGCTTGGAAAAAGAGATAGACGCGCTTGGGAACGACGATACGCTTTTGGACTATATCAAGCATACGTATAAAGGGGTTATGCTTGCCGAAACGTACGCGGAATTTACCGCCGATTTGCAGGTTTTAGGGCAAAAGCACCCCACGGCGCAGCCCGATATTACGCGTTTAATCGCGAAATACACGGTGGAAGAAACGGACGGGGAATTGCCCGACGTGGAAAAGGCAAACGCTACGTTTAAGGCGATTTCGGAAAAGAAAAAACTTTTACAAAAGCAGTTGGACGAAACGCGCAAACGGCAAATTGCCTTTCTTGCCAACGAAGAAAAAAAGAACAATATCAAACAGCAGGGCGAATTGCTCCGCGCCAACTACGAAAGCGCGTGCGAACGTACGGCGCAGCTCCATTTGTTAGGCGCTAAGGAAACGCTTGAAGGGCAGTTGCAAGCCTTGGAAAAGGAAAAACGGCAAGCACAGGCGGCGGTGGATTCCGCCACCGAACGGGCGAATACGTTGCTGTCGGAATATAACACGAAAACACAGCTTGCGCTGTCCTTTACTCAGCAGGAAAAGGAAGGGGAACTTGCCTTAAATAACAGCTTGCAGGAGAACGGCTTTGCAAGCGTAGACGAAGCGCGCGGCTTGCTTGCCCGCTTGGGCGACGGCGCGATCGCCAAAGAACAAACGGACACCTTTTTCAAACGCTTTGACGTGTTGAAAGCGCAAATCGAAAGCACGGACACTTCGGTGTTTAGCTCGTTGCAGGAAAACGCCTATGAAAACACGCGGCTTGACTATCAAGAAACGGCGGCAAAGAAGGACGAAACGCTGTCGCAAAAGGCGCGTTTGCAAAGCGAATACAACCGCTTGCTTGCTTTACGGGAACGGTATTTGGAATACGAAAAAGAGCTTACGCAAAAGCAAAAATACAAAGAGCTTTGCGACGAATTGCGCCTGCTTGTGAGAAGTAACCGTTTCTTGGAATTTATCGCCAGCGAATATTTGCAGGAAATATGTTTGGCGGCAGGCAAAACGCTGCTCTCTTTGACGGGTGGAAGATACTTCTTAAAGTACGAAGACAAGGAATTTAAGGTAGGGGATAATTTAGACGGCGGTAATTTGCGCGCGGTAAAAACGCTTTCGGGCGGAGAAACGTTTTTGGTTTCCCTTTCGCTTGCTTTATCCTTGTCTGCGGCAATTTGCGCCAAATCCCTTAGACCCATTGAATTTTTCTTCTTGGACGAAGGGTTTGGCACGTTGGACGGACAGCTTGTGGAAACGGTAATGGACGTCCTTGGAAAATTAAGTAAATCGTTTGCGGTGGGACTTATTTCGCACGTAGAAGAATTAAAACACCGTATCGATAATAAAATTTTAGTAACGGGCGCAACCGAAAGTCACGGTTCTACGGTGCGTGTGGAATGCTTTTAAGATAACGATATCAAACGGTTAAAAGGTAAATTATGATCGTCAGCGCAGTATCCTTATGGAAAAAATTTAATACGAAATCTCCGCTTTGCGCCAGCGAATGGGGAATTGACGAGCAGTTAAACACGCGCTTTTCGCACGTGTCCTTTTCAGGGCACGCCGTAGAAGGGGGCAGCGTGCGCATTTACGCGCGCTATGGAAAACCCGTAGGCAAAAACGTCAAACCGGCGGTGCTCCTTTTGGGCGACGCAGGAAAAACGGTGGATACCGAGCTCATGCAGCATTTTATCGATTTGGGCTACGCCGTACTCATGCCCGACTATTCGGGAAAAATGCAATCGGACGGGGAAGGGGTGCTGCGTACCATTTATCCCACCGCTTTGGAATACGGTAACTTGGAAAAAGCGCGCGGACTCAAAGACATGGCAGGTTTGGCGGCGCATGAAACGACGTGGTTTGAATGGACGTACGTCGCGCTCTATGCTATTGAATTTTTACGTTCGCAAGAAGATGTCGGCAATATCGGCGTCGTCGGTGTGCGTACGGGCGGCGATATCGCTTGGCAGGTCATGCTTTCGCCCGAAATCAAATGCGGCGTACCTATCAACGCGGTAGGTTGGCATTCGTTTGAACATATTGCGAAATTCGGGGATAACGTCGCGCATAACCTTAGCGACGATACCCACCGTTATATTGCGGCGGTAGAAGCGCAATCTTACGCGCCTTCCGTGAAGTGCCCCGTACTGCTTTTGTGCGCTTTACACGATAATTGCTTTGATTGCGACAGGGCGTACGATACGTATTCCCGTATCGGCAATACGGACGGCAATGCCTTGGTGTATTCAAGTACAAGCGGCGCTTGTATCGGCCCGAACGGCATTAACGATATGGATTTGTTCTTAGAGAAAAATCTTAAGGGCAGAGAAATTTATATCCCCGATACGCTCAACGTTTCTATGAAGGAAACGGACGAAGGCTTGGAAATCACCGTGGAATGCGATAAGGAAGGTATTTTGGAGGAAACGGGGGTGTATTACGCCGAAGCGGACGTCAAAACGCGCTGTGCCTATCGCGATTTCCACCGCGTATTAAAGAAAAACGGCAAGGGCGTTGTGGACGGCAAGGTGAGTTGCGTCGTCAAACCGTTTGCAGGGGCGAAGGCGGCGTTTGCGTATGCGTATGCGAAGTATATTAACGGATTTCGCGTGACGTCCAAAATCACCTGTAAACGCCTTTCTAAGCCCGACCCCAACGCCGTTAAGGGCAGAATGTTGTTCTCCGGTTGGGAAAGCGGTTGCTTTACCGTGGAAAATTACGGGGAATATTCTATCGGTGATATTTTCTTGGAAAGAGAAGCTATCCCCAAGCGCGTGGAAGGCTACGGCGGCGTAGTCGGCGCGTACTCCGTGGGGGGGATTCGTACGTATAAAATCAGTTCGCCTATGTACGTTCCCGACGAAAACGCCATGCTTGCGTTCGACGCGTATTTCCCTGAAACACAAGAGCTGAAAATTTCGGTGGAAGCAGGCGACGTGGAGAAGGAAACGGAACGCTACACCTGCGCCGTAGAAGTCAAGGGCGGCGGTAAGTGGAAACGCATTATTTTGCGCGCCAACGATTTCAAGGGTGAAAATAGCCTACTTCCGCTTGGCAGCTTTGCCGACGGCAGAGCGCTTTTATTCGACTGCGATAAGGAAGGCTTAGAATACGCCGTTGCCAACGTATTATGGTTATGATAACAAGCTTCGCCATAGGCGATAAATGCACGTTAAAGAAAACGCATCCTTGTGGGGGAACGGTATGGACGGTAGTCCGTACGGGCGCGGATATCAAGCTTTGCTGTGATACTTGCGGAAAATTCGTTAATCTTTCGCGCGACGATTTGCGCAAGCGCGTCAAGGGCGTTTTATCAAAAAAGGAAGAAAATCAATGAAGGGAAACTATCGGGACAATCCGTTATATGAAGAACGGTTCGGCTTTAACGAACGGGACGCCAACTTTCGTTTTTACGTCGTTTTGTTGGCGGTGCTGCTACTTGTATTAAGCTTTCGCTTTTACTGGATAAGCCGTTACGAAATGGTGCAGGTATCGGGCACTTCTATGGAACAAACGCTGCAAAGCGGCGAATGGCTGCTGCTGGATAAAAACGAACAGCCCAAGCGCGGTGACGTTATCGTGGTAGACGTGCGCGGCTACGACGAATTTAAGTATAACACGGCAGGGGAGCTTATCCCCGAAAAAGACAGAACGACGCATCTTATCAAACGCTTAATCGCCACCGAAGGCGACAGCGTGCGCTGTAAAGACGGTAAAATAGAAATTTTGCGTAAGGGCGAAAACGAATGGATATCGTGGGAAGACACGTACGGGAACTTTGGCTATTACGTCAACGCCGATATTTACGATTTCGGGATTTACGAAGTCAAAACAGGGGAGATATTTTTCCTTGGCGATAACCGCAACGTTAGCATGGACAGTAGATATATGCAAAACGGTTCGCGCTTGAAGGACAGGCTGTATAAGTATGCGGATATCTACGGTGTGGTAACCCCTTGGGCAATGGACAATCAAGGTTGGTTGGAAACGGTATTGATTACCGTTCCCGAAAAAATAACAGGCATCTTTGTCGGCAAACGGTAATTCCGTAGCCGAAAAAATTATATAGTATATACAAAAAGGAGATTTTTTATTATGGCAATCAAAATTACATCGGACAGCACTTGCGATTTAGGGGAGTTGGTAGCAAAACGCAATATCGGCATTTTGCCCTTGCAGGTCAATTTAGACGGTAAAGCGTACTTTGACGGCGTAGATATCACGCCGCAGGACATTTTTAACTTCGTTGCGGAAACGAAAATTTTGCCTAAAACCAGTGCGCCCAGTATTGGCGATTACGAAGATTTCTTCAAAAAACAATTAGAAGATTGCGACGAACTTATTCACTTTAATATTTCCGCAAAGAGTTCGGCTTCGCACAACTTCGCTAAGCAAGCGGCGGAAAGCTTTGACGGGAAGGTGCGCGTTATCGACAGTATGGCGCTTTCTTCGGGGCAAGGCTTGCTGGTGTTAAAGGCGGCGGATATGCGTGACGAAGGCAAGAGCGCGGAAGAAATTGAAGAAACGATAAACGAATTGAAAACGCACGTCAATACGTCGTTTGTTCCCGACAGCTTAGACTATTTGCATAAGGGCGGTAGATGCTCAGGAATGGTTATGTTTGCGGCAAACGTTTTGAAAATCCACCCGAAAATCGTCATGAAGGACGGACAGCTTGTGCAAGGCGGTAAGTATCGCGGCGATATGAAGCGTTGCATTATGCAATACGTGAGAGATTTGAAAAACGAATATCCTGATTACGATAAAACGCGTTGTTTCGTTACCCATTCGTCGGCGGATAAAGAGCTTGTCGACGTAGCCAAAGCGCTTGTAGCGGATAACTTCGGTTTTGACGAAGTCATTGAAACGGTAGCCGGTTCGATTATCACCAGCCATTGCGGTAAGGGCACGCTTGGGGTATTGTTTATCTATAATAAATAAGTTAAGGAACGGACTATGACGGCAGTATACACGGACGCCGATTATCTTTCGGCGTATAAGCAAAAACAAAAATATTTCTATATTTTTATGGGCGTAACGGCGGCTTGCCTTGCCTTTTGCGTGGCTTGGTGGATTTACTTTATGGGGCTTCCCTATCAAGAGCCTATGCCCATTGTACCGCAGGTATTTATCTATACCGCAAGCGCAATTTACGTGGCGTTTACCTTCCTGTTTATGGGCATTAAGTACAGCCGCGTGCGTCGGTATAATAAAATGCTTTATTACGTCAGCGAAGGCTTGAAGATGAGCGAAACCAACTATTTTTACACCTTCCGTGAAAAGTCCTTACAAAAGGATAATTTAGATACGGTGGGTTGTGTGTTCGAAACTTGGAGCCGTAAAAAGCAAGAATGGATGGAACGCGAAGCGTATTTCGACGTGGAAAAACCCTTGCCCGAATTTGGCGAAGGCGACCTTGTGCGCTACGTAACGCAAAGTAACTTTATCATTGAATACGAAATTCTCGAAAAGCACGCTTTGGAATTTGAAGAAGTGGAAGAAGACGAAGAAGAAACGGAAGAATAATATCAAAAGGGAAAAAATATCATGGAAAGAAGTGAAGTTTCTAAAAATTTACAATGGAAAACGGAAGATTTATACGAAAGCTTTGAGGCTTGGGAAGCGGAATTTGCAGCCGCGGAACAGGAATATTCCGCAACCGATTTTGCAATATATAGCGGCAAGCTTGCCGATAAGGCAACCCTGCTTGCTTGTTTCAAAAAGACGGACGAAGTGTTCTATCGTATGGAAAAGCTCTATTTATACGCACACCTTCGTCAAGACGAAGACCTGCGTTTGTCCAAGCACGGCGCGGCGGCGGCAAAGGTGCTTTCGTATTTTTCCAAGCTTGCGTCGGAGTTTGCATACGTAGACCCCGAGCTTACCGCGCTTTCCGACGATACGTTGCAGGCGTTTATTGCCGACCCCGATTTTGCGCCGTATGCCTACCGCTTGCGTAAGGTTATCAAATCCAAAGCGCACGTGCTTTCGGCGGCGGAAGAAAAATTACTTGCGTTAAGCAGCGACGTCATGAGCGGTTTTTCGGGCGTATTCCGTATGCTGGATAACGCCAACTTGAATTTGCCCAAGGCAACGTTTAAGGGCGAAGAAGTGCAAATGACCCACGGTATGTACGGCGTAGTGCTCCATTCGGGGACGACGGAAGAACGCCGCGAATGGTTTGAAAAATACTATTCCGCATATATCAAGCTGATTGACGCGATTACGCAAACGTATTACGGCAACGTGAAAAAGAACGTCTTTTATAAGACGGTGAGAAAGTACGACAGCTGTCTTTCCATGGCGCTTGCAGGCGAAGACGTACAGCCTATCGTGTACGAAAATCTCATTAACGCTACCCATAAAGCGTTACCGAATTTACACGAATATATCGCCGTCCGCAAAAAAGTTTTGGG
>JAZTWF010000082.1:0-5020 GCA_045635725.1 Candidatus Scatosoma sp. | reverse complement strand
GGAAGTTCTTTTGAGAGAACATTCTCGAAATTTGACGCGCTCTGTCAGGACGGAAGTTAAAGCAAATAATGCTGTCGTTTTTGCTAATCAGCGCAATGGGTTTGCCGTTTTCCGTTAAGTTGGTGGGCAGGATAAATTCGTCGGTAACGCCGTTTGCATACGACGCCTTTGCCGCGGCTTCCGCCGTGCCTTCAAAGGCAACGCCCGTGCCAAGCGTCAACATATCGTACGCTTTTTCTTCTCTATCCCAGTTGTTGTCGCGGTCCATCGCGTAATATCTACCCGCAACGGACGCAATTTTACCAAAATTCAATTCGTCAAGCTTGGTTTGCAAATCCTTCAAAAATTCCGCGCCCGAAGTGGGGGCAACGTCGCGCCCGTCGGTGAACGCGTGGATATACACGTTGTCAAGCCCTTGCGCTTTCGCCATTTCCACTAAGGCATACAAATGCTCCGTATGGCTATGCACGCCGCCCGTCGAAACCAAACCGAACAGGTGCAGCTTCGTGCCTGCGTTTTTCGCCGCTTGCATGGCGCGAATGAGTTCGGGGTTTTTGAAAAATGCACCGTCGCGAATATCTTTGGTGATTTTGGTTAAATCTTGGTAAACGATACGGCCTGCGCCGATATTCAAATGCCCAACTTCGCTGTTGCCCATTTGACCGTCGGGCAAACCTACCGACATACCGCTTGCGCCAAGCTGCGCGCTGGGGTAGTTGTTTTTCAGTTCGTTGACGTATTTACTGCCGTCCGCGCAAATGGCGTTGCCCGTGCAGCTGGGGTTGATTCCATAACCGTCCATGATAATAATAGCAAAGGGAGTTTTCATACTATTTATCTCCTAATCTTCAAAATAGTAGGGCAGATATCACTCAACGCATACCTGCCCCCGTGATTTTCATATTTTGGCTTACTTGTCGAAGTTGACGATAGCCGCAAAATCGGGTGCTTTCAAGGACGCGCCGCCGATCAAACCGCCGTCGATTTCTTCCATAGCCATAAGCTCTTTGCAGTTGCCTGCGTTCATGCTGCCGCCGTATTGAATGCGGAGCTTTGCCGCGCACTTAGGGCAGAAAAGCTCGCCCACCGTTTTACGGATATACGCAATCGTTTCGTTAGCTTGCGCAGCCGTAGCCGTCTTGCCCGTACCGATTGCCCAAACGGGTTCGTATGCGATAACGATTTTCGTGATATCTTCGATATCCTTCAAGCCGTCTTTGAGTTGCGTGTACAAAACTTCTTCCGTTTTG
Source organism: Candidatus Scatosoma sp. (assembly GCA_045635725.1). Classification (GTDB taxonomy): domain Bacteria; phylum Bacillota; class Clostridia; order Christensenellales; family Borkfalkiaceae; genus Scatosoma. The sequence continues at coordinate 3,770 of JAZTWF010000082.1, read as the reverse complement.
CCCGTTTCTCTTTCTTCTAACGATTCGCCTACGCAAACGATAGGGGTAAGCCCTGCTTTCAGTGCGGTAAGCGTTCTCTTGTTGACCGTTTCATCCGTTTCCGCGAAGTATTGACGGCGTTCGCTGTGACCGATAATGACGTATTCTACACCGTATTCAAGGAGCATTGCCGCGGAGATTTCGCCCGTGTATGCGCCTTTTTCGGCAAAATGTACGTTTTCCGCGCCAAGCTTGATGTTCGTGCCTTTCAAAGCTTCGCTAACGGCAGGGATATCGATAGCGGGTACGCAAACGACGACGTCGCAGTTGGCTTCCGTTACAAGGGGGGCAATCGCTTTGACAAGCGCTACGCCTTCGGAAGCGGTGTTGTTCATTTTCCAGTTACCTGCAATAATAGGTCTTCTCATGTTTATATTTCCTTTTCTTATTTTTCTTAATCATAGGTACGGGAGCGAACGTTGTCGCTCCCGTAAAACGTTTTCTTATTTATCGTTCAAGCAAGCGATACCGGGGAGAACCTTACCTTCGAAAAGTTCCAACGATGCGCCGCCGCCCGTGGAGATATGCGTCATCTTATCCGCATAACCAAGCACTTGTACAGCCGCTGCGCTGTCGCCGCCGCCGATAATCGTCGTTGCGTTGCCGTATGCGTTTGCAAGCGCCGCTGCAACCGCTTTCGTGCCTTCCGCCAAAATAGGGTTTTCAAATACGCCCATAGGACCGTTCCAAATGACCGCTTTTGCATTAGCGACTACTTCGGCGAAGAGTTTTCTCGTTTCAGGTCCGATATCCAAGCCCATCATATCTTCGGGAATTTCATTCGAAGGGAATACCGCCGTTTCGATTTCCGCGTCGATAGGGTTGGGGAATTCTTTTGCCGCAACGGTGTCTACGGGTAAAACGATTTGTTTGCCAAGGCTTTCGGCTTTTGCAAGCATTTCGCTGCAATAGCCAATCTTTTCGTCGTCGACAAGGGACGTACCGATTTTGCCGCCCTTTGCCTTAATGAAGGTATATGCCATACCGCCGCCGATAATCAACGTGTCGCATTTTTCAAGCAAGTTGGAAATAACGTTGAGCTTATCCGCAACCTTTGCGCCGCCAAGAATGGCTACGAAAGGACGGTTGGGGTTTTCCAACGTATCTGCCATAACGGAAAGTTCTTTTTCAATCAAGAAACCGCAAGCCGCCGTTTCTACTAAGCCTTCTTCCACGATACCTGCGGTGGACGCGTGCGAACGATGCGCCGTACCGAAAGCGTCGTTGACGTATACTTCGGCATAGCTTGCCAAAGCTTGCATAAATTCGGGGAATTTCTTTTCTTCGCCCTTGTGGAAACGAAGGTTTTCAAGCAATACGCATTCGCCTTCCTTGCAAGCGGCAACTTTTGCTTTTGCGTCCTGACCAACCACGTCGGTTGCAAACGCAACTTTGCCGCCGAGCAGTTCGTTCAATCTTGCCGCAACGGGGGCAAGGGTGAGCTTTTTCACGTCTTTCTTTGCCTTTTCCAAAGCTTCGGCGGTAGCGGCTGCCTGTTCTTCTTCGGGAAGAGCGGCAATCTTTGCCTTTTCCTTTTTGTTGAGCTCTAATTTTTCGTCAAAGACGTTGTGGGGCTTGCCCATGTGCGAGCAAAGCACGACTTTTGCACCCTGTTCCATTAAATACTTAATGGTGGGAAGCGCGCCGACGATACGGTTTTCGTCCGTAATAACGCCGTCCTTCATAGGTACGTTGAAGTCGCATCTAACAAGGACTTTTTTGCCCTTGACTTGAATGTCTTTTACCGTTTTCTTGTTCATAAGATACAATTTCTCCTTGTATTAAATATTTTATCCGTATATATAATACCCGTTTTTTTTGCATTTGTCAACTTTTTACAAAAATAAACGCAAAAAAGATTTTACAGTTTGGTAAATTTTCGGTGAAAATCTTTCCGTATCCTTGACGAACGGGGACGGAATGTGTTATACTTTATCTTAGAATACGAAAGGACGGTGTTTTACGAATGAGCAAAGCTGACGAAATTTTCGCGCAAAATATGAAGGATATCATGGAAAACGGATTTTGGGATACGAATTTGCAGGTTCGCCCCAAATGGGAAGACGGCACGCCTGCCCATACGGTAAAGAAATTCGGCGTGGTAAACCGTTATAACTTACAGGAAGAATTTCCCATTCTCACCTTGCGTAGAACGGCTTTTCGCTCTTGCGTGGACGAGCTTCTTTGGATTTGGCAAAAAAAGAGCAATAATATCCATGATTTGAACTCGCATATTTGGGATAGCTGGGCGGACGAAAACGGCTCTATCGGCAAGGCGTACGGCTATCAGCTTGGCGTAAAACACAAATACAAGGAAGGGGAGTTCGACCAAGTAGACAGGGTGCTGTTCGATTTGAAAAATAATCCCGCAAGCCGTCGTATTATGACGAATATTTACAACTTCCAAGACCTCAATGAAATGAACTTATACCCTTGCGCGTATTCCATGACGTTTAACGTTTCGGGGGATACGTTGAACGGAATTTTGAACCAACGCTCTAACGATATGCTTACCGCAAACAACTGGAACGTGGTGCAATACGCCGTACTTTTGATTATGATGGCGCAGGTTTCGGGGTTGAAAGCAGGCGAGCTTGTGCACGTCATTGCCGACGCGCATATTTACGATAGACACGTACCCCTTGTCAAGGAAATTTTGGATAAACCCCGTCACGCCGCACCTAAGCTTATCGTCGACCCGACGATTACCAACTTCTACGATTTCACGGTGGATAGCTTCCAGCTTGTCGATTACGAATACGAAAAGCTGGATAAGAAAATCCCCGTTGCCATTTAAGGTGATTTTATGATTAGAGCTATTGTACACGCCGATAAAAAGTGGGGTATCGGCAAAGGGAACGACATGATGTTTTCCCTGCCCAAGGATATGAAATTTTTCCGTGAAACGACCATGGGGCATACCGTCGTTATGGGCGGAAATACGCTGCGTTCTTTTCCCAACCAAAAGCCCTTGAAAAATAGGGTGAATATCGTACTTTCAAGGGGGCATGTACAAGACGAATGTATTTTTGTGCGTTCGTTTGACGAGCTGAAAGCCGAGATGAAAAAGCGGGAAAACGAAGAGATTTACGTAATCGGCGGCGGTGTAATTTACAAGGAATTATTGCCCTATTGTCACGAAGTCTTGGTCACGAAGGTGGATGCCGTGGGCGGGGCGGAAGTATTCTTTCCGAACTTGGACGAAAACGACGCTTTTACCTGCGTATATCAAAGCGAGCCGATAGACGATAACGGCTTGACAATTCGTTTCACGACGTATAGAAATAATAAAAGGATTCCGCTATAAGCGGAATTTTTTTGAGTAATTGAGAAAAACCTATCGTTTTTCCTTGTCAATTTTATCAAAAAGTATTACAATAATAGGGTTGAAAAGTTTACTAGCAAAGGAGAAAGACATTGATTAGAGAAGATTTGAGAAACGTGGCGATTATCGCGCACGTAGACCACGGTAAAACGACGCTTGTCAACGAAATGCTGGCGCAGGGCGGTGTGTTCCGTGAAAATCAACAGGTGCAAGACAGGGTAATGGATTCGGGTGATTTGGAAAGAGAACGCGGCATTACCATTTTGGCGAAAAATACTTCGGCGCATTATAACGGGGTAAAAATCAATATTATCGACACCCCCGGCCACGCTGACTTTTCGGGAGAAGTAGAACGCGTTTTGAAAATGGAAGTCGGATCGTAGCCATGTCGTTCTGTGAGCCAAGG
>JAZTWF010000081.1:0-18471 GCA_045635725.1 Candidatus Scatosoma sp. | reverse complement strand
TTCTTGGGAATCGGCGCGATGACGGATTTTGGACCGTTAATTTCCAACCCGAAAAGCATGTTAATCGGCGCGGCGGCACAGCTGGGTATTTTCCTTACGCTTGCAGGGGCTGTTGTGCTTGGTTTTGACCTTGCAGCGGCGGCTTCGATTGCGATTATCGGTGGGGCAGACGGCCCTACGGCGATTTACGTAACGCAAGCCATGTCAAAGTTTACCAACCAAGATTTATTGTCGGCAATCGCCGTTGCGGCATATTCGTATATGGCGCTTATTCCCATCATTCAAAAGCCGATTATGAAATTGCTTGTACCTAAAAAAGAGCGCGCCATTAAAATGAAGCCGCTTCGTACGGTAAGCAAAGTTGAAAAAATCATTTTCCCCATAGTCGTAACGTTAGTTGTCGGTATCTTATTGCCTGACGCCGTTCCGCTTTTGGGTATGTTAATGTTGGGGAATTTGCTGAAAGAATCGGGGGTATGCGATAGATTATCTTCGCAAGCTCAAAACGGTTTGATGAATACCGTTACTATTTTCCTTGGGGTTTCTGTCGGTTGTAAAGCATACGGCGCAACCTTCTTACAGTTGCAAACGTTAGAGATTATTTTGCTTGGTCTTATCGCGTTTAGCTGTGGCACGATTGGCGGTTTGCTTATGGGTAGATTGATGTGCAAGCTTTCCAAAGGAAAAATCAATCCCTTAATCGGTAGTGCGGGGGTATCCGCCGTTCCTATGGCGGCGCGTATTTCCGAAGACGTCGGTAGGGAAGAAGATCCTAGCAACCATTTGCTCATGCACGCCATGGGCCCGAACGTTGCAGGGGTTATCGGCTCGGCAATTGCAGCAGGTTTCCTGCTTTCACTCTTTTAATTGATGATATGAGGTAAAACGATTATGGAACTTAAATTTGAAAATAAAAAAGTAATGCTCACCGAAACGATTTTGCGCGACGCGCATCAATCGCAAGCAGCTACGAGAATGCCTATTAGCGATATGTTACCCGTCCTTGAACAGTTGGACGATATCGGCTATTATTCCATTGAAGCATGGGGCGGCGCTACGTTTGACTCCTGTCTTCGTTTCTTGAATGAAGATCCTTGGGAAAGATTGCGTACGTTAAAGGCGCACTTAAAGACTCCTATTCAAATGCTTTTACGTGGTCAAAACTTACTTGGCTATCGTCATTATGCCGACGACGTTGTAGAACAATTTGTTGCAAAATCCATTGAAAACGGCGTAGGGGTTATCCGTGTATTCGACGCATTGAACGATCCCCGTAACTTGGAAGTTTCCATGAAAGCCATCAAAAAATACGGTGGTGTTTGTGAAGCTACCATTTGTTATACCAGCGCGGTTGTTGACGGTAAAGAAGTGTTCACGAACGAATACTTTGTCAACCTTGCAAAACAACTTGAAGAACGTGGTGCAGACAATATTTGCTTGAAGGATATGGCAAACTTGCTGCTTCCTTTCAAGGCATACGAGCTTGTAAAGGCGTTAAAAGCCGCATTAAAACCCACCACGAAGCTGCACTTGCATACACATAACACGACGGGTACGGGTGATATGGTATACTTAATGGCAATCCTTGCCGGCGTAGATATCGTCGATACCGCCTTGTCGCCTTTGGGTAACGGTACTTCTCAGCCTGCAACCGAACCGTTGGTTGCAACGTTACAGGGTACGCCGTACGATACGGGGATTGATATCAATAAATTATTGCCTATCGTAAAACACTTCAAAACAGTTGAAAAACGGTTGAAAGACGAAAAGATTCTTAACCAAAAATCCAAAGAAATTGACGTTAATACGTTGCTTTACCAAGTTCCTGGCGGTATGTTGTCCAACCTTATCAATCAACTTGAAAAGGCAGGAAAGTTGGATAAATTGACGGAATGTCTTGCCGAAGTCCCCAATGTAAGAAAAGATTCTGGTTATCCGCCGTTGGTAACTCCTTCGTCCCAAATCGTTGGTACGCAAGCCGTTTTGAACATCGTTATGGGCGAACGCTATAAGATGGTTACCAAAGAAACGAAAGACTTATTTGCAGGTAAGTACGGTGCGCTTCCGATGCCTTTGGACGAGGCTGCAGCTAAGAAAGTATTGAACGGTGCGGAAAGAATTACTTGCCGTCCTGCAGACCTTCTTCAACCTGAATATGAAGAAATCAAGAAAAAGGTCATTGAGCTTGGCTATTATGAAAAAGAAGAAGACGTACTTTCCTATGCGGTATTTGAACAAGTTGCTGAAAACTTCTTCAAATGGAGAGAAGCGCAAAAGAAGGGCGTTGATAGAGATATGGCAAAAACGGGCGTATATCCCGTTTAACAATCAAACGTAATTATCATTATACGCAACCGTTCCAGATAGAGCGGTTGCGTATCTTTACATAATCCCTTGTCGTGAAACTATTTTTGTGAAACAAAAATAGTAATGCAATTCAACGGGGGAAATATTGTGTTAAAAAAAGGAAAACTATGAAAAATATAGGGGTAATTGGCGGTGGCGCAGCTGGGCTTATGGCGGCGTATGCAGCCGCTAAAAACGGGCACAAAGTAACCGTATTTGAAAAAAATGAAAAGCTTGGTAAAAAGATATATATCACAGGAAAGGGGCGCTGTAATTTTACCAACGATTGCTCTTTAGAGGAATTTTTTTTCAACGTGGTTCGTGGGGAGAGATTCTTAAAAGGGGCTTTATATGCGTTTACCCCGCAAGATTGCATGGCGTTTTTTGAAGAATTTGGACTTTCCATAAAAACAGAGCGTGGAAATAGGGTATTCCCTGCGTCCGACCACGCAAGCGACGTAACAAAAACGTTGGAAAAGGCCTGTCGAAACTATGGTGTCACCATTAAATTAAATGAAAAAGTTACCCATTTTAGAAGTATTATGCCAGATATAATACCTACGTCTGACATAGTAGATGGTGGTATGACAAACATAATTGCGATAAAGACCGATTTATCGGAATATCATTTTGATTACGTTATTGTGGCAACGGGTGGTATTAGTTATCCTTCTACAGGGAGTACGGGCGACGGCTATGCTATGGCAAAAACGATAGGGCATACGCTCACCGAATTAAAATGCGGTCTTTGTGGTATAAATACAACGGATATTCCATTAGAAAATTTGCAAGGTTTAGCCTTAAAAAACGTTTGTTTGACGGCAAAATATAACCAAAAAGCGGTTTTTTCCGATTTTGGCGAGCTGTTATTTACGCATTTTGGGCTCTCCGGCCCGATTGTCCTTTCCGCCTCTTCAAAAATCAATCGTTTCCCTTTTGAAAACGTAATCCTTGAGCTTGATTTGAAGCCTGCTTTGGACGAACAAACGTTAGACAAACGCATTTTGCGTGATTTTGATAAATATAAAAACAAGCAAATCGGGAATGCCTTAGTAGAATTATTCCCGCAAAAATTAATACCGTTTGTCTTGTCTAAAGCAAGTATAGACCAAAGAAAAAACGTCAATGTTTTAACAAAGGACGAACGTATTCGTCTTATAAAGACGATTAAATCGTTGCCCATAAAAATAGACGGCTTGCGCGGATTCAACGAAGCGATAATCACCTCAGGTGGGATAGAGACTTCGGAAATCAATCCCAAAACTATGGAAAGTAAAAAACTCCGCGGTGTAAAATTTTGCGGTGAAGTGCTTGACGTCGACGCCTTTACAGGCGGTTTTAATATGCAAATTGCTTTCGCGACGGGGTTTGTTGCGGGAAATACCATTGATTAACCGTTTTTCAAAGGCAATTTGCTTGACGATTATTGTTTTTTAAGTTATAATTTATATATGTAAGCATTTTTGGAGCATTTGTTATGGTCATTATTCGTGGCGCAACTACTATTAAACAAGATGATAAAGAACATATTTCTTGCGCGGTAAAAGCGTTGTTGGACACTATTTTCAATGAAAACCGTTTACAAAAAGACGAGATTGACGGGTTTTTATTTTCTTTGACTTCGGACATTCATTCCTATCATCCTGCAAAAGCGGCAAGAGAATGCGGTTACGATTTCGCGCCTTTATTTGCCGCGGTTGAACCGGATATAGATGGGGGATTACCGCTGTGTATTCGGTTAATGTTGTTTACAAATCGAACGGATAAAAAGAAGGTAAAACACGTATATCAAGAAGGAGCAAAGATATTGAGAAAAGATATTTCCGAAATTTATAATATTGCGTTAGACGGTCCTGCTGGCAGTGGAAAAAGTACGGTTGCTAAAGCGCTTGCGCGCGATTATAACATTTTATACTTAGATACAGGGGCTATGTATCGCGCTTGCGGCTTAAAAGCTTTGCGATTAGGGATTGACCCCAAAGACGGCGTTAGCGTTGAAAAAATGCTGCCTAATTTGAACGTTACGGTAGAATATCGCGACGGAACACAGCATACGATATTAGACGGAGTAGACGTTTCTTCGGCTATCCGTGAAAACGCCGTATCTATGGCGGCTTCGGATATTTCCACGCATCGTGCCGTTCGTATTAAAATGGTGGAATTGCAAAGAGAGATCGCAAAAAGTATGTCCTGCGTTTTAGACGGTAGAGATATCGGTACGGCTGTATTACCTGACGCTCAATATAAATTTTACGTTACGGCAGACAGTAAAGTACGCGCTATGCGCCGTTTTAACGAGCTTTCCGCCCGTGGGCAACAGGTAGATTTCGAACGGTTACACGCAGAAATCGTCGCCCGCGATAAACAAGACAGTGAGCGTGAATTTTCGCCTTTAATGCAAGCAAAAGACGCCATTGTCATTGACACCTCTAATATGGAAATCGACGAAGTTGTTCAAGCGGTTAAGTCGGCAATTCAAGCAAAAATTTAAGAAGGATATTACGTATGAATAAGCAGCAAGAACAGGCAAAAAAAGTGAAAAAAGCCAAAAAATCAAAGCCGATTACCATTAAGGCGAATAAAAAAGGCAGACATTATAGCGGTTGGTTGAATTTTTTTCGTATATTGATTATTCCGTTTTTCTATTTGCTTAAACCCTTTAAGTATTACGGCAATAAAAAACCGCCGGAAGGGGCTTGCGTTTTCGTTTGTAATCATTACAATATGCTTGACCCCGTGTATATGGCGGCAACCACTTGGGAATGTATTCATTTTATTGCAAAACGCTCCATTTCCGACGCCTTTTTTGTTGGAACGGTTGCACGTTCGGTAAAAATTATTGCCGTTAACCGCGACGGAAACGACGTGAGAGCTTTGCTTGATTGCTTCAAATGCTTGAAAAACGGCGAAAAGATAGGGGTATTCCCCGAAGGTACTCGCAATAAAACGGGTGCGGATATGTTGCCTTTTAAACACGGTGCGTCCGTCATGGCAATCCGTACGAAAACGCCGATTGTACCGATGATGATTTATGAAAAACCGCGTTGGTTTAGAAGAGCGCATATTTTGATGGGTGAGCCCATTGAATTTAGCGAATATTACGACAAAAAGCTTACGGATGAAGACTTTATTGAAGCGGATGAAAAATTGCGTAATATCATGCTGAAAATGCGTGAGGACCATAAGAATTTTTTAGAAAGTAAAAAGAAAAAAGGCGGCAAGTAATTTCTTATGGAGATTATCGTAGCCAAAAGCGGCGGTTTTTGCCGTGGTGTAAAAAAAGCGGTGGATACGGCACTTTCCATTCCCCCTGAAAATACGTATATTTACGGGGAGATTATTCACAACCCCGACGTCGTAAAACAAATCACGGAACGCGGAATTATAACTGTGAATAATTTGTCGGACGTTCCAAAAGGCGCGACGCTGATTATACGTTCACACGGGGTAGGGGAAAGTGTTTATGCTGAATGTAAAAATCGACAAATCCGTATCGTAGATTGTACTTGTGAGTTTGTACGGCGAACGCAAAAAATTATTCGTGAGCAATATCTTCTCGGAAAAACGATTATTATCGTTGGGGAACGTTCGCATCCCGAAGTAATCGGCTTAAACGGTTGGTGCGACGATTCGGCGTATATTTTTTCATCGGAAAATGACGATTTTTCCATTTTACCCGAAAAAGAATGCGTAATTGTGGCCCAAACCACCTATTCTAAAGAAAAATTTGAAAAAATTATAAAAAATATTACCAATAAGCGTGGAAAAACAGTTGAAGTTTTTCAAACAATTTGCTATACTACTATAGGACGGCAAAATGAAGCAAGCGAACTTGCGAGGAAATGCGACGCGATTTTGGTGATCGGCGGTTTGAACAGCAGCAATACAAACAAGCTGTACGACATCTGCGCTAAGCATTGTCCAAACGTGTTCCGTTTGTCGAGTGCTGCCGAGTTCCAATACAAAACAATAAAAAGATTTAAAAAGGTAGGTATTGTTACGGGTGCAAGCACCCCTAACGCGCAAACTCAGGAGGTTCTATCAAAAATGGAAATGGAAACAGAAGCAAAAGCAACGATGGAAGAAGTTGTTGCAAACATGGACAATCAACCGAAGTTTAAGAAAGGTCAGTTGATTACGGCTACGATTTCGTCGGCAGACGACAGCGGTGTGGCGGTGCTGCTCCCCAACACCAAGAAAGAAGTTATGCTTGACAAATCCGAAGTGGATTGCGAAACGTATAACAAAGACGATTTCGCAGGAAGAACAGGGGAAGAAATCGAACTCATGGTCGTAGCGGTAACCCCTCGCGTGGTTCTTTCTCAAAAGCAAATCAAAAAGATTAAGGAAGAAGAAGCAATGATCGCTGAGATCACGGCAGGCAAAGACTTTGAAGTTGAATGCACCGGTTTCAATAAGGGCGGCTTGACTTCCCAACTTGGTTCTTATACGGTATTTGTTCCCGCTCGTGAAATTCGTTCGGGCTACGTAAAGGAACTTGATAAGTACGTAGGCAAAAAATTACGTCTTCGTCTTTTGGAACTTAAAAACGAAAGAAGAAAAGAAATTATTGCCTCGCAACGCGTTATTATCGAAGAAGAACGCGCGGCAAGAGAAGCTGCAAAGGCGGCAAAGGAAGCTGAATTCTTTGCTTCGATTAAGGTTGACGACGTTGTTGAAGGAAAAGTGGAAAGAGCAACCGCGTTTGGTGCATTTGTTTCCGTAAACGGTTTTGATTGTCTTGCACACATTTCCGATTTGTCTTGGACGGGCGTTAAGGCTGTTACGGACGTTTTGGAGATTGGTAAGAAATATCAATTCAAAGTATTGAAGATTGATGAAGTTGCTAAGAAGGTTTCCATCGGTTATAAGCAGTTGCAACCTCAACCTTGGGAACTTGCAGCGGAAAAATACGCGGAAGGCGACGTAATCCACGGTAAAGTTGTACGTATTGTACCTTTCGGGGCATTCGTTGAAGTTGAAAAGGGTATCGACGGTCTTGTACACGTTTCCCAAATTTCCCACGAATTCCTTGAAAATCCCACGACTGCGCTTACAATCGGTCAAGAAATTGATGCAAAAATCCAAAAGTTGGATTGCGCGGAAAGAAAGATGACCCTTTCCATTAAGGCTTTGGAACCCAAACCTGAAAACGTGGAAAGAAAGGCGAAGAAAGAAGAGGGCGAAGAAAAAGAAAAGACGAGAAAGCCCAGAGTTCAAAAGCCCGTTGACGAAGTTACCGAATGGAACGAAGGCGATCTTGGTAGCGTTTCGATTGCGGATTTGTTAAACAAGAACGCTTGATAGAACCTAATTAAATCTTGAAAGAGTCTGCTTTTATTGATTAAAAGCGGACTTTTTCGTTTATATATAACTATCAAATATTTTTCAGGGGTAATTACGTATGGAAAAACAAGGCAATATTAAAATTTCAAGTGAAAATATGATGCCGATTATTAAAAAATGGCTGTATTCCGATAAGGATATATTCCTTCGTGAAATTGTAGCCAACGGCATTGACGCAATCACCAAACATAAAAAGCTTGCCGACATGGGCGAAACAAACAAAGAAGAAAATTATAAAGTCATTGTTCGCACGGACGAAAAAGCCAAAACGCTGACCGTAGAAGACAACGGTATCGGTATGACGGCGGATGAAGTAGAAAAATACATTACGCAAATCGCTTTTTCAGGCGCAAACGATTTCCTTCAAAAGTATGAAAATGCAAGCGGCGACGGTATTATAGGCCACTTCGGCTTGGGTTTTTACTCAGCGTATATGGTTTCGGAAAACGTAGAAATCTTCACAAAGAGCTATAAGGATGAGCCTGCTATTCGTTGGGAGTCGGACGGCAATTCGACGTATACGATATCCGAAACGGAGAAAACGGAACGCGGTACGAAAATTGTTATGCATTTAGCGAAAGAGGAAAAGGACTTTCTCAAAGAAAACGTTGTGCGTGACTTGTTACGTAAATATTGTTCGTTTATGCCGTTTGATATCTATCTCAATCCCAAAGGCGACGAAAGCGATAAACCGATTAATACGACGACGCCTTTGTATTTGAAAGACCCTAAAGAGTGCACGGACGAAGAATATAAAAATTTCTATCGCGATACTTTTATGGATTTTAACGAACCGCTGTTTTGGATTCACTTGAATATGGAATATCCCTTCCGCTTAAAGGGGATTTTGTACTTCCCGCAGGTGAAAAAGCAGCAGGTTCAGCTGGAAAAAGGGCAAGTAAAACTGTACTGCAATCAAGTATTTATTGCTGATAACATTAAAGAAGTCATTCCCGAATTCTTAATGCTCTTAAACGGCGTAATCGATTGTCCCGATATTCCCTTAAACGTATCAAGAAGCTTTTTACAAAACGACCAACAAGTACAAAAGATTTCCAAGCATATTACGAAAAAAGTAGCGGACAAGCTGACTTCTTTGTTTAATAATGACCGTGAAAAGTTTGATAATTGTTGGAAGGATATTGCAACCTTTATTAAATTTGGCTGCATGAAAGACGAAGCATTCTATGATAAAGTCGAAAAAATCATTATTTTCAAGGATTTAGACGGCGAATATAAACCTTTGCATACGTATTTGGAGGACGAAATCACCGAAGAACAGGCGAAAAACGGTGAACAACCCAAGGCGATTTATTACGTTTCCGACGAAGCACAACAAGCGCAGTACATTTCCATGTTTAAGGACGCTGGCTTGCAGGCAATTCTTTGTGATACGTATATCGACCCGCATTTTGTTAGCTTTATTGAATATAAAAACCCGAAAAAATGCCGTTTCGTGCGCATAGACGCTGATATCGACGGGGCATTAAAGAGTGAAACGCAGTTAGATGAAGATACGCAAAAGCAGCTTGTAGACGTATTCAAAAAGCATTTGGTGAATGCGGATATCCAAGTAAAAGCGGAAAGGTTCAAGAGCGGAAAAATTCCTGCTGTGGTAAACGTAGACGAATTTATGCGTAGAATGTCCGAAATGGGCGGTTTCTATGGCATGAACGATACTGACCCGACGAAAAACGCAACGTTAATCTTGAACGTAACCAACCCTGTAGTTTCAGGTATTTTGAACATTGACGAAGAAAAGCAAAAACTCATTGTCAATCAAATCTATTACCTTGCTATGCTTTCCTATAAAAAGCTTTCTCCCGAAGAATTATCCGATTTTGTAGAAAAGAGCAGTCAAATTTTGTTTGATTACAGCAAATAAAATTATATAAACGTCACTAAGACGCCTTTCGTAAAAGAAGGGCGTCTTCTTTTTATCATTTAAGTTCTATTCGGACAAGCCGACGCATACAGTATATAAATGCTTGATTTTTTACCTGAAAAAATAAAAGACGCGCTTACCCATCTTAATCAACAATTTCTTTATGAAATCCGCCTACGTGCCGATAAACCGACGACAATCCATTATAATGAAAAGTATGTATATTTAGGGCAATACGGGATAGTGAGTAGGGCGGAGCAAGCGATTTATAGCGACGTTTTTGATATTGAAAATACGTTATATAAAGCAGGGGAATATTCCGTATATTCGGTAGAAGAACAGTTGAAAAAAGGGTTTATTACAGCACGAAACGGGGAACGGCTTGGGGTTGCAGGTGAGTTTGTTTTTGAACACGGCAAACCGCTTAGTATCCGCAATTATACTTCACTTTGTATACGCGTACCGCATGAAATTATTGGGTGTGGACAAGAAATATATCAAAAATGTATGTCAGACAAAATTCGTAGCATTTTGATTGCATCGCCCCCGGGAATAGGGAAAACGACGATTTTGCGTGATTTAGCAAGAATTATATCTGAATATAATCATCTAAACGTTCTAATTTGTGATGAGCGCGGAGAAATATCCGCAGGAAACGTTGGAGAAACGTGCGACGTTTTGAAATTTGCGGAAAAAGAAATGGCTTTTCATGCGGGAATACGTGCCATGCGTCCCGACGTAATCATTACGGACGAACTATCTACCTATGACTGTTCCGCCGTAGAAAAAGCCGTTTTTTCGGGCGTTAAGGTATTAGCGTCGGCGCATTTTTCGCAAATGGACAGCGTAAAAAAGCCGTTTCTTGATTTGTTTGAACGTTTTGTTTTTCTCAATCCAAAAAAAATCGGGGAAATTTTAGCGATATTTAATGAAGAAGGAAAGGAAATACGTTAATGGAAAAGCTGTTTTTTGGCATTATCATCGTAATCGCCTGTACGTTTTGCGGATATCTTTTTTCAGCAAAATACAGGCGAAGAAAGCAGTTTTTCGCGCAGTTTTTTGAATTTAACGAACGTTTTATAAACGAAATCTCTTATTATCGCCGTCCATTGAAAGAGTGTATTTCGCATTATGCGTATAAAGGCGAATTCTCCCAACTGTTGGATACGTTTTTTTGGGTTATTGAAAACAAAGAAACGATTGCGTTATTCGAAGATAAAAGTGAATTTTCCTTTCTAAAACAGGACGAACAACGTTCTATTGAAGATTATTTCCGAATGCTTGGAAAAGGAGATAGCGCGTCGCAAAAAATCTATTTTGGAGCACGAAAAGAAGAGCTGCAAAAGTGGCAGTCGGAAGCCGTTATAACATGCAAAAAATATGCAAATTTATACATTAAACTCGGATTTTTATTTGGTTTATTTCTTCTTATTTTATTCATATAAACGGAGCTTACAATGGATATAACCGTACTTTTCAAAATAGCCGCCGTCGGAATTATCATTACTGTCATTTGTCAAATACTAAAAAAATCCGATAGAGACGACATCGCAACCTTGGTTTCTATCGTAGGTTTAGTTATTGTTTTAGCAGTGGTTGTGGGAATGATCGGCGATTTATTTTCACAAATCAAAGATATATTCGGACTATTATAGGGAAAGGCAAATATGGACTTTATAAAAATTATCGGAGTGGCGTTTATAACCGCTATCACATCCGTAATATTAAAAGCGAATAAGCCCGAATTGTCTTTTGCCGTAACGGTTACAGGGATTATTGTCATTCTTCTTTTTATTGTGGATTCCATGACGGGAACGCTTTCCGCATTTGCGTCTTTAGCAGAAATAACAGGCATGGAAAACGGCCTTTTGAAGATTTTATTGAAAATTGTGGGCGTAGGGTATTTAACGGAGTTTGCCGCAGGGATATTACACGATTTTGGAAACAGCTCTTTGGCGGATAAAGTCGTTCTTGGCGGTAAGCTCTCCATTGTCGCTTTGTCGTTTCCTATTTTAGAAAGTTTGCTTTCTTTAATCAAAGGTTTTTTGCAGTTGATATGAAACATAAAAAATATTGTCTACTTATCGTCGTGATTTTTATACAAATATGCAGTATATTTTTAGGCGTAACGCATACGACTGCGAACGCCGAAACGGCGGAAGACCAACTAAATGAAAGTATTCACGAAATGCTAAACGCGCTTGATTTGAAAGAATTGCAAGCATACGTGGACGGGCTTTCCGAAATTTCGGAAGAAAGCGTAAAAGAGCGTTTGCTTGCGTATATCAAAGGCTCACCTATGGATTACGAACGGTTTTGGTCGGAAATATCCCACGTTTTATTCAAAAATATCGGGGATATTATCCCTGCATTTGCCTGTATTGCCGCCATTGCCTTGCTTTCAGGCGTTTTGTCTACGCTTCATAGCGGTTCAACGATACGCACTTCTACGGAAATGACCTTTTTAATTAGTTACGCTGCGGCTTTGATACCGCTGATTGCCGTACTTATTGAATGTTTTGAAAAATCATTGCATTCCGTAGGGGAAATGCAAACGCAAATGCAAATGGTTTATCCCTTGCTTTTAACGTTGATGGCAGCAAGCGGTGGAACGTTGTCGGCGTCCGTTTGTCGGCCTGCGGTTGCTTTTTTCTCCACGACAATCGTGTCGGTAATTCGTTCTATCGTCTTCCCGTTAACCGTTGCTATTATTGCTTTTTCCATGGCTGCAAATCTATCCAAGGAATTAAAAATGAATAAATTTACCGCTTTTTTCAAAAGCATCAATAAATGGATTATCGGGATATGCGTTTCCGTTTTCGGTTTGTTTTTCACCTTGCAAGGCATAACGGTAGCGACGTACGACGGCGTTGCGCGTAGGGCGGCAAAATACGCTATCGGCAACGGCATTCCTATCGTCGGGGGATTTTTATCGGGCGGCTTTGATTTGGCGGTTGCAGGGAGTATCTTAATTAAAAATTCCTTGGGAAGTATGAGTATTTTGTTATTGCTTTCCGTTGTGTTTGAGCCTGTAATTTTATTGATTTCCTGTAACGTATTGTTACGTTTTACCGCCGCCGTTTCGCAACCGTTTGGCGATAGCCGTATCTCCGATTTTTTAGGGGAAACAGCGGAAAATTTACATTACTGTACGGCAGGACTACTCTTTATCGCATTTTTGTACTTTTTATCGATTATGTTAATGGTGTCAACTTCGGAGATTTTTCTATGAGCGGATACTTAATAGCCGTCGTGGGAACAGTATTGCTTTGCGCGCTTTTAACTGCTATTTTACCTGACGGAAAAACGTCGAATTTAATTAAAGCTATCGCAAAAATCTCTTGTCTTTTGTCCATAATTGCGCCGATACCATCTTTTTTACAACAGGCAAGTTTCAAGGGAAACGACAAAAACTTACAAAATATTTTCGGGGAAAATGGTATACAAACGGATACAAACTTCATAGAGTATTACAGCGAATGGAGAATTAAGCAAGCGGAAGAACAGCTTGAAAGATTGCTCTTAGACAAATATAATTTTGTGTCGCAAATCACGTTAGAATGGGAGTTTTTTGAAGAAAAAGTGAACGGTTTATACGAAAACAATGCAATAAAAATACGTCGTATCCGTATTTTAACAACGGAAACGGATACCATAAAGCGCGAAGAAGTCGCTCATTACGTAAAAAAGAATTATTGTAGTGAGGTGCTCCTTGAATAACGCAGCAGCTTCGCCTACAAAAAAGGTTATCCAACATTTACGAAACAACAAAAGAATAAAAGACGTTTTGCTGTTGGCGGTTTTGGCTTTGGTTATTTTATTTGCGGCGTGGAAATTATTTTATGCCGATAAATCGGATGACGCCGACGTTTTTTTAACCCAAACGGAATTAAAAGTGGCAAAATTACTTGAAAATATCCAAGGCGTAGGCGACGCCGACGTCGTTGTATGTGAAACGGAAGACGGTGTGCGCAGCGTAGTCGTCGTGTGCGACGGCGCTAACGATTTGCAGGTAGTTATGCATATCCGCGAAGCCGTAGCCGCCGCTGTGGGTACAGATGAGAAATCGATTAAAATTTATTTGAAAAAAGAGTAAAAAGGAGATAAAACTATGTCAAACAAAAAGAAAATTATCATTATGTCGTCTTTGGTGCTTTTATTAGCGGTAACTGCCGTTTTTAACTTCGTGCTTGCCACAACGGCAACCAACGTAAGCGCGAATGGTGGAGTGACTGCGGCAAATTATTTTACAACGTACCGTTCGGAACGTACGTCCACAAGAAACGAAGAGCTTGTACAGCTTGACAGTGTAATTGCGCTCTATGAAGAAGGGGACGAAAAATACGAAGAAGCCACCGAAATGAAGATGGAAATCGTAGCCGCTATGGAGCAGGAGCTTGTTTTGGAAAATATGGTAAAATCGCTTGGTTTTTCGGATGCTGTCGTATCCGTTTCCGTGGATTCGGATAACGTAAACGTCTTTATCAATTCCGCGGAGCTCAACTACGATACGGCGCTTTCTATCTATAATATGATGAAAAATGAAACGGGGATTGTCGCAGGGAACGTCATCATTATGCCCGTTTACGCCGAAAGCTGAAAAAAAGCGGAAAAATATCGTTAAAACAGTAGAAAAATTCAAAAGAATATGCTATAATATACTTGAGATAAAATAAGGAGATACTATGTATGTTCAATATCAAACTGAACGCGAAAGACGAACAAAGCGGAAAAATCGTTTATAATGCGGGGATTGTGTATAACATCGTCGCGCTTGCCGTAGCTGAAGTCGATGGGGCATTGCCTTTAGACGGTAAGAAAAACGGGATTTCTCTCTTCATTGAGAAAGACGGTATTTACGTAGACGTTTCCGTTGTCGTCAAATATGGTTTTAACGTTCCCGAACTTGCTTACCGCATTCAACAATCGGTAAAACAGAGCGTTGAAAATATGACGCATTATCACGTAGCGGAAGTGGACGTACACGTTAGAGACGTGGTATTCCCCGAAGGCGTTACGGTTGAGAAGGAAGAAGAACCTGCCGAAGACGCAGCGGAAAACAACAAATAAAAAGCCGATACCCTTCTTTTTAGAAGGGTTTTCGTCGTATACGGAGCTATTATGAGAAATACAGCAAGAGAAGCGGCGTTAAACGTTATTTTCGCCCAACAATTTAACACAGATTACGTCGACGCTTTGAAGAAAAAAATCTTTAAGCAATTTAAGCTTGAAAAAGAAGACGACGTATTATTTGCAGCCGATTTAATCGCTTGCGTGGAAGAACATCGCGCGGAGCTTATTACGGGTATTGAAGACGCTTGTCACCATTACAAAGAAAACCGCATCAATCCCATGGATAAAAGCATTTTGTTGATTGCTATGGCGGAAATTCGGTATTTTGACGATATTCCTTCCGTGGTTTCCGTTTCGGAAGCTACGGGTCTTGCGAGAAAATATTCCACCGAAAAGAGCGCGGATTTTGTAAACGGCGTACTTTCGGGCGTTATCAATAAGTGAGCCGATTATGAAGATTATAGACGGAAAAGCGCTTGCAACGAAATTGCGCGCAAATATCAAGGCGACGATTGCTGCATCGGATAAAAAACCGGGGTTGGCAGTCGTTATTGTCGGAAACGATCCTGCATCCCAAATCTACGTAAGAAATAAAATCAAGGCTTGTGCGGAAGTGGGGATATCGTCGTATTCCTACGAATTGCCTGAAAATGCAACGCAAGCACAAGTGGAAACGCTTTTAGATACGTTGGCTGTGGACGAGCGTATAAACGGCATATTACTGCAATTGCCGCTACCGAAAGGTTTAGACGGCGAAGCGGCTATGGCACATATTCCCGTGGAGAAGGACGTAGACGGCTTTTCCGCTGAAAATTTAGGACTTCTTGCCATGAACAAAGCAAAGATTGCCGCTTGCACCCCGTCGGGAATTATGACAATGTTGCGTAGCGAAGGGGTAGATTGCACGGGCAAAAACGCCGTTGTGCTTGGGCGAAGCGATACGGTTGGGAAGCCGATGGCAATGCTGCTTTTGAACGCAAACGCTACGGTCACCGTATGCCACAGCAAAACGAAAGACTTAAAAAGCATTTGTCAAAACGCCGATATTTTGATTTCAGCAATCGGCAAAGCCAAGTTTGTAACGGCGGATATGATTAAAGACGGCGCAATCGTTATCGACGTGGGCATGAACCGTGATGAAAATGGTAAGCTCTGCGGCGACGTCGATTTTGAAAACGTAAAGGAGAAGTGTTCGCTCATCACGCCCGTTCCTGGGGGAGTAGGACCGATGACCATTACAACACTCATGCAAAATACTTGCATAGCAACGTTTAAGGAGTAAAAGAGTTGTACGATTTTAATCTTTTTTACGAAAATTACGTAAATGAATTTGAAAGCTACGTAAAAAAATATGCGGACGGTTTGCAAACGCGTCCAAGTGTTTTAGGCGAAAGCATGCGTTATAGCCTATTAAACGGCGGCAAGCGCGTTCGGCCTGTGTTGATGCTTGCTTGCGCGGACGTTTTACAGCTGCCGAAAGAAGACGTTTTGCCGTTTGCTTTGGCGCTTGAAATCATTCATACCTATTCGCTTGTTCACGACGACCTTCCTGCCATGGATAACGACGATTTTCGTCGCGGAAAACCGTCGTGCCATAAGCAATTTGGGGAAGCAAACGCCATTTTGGCAGGCGACGGGCTATTAAACGAAGCCTACGCCGTTTGTTTTAGAGAATGCGTTAAAGGTGAAAGGCAAATTCTTGCGTCCGACTATCTCAACGCATGCGCAGGGATACGTGGTATGATTGCGGGGCAATCCGCCGATTTATATCATTCGGATAATCAAACGGACGTATCCGAAGAAGAGCTGTTGTATATTTACGAGCATAAAACGGGAAAGCTTTTATTAGCGCCCATTATCATTCCCTGTATACTCAATTCCAACAAATCGTTTGTGGCTTGGGAAGAATTTGGAAAGTTGCTTGGAACGCTCTTCCAAATGACGGACGATATTTTAGACGTTGTCGGTTCATTTGAAAAATTAGGAAAATCCATCGGAAAAGACGCCGATGAAAATAAACTGACCTGTATCAAGCTTTACGGCTTAGAAGGGGCAAAGATCCGCGCGGATATGTGCGCAAAAGACTGTCGCGCTGTCTTAGAAGGGATTGACGGCGACACACAATTTCTCTCAGATTTTGTCGATTACTTACTCAATCGTAGTAGATAATCGAGCGAAGGAGTTTCATGTTAGAAACGTTTCAACCTGACAACATCAAACAATACACGAAAAGCGAACTCAACGTATTATGCGACGAATTGCGTTCGGTGATTTATCAAACGGTTATGCAATGCGGCGGGCATTTGGCGTCTAATTTAGGGGCGGTAGAGTCTACCGTTGCGCTTTTTTACGTGTTTGACTTTCCAAAAGATAAAATCATCTTCGACGTAGGACATCAATGTTATCCGTATAAATTGTTGACGGGGAGATATTCGCGCTTTCATACCCTGCGTACGGCAGGGGGGATTTCAGGTTTCCCTAAGCGCAACGAAAGCGTATACGATACCTACGATACGGGACATGCAGGAACGTCCGTTTCCGCGGCAATCGGGCTTGCCAAAGCGCGCGATTTGAAAAGGGAAAACCATACGGTTATTGCCTATATCGGCGATGGTTCATTTAATAACGGACTTGTTTATGAGGCCTTGAACAGCTTAAAAATATTAAACACGAAAATTTTAATTGTTCTTAACGACAACGGAATGTCCATTTCCCCGACGGTTGGCGGTATGTCCGATATTTTATCGGATATCAAAAACGGCGATAAGGCGGAAAATATCCGTCTTTTGCAAAGCTTTGGCTTGCAATACGTCGGTGTAAAAGACGGCAACGACGTTGAAGAAATGGTAGACGCATTCAGCGAAGCTAAGCAAATGTTGACGCAAAGCTCCGTTCTTTTGCATATTGTTACCAAAAAGGGCAAGGGCTACGAATTTAGCGAAGAGCACCCGACGAATACACACGGTGTTCCGCCCGTAGGCTCGCCCAAGGAAAAGGAATACTCCGAAGTCCTTGGGGAAACGTTATGCGAATTAGCCGCAAATAATGACGATATTACCGTTGTATCCGCGGCAATGAAAGAAGCTTTAGGGCTTTCGGATTTCTTTACAAAATACCCCGAACGTGCATTTGACGTGGGTATTTGTGAAGAGAATGCGTCTGTGCTTTGCGCAGCAATGGCAGCAGGCGGTTTGAAACCGTATTACGCCATTTATTCCACGTTTTTACAACGTGCCTTTGACGAGATTATTCACGACGTTTGCGCGCAGGATATGCCCGTAACGTTTTGTATTGACCGTGCAGGAATATCGGGGGCGGACGGGGAAACGCATCAAGGCGTATTTGACCTTTCGTATTTATCCTTAATCCCGAATTTGACGATTGCCGTACCCAAAGATACCGAAGAATTAAAGAAAATGCTTGCTTTTAGCGCAACCTATTCACATCCGCTTGCCATTCGTTATCCCCGTTCGGGAAAGGTTTTATTCCCGAATATAAACGAAGATATACAAGTTGGCAAATGGGAATACGTTTACAAAAAAGACAAAACAAAAAGCGCAAAGGCAACGGTTCTTGCCGTAGGCGAACGTAGCTTGATTATTGCAGGAAAAGTGTTAAAATCCATACAACAAAAGGGACTGTCTTTCGACGTTGTAAATGCGCGGTTTGTCAAACCATTAGATATCGAATTTTTGAAAAACGTGCAAAGCGAAACGCTTATTACCATAGAAGATAACGTATTTTTAGGCGGCTTTGGCAGTATGGTAGACGGGGAAATTACCCGTATGCAAAAGAATTGCACCGTTAAAAATTTCGCCTAT
>JAZTWF010000080.1:0-5046 GCA_045635725.1 Candidatus Scatosoma sp. | reverse complement strand
TTTTTTTGCAAAAACCCCCTAAAAACGCTTTACAAATTTAGTGTGATGAAGTATAATAGGTACATAAACTTCACCCGACTAAAGTGGTAAAGCAAAAAAGGAGAAAGAATTATGAAAAAATCTATGGCAAAAACAGCAGTATGTGCATTAGCATTGGCAGGCGTTTGCAGCTTAGCGGCTTGCGGCGAAACGTTGAATATCGGTAAAGAATACGTAGCGGCAACCAGCCAGTTAGACGCGCTGATGAAGTTGGATAAAGGCGAAGCGGACGTTGCGGTTATCGACTCGGTTATGGCAGGCTACTACACGTCCACGGGCGACTATGCGGCAAAAATGCAAATCGTAGATAATTTGGTTTTGGCGGAAGAAAGCTACGGTATCGCCGGCAAGAAGGGCAACAAGGCTTTGATGTCCAAAATCAACGAAGCGTTAATCGCTTTGCGTACCACCGAATATGAAGATTTGTTGGTAGAATACAACTTGAAGGCATCCGCCGCGCTCACCGCGGAAACGGTAGATACGTATGCAGGCGCAACGGACGCAAGCTGGACGGAGCTTGTCAATTCGGGAACGCTGGTTATCGGCTACACGGAATTTGCCCCTATCGCGTATAAGGAAGGCGAAAACTGGACGGGCTTTGATATCGAGCTTGCAAAGGATACGGTGGAATATCTCAACACCAAGTACAGCGTGGACATTCAAGTAGAATTCTTGCTGATCGACTGGAACACCAAGGAAGCGAAGCTGGAAGACGGCACGATTGACCTTGTTTGGAACGGTATGACGATCAACCCCGAACGTTCGGCACAAATGTGCGTTTCCGTACCCTATCTTTACAACAAGCAGGTTGCCGTTATTATGAAATCGGACGCTGCGAAGTTCACGAATAAAGACAGTATGAAGAACGCGATTATGACGGCGGAAAAAGGTTCTGCAGGCGAATCGGTTATCAATAAAAAATAAGCATTAGGAAGTTACATGGAACAATTTACTACAATCATGCTTGAGCTTTTGGAGGGGTTTGGCAACACGCTGTTGCTCTTTATCATCACCCTTGCGTTCGCGCTCCCTTTGGGACTGCTGTTCGCGTTTGGGTCGATGTCTAAATTCAAACCCCTGCAATGGCTGATGAAAACGGTGATTTGGGTGATTCGCGGTACGCCTTTGATGCTGCAAATTTTGCTTGTGAGCTTTGTACCGCAGTACGTATTCCACGTACCCACCAAGCAGCTGGCAGCGACTTTGCATATCACCATTAACGCGACAATGTTTTTATTCGTTGCGGTGGCGTTCGTCATCAATTACGCCTGTTACTTTTCGGAAATTTACCGCGCGGGGATACAGGCTATCCCCGTCGGGCAATACGAAGCAGGCAAGGTGCTTGGCTTGACGAAAAACCAAATCTTTACACGCGTCGTACTCATGCAAGTTGTACGACGCATCTTGCCGCCTATGAGCAATGAAATTATCACCCTTGTCAAAGACACGTCCTTGGCGCAGGTTTTGGGCGTAATTGATTTGCTCAACGCCGCAAAGCACGCCGTCAATTACTACGTCGTGCTCACCCCCTTTGTTTACGCAACCGTTTTCTATCTCATTTTCAACGGACTTTTGACGTTGTTACTTGGTTGGACGGAAAAGAAATTATCCTATTATAAGGTGTAAGCTATGGCTTTTTTAGAAGTAAACGACATATATAAAAGCTTTAACGAAACGGCTGTTTTGAAGGGCGTTTCGTTTACCATGGAACGGGGGGAAGTGTTGTCGATTATCGGTTCTTCGGGGAACGGTAAAACCACCCTTTTGCGCTGCTTGAATTTCTTGGAAGAAGCCAACCAAGGCACTATCGTCGTCGATGGGCAAACGGTTTTTCCCCTGCCCAAAAACGGCAAAACCGCTACGGAAGAACGGTTGACCTTTGGTATGGTATTTCAAAACTTTAACCTGTTTCCGCAGTATACCGCGTTGAGAAACGTAACGCTTGCTATGGACGTAAAATCGGACAACGTATACAAGAAAAACAAACAAATGCGCAAAGCGGCGCATGCGGAAAACGAAAAACAAGCCCGTCTTTTGCTTACGCAAGTGGGCTTGGAAAATAAAATGAATAACTACCCTTGCGAGCTGTCGGGCGGACAACAGCAACGGGTTGCCATCGCGCGCGCTTTGGCGCTTTCTCCTGATATCCTTTGCTTTGACGAACCCACTTCCGCACTCGATCCTGAACTGACGGGAGAAGTACTCAAGGTTATCAAACAACTGCGCGACGACGGCAGAACGATGATTATCGTTACCCACGAAATGGAGTTTGCCAAAAACGTATCCGATAAGGTTATTTTCATGGCGGACGGCGTTATCGAAGAAATGGGCACGCCCCAAGAAATTTTCGACAATCCCCAAAACGAAAAGACGCAAGCTTTTTTGCATAAATCCAAAGAATAAGGAAGAAAATGTATGACGACTGATTACAAATTGATGCTGAAAGAGCTGTACGAAGAAATTTTGAAGCTGGAAACCCAAAAGGAAGCGGAGCTTTTCTTGGACGATCTTTGCACGATTAAGGAATTACAATCTATGAGCCAACGCATTAAGGCGGCAAAAATGCTGCTTGCAGGCAAAACGTACAACGAAATTGTGGAAGAAACGGAAATCTCTTCCGCTACCCTTGCGCGCGTTTCCAAATGCTTGCGTTACGGCAACGGCGGTTACGCAAATATATTGGCAAAAACTAAAAAATAAGCGTACGTACATACAAAAAACCGAACCGTCAAGGTTCGGTTTTTTCGTTTGTTTGCCGTTTGGAATATCGACAACCGCAAAAATCCTGCCGATATAAATGATGCGTTTTGGAAAGCGCAATCGAACGGTAGTATCCCCCCTGTTTTTTGAAATCGGAATACAAATATTCCACCCCGTAGCGTTCCGCCGCAAGCGCGCCCAGCTCATTAAGCCATTCGGCGTTTTTGTGCGGACTTAACGTAAGCGTCGTGCCAAACAGCGCAAAGCCCTGCTTTTTCGCCGTTTCCGCCGTCTTATCCAAGCGGAGCTTATAACAAAGATAGCACCGTTTGCCCCGTTCGGGCTGGTCTTCTAACCCTTTGGCAATGCTTTCAAACGCCTGTTTATCATGGTCGCAATCCAAAATCTTCGCCCAACCCGTTTCCTGTAAAAAACGCATTTGTTCAGCTTTGCGTTTTTCGTATTCTTCCCGTTCGTCAACGTTGGGGTTATAATACAAAATGGTGATATCAAACGTATCCTTTAAGCGTTCTAAACACGCCGAACTACACGGCGCGCAACAGCTGTGGAGAAGTAATTTCGTACCTTTTTCCACCCGTTGCATTTGCTCTATCATAATTTTGTCGTAATTGCGTTTTTGCTCTGCCATGCTATTATTATAAATCGAAGAAAGAAGTTTGTCAATCCTTTTTTCCAAAAGGACTTGACAAATTCACGGAAAAACCTTTATAATAGTGAAAAGGAGAATGCTATGTTTGATTACACCAAAGCAGCTTTTAATAAAACGATAGATGACTTCAAGCGGTTAGATTATACCCGTCAAGTACTTACGCAATTAATTTATATCGCCTATCTCATTTACGCGCTTGTTGATGCCCAAAACTATATTTGGGCAAATATCCCTTTACTGCTACTTTCCGTGGGATATTTCGTCTTATTTCTATACGCTACGGCGGGGAAAGAAAAGAAGAAAAAGCTGAAAACAAAAGCGGAAAAGGCATACAACTTTTGCAAAAAAATAATTAAATTATTTACTTTGGGCGTTACCGTATATGGTTTTTTCCTTACGGCAAACCACGTCACCCCCCTTTCTCTATTACTTGTTGCCATGATGATTGTCGCATGGATTTTAGAAATCGTATTCGGCGTTATCGCAAAAATTTTCGTCAATCGTATTAACTTGTTTACAACGGGATTAGAAGCGGACTACCAAAACCTTATCAAACCCGCAAAAACCGTGGGCAACTTTTTCAAAAAAATGACGGGACAGGACGTTGAACCAGAAGAAGTCCCCACAAAAAACCGTTTAATTTTAGAAAAACAAGTTGCGCAAGACAAACGCAACGCGTGGGAGAAAAAGCAGGAAAAACGACAGGAAAAGCAACGGCTTAAAGAAGAACAAAAACAACAAATAGGAACGAAAAAGTAATATGACGAAGCTGCGTTTTCTCAACTCTAACGCCGTCAAGTTTTTGGCGGCGATCCTTATGGTCGTCGACCACGTGGGGCTGTTATTCTTCCCCCATAACGCCGTCTTTCGCTATATCGGCAGGCTGTCTATGCCCCTGTTTGCGTTTGCTATCTCCGAAGGGTGTCGGTATACGAAAAACAAGGTGAAACACCTTGCGTTGCTAGCAGGGCTTGCGCTCCTTTGCCAAATTGTATATTTCGTAGCAATGGAAAGCCTGTACATGTGCATTTTGGTTACCTTTTCCTTATCCGTCGTCACGATATACGCCCTGCAATTTTGCAAACAAACGCTGTTTGGAACGGACGGCATACTTAAAAAAGCCTTATCCGTTTTACTGTTTGTTTCTTGCGTAGGCGGCGTATATTTCCTTTGCAAGGTGCTGACAATCGATTACGGATTTTGGGGTTGTATGATGCCCGTATTTGCGTCCTTGCTTGATTTCCGCGGCATAGAAAACGCGCCAAAGTGGTTGCAAAAAGCGGACTGTCTACCTGCGCGCGTACTCACCATGGCGCTGTGCGTATTTCTTCTTTACACCCTTGAACCGTTTTGCGGTTACTGGGCGCTTTGCGCCATTCCCCTTTTGCTTTTATATAACGGGGAAAAGGGCAAGTGGAACACCAAGTATTTTTTCTATATTTTCTACCCTGCGCACCTTGTTATTTTGCAAGCGATTTTTTGGCTGTTGTAAGTAATCTAAAACAAAAACGGACTTGTTTGCGTCGCGTAAGCAAGTCCGTTTTTTGTATAAGCTTATTTGTTTTCTTCGGCGGATTTTACCGTAGCGCAATCTCCCTTGGAAGGACAGCTTGTGCAGCCGTTACAGCCGCAACCGC
>JAZTWF010000079.1:0-6566 GCA_045635725.1 Candidatus Scatosoma sp. | reverse complement strand
AACCGATTTTGCCATATCGTTGAGCGTAACACTACCCACGGCAGGAGCCAAATCTGCCTCGCCCGCCAAAGCGTACGCTTTTTCGCACTTGTCTTCCGTAGGAATAAGCTCTTCGTTTTGATAGTAGCAATCGGTTACGGTTGCGTTATTTTTTTGCAGTTCCGCTTTAATATCCAGCGCATACGGCGCGGTATTGACGTCGTACATGAGCAGGACTTTTTTGCCGTTTATCTTTTTAAAAAAGGCGGCAAAACCGCTTTCGTAGCGGTATTCAACGTTCATTTGCATAACTTCTTCCTTTGTTTATTCGTTTTCGCAGCGTTCGATAGAGAGAATAAACGGGTTGTGCTGTACGATTTCATTCAGGTGTGTAGACGAAAATTCTTCGTCCGTGATCAGCGTTGCGCTGTACACTACCCTATTTTCTTCCCGTTTAATAATGAGATGATTAAACCTATCCGTACCGAAAATACCCTTGATAACGTTATTTTCGTCGCCCGTATGTAAGAACTCAATCTTCACCGAATATTGTTTTCTTGCACGGAACAGCTTGGAATGGAGCACGAATTGCACGACGAAAATGACCGCCGTTGCGCCAAAGGCTACCACGTAAAGCCCTGCGCCGCAAGCCATACCCACGCCTGCCGTTGCCCAAACGCCTGCCGCCGTCGTAAGGCCTTTGACTTCGTGTTGCTTATACACAATCATACCAGCGCCCAAAAAGCCGACGCCCGATACGATTTGCGCCGCAATACGCCCGGGATCGCCGTTGCCGATATTTCTGGAAATAATCGTCATAAGCGCCGCGCCCACGCAAACGATTGTATGCGTGCGCACGCCTGCTTCTTTCGAACGCAATCTACGTTCAAAACCGATGGCAAAGCCGAGTAAAATAGATAAAAGCAAGTCCGGCAACATGCCAAGCTGTAAAAGTACTTGTTCCCACGTCATAACATTTTCTCCTTATACGATTTTTTTATTGTATGCAAGTCATATCGCAATCATTCCACGATTTGTTTGGTTTGCGCAAACACGTAGGTCGGCTTTTCGCCGTCCTTGGCGTTTTGTACGTCTTTAAGCGTTACTTCGCCGCACAGCACGCAAACGGTGTCTACCCCTGCGTTGACGCCCGAAGCAATATCGGTGTATAATCTATCCCCGACGACCACCGTTTCCGCTTTGGTATACCCAAACTTTTTCATAAGCTCTAACACCATAGTCGGTTGGGGCTTGCCGATAAAAATGGGCTTTTTGCCCGTGGCGTATTCTATCCCCACGCACATAGACCCGCAATCGGGTATCGCGCCGAAGTCGACAGGGCAAACCCAGTCAGGGTTTGTGGCGTAATAGGGCACGTCGAGCTTGGTGAGAACTTCGCAGGTGGTACGCAGCTTTTCGCCTGTAATTTCAGGGTCGAACGCAACAAGCACCGCGCCGATATTTTTATCGTAGCTTTGCGTTACGTTTAAGCCGCTATCTTTCAGCTCTTGGATAAACGATTGCGTACCCTGCGCGTAAATAAGCCTATCTCTAAACTTCTCCAAGAAAATCATAATTGCCGCCTGAGCGGATGTAAAGAAGTTTTCCGCGCCGACTTCTTGAATCCCTAAACGGTTAAGCTTTTGGATATAATCTTTAACCGATTTAGACGGATTGTTGGTAATGAACGCATACATGCCCCCCTTGTTTTTGATTTTAGCGAGCATTTCAACGATACCGTCAAACAAATCGTTTTCGCGGTAAATCGTCCCGTCCATATCGAACAAATAGAGTTTTTTTGTCTTTAACGCGTCCGCGTTTTTTCCAAAATAATCTTGCATAGTTTCCCCTTATGCGTTGCCCGTGGCAATCAAATGAATATCTTCCGAAATATTTTCCACCACGATGTCCCCGATTTTAACGGGCAGCATAACCGTGGCTTTATTTATCTTTTGCATAACGTCGAAAATATCGCTCTTTTTAACAGGGCGTTCCGTCTTTACGGGTACAAGCGTACCGTCCGTTGCTTTGACGGTGGACGTAACTACCCGTCTTGGACAAATGACTTCGCTTTCCGCGTAAGACTTTCCGCGCGGACAGGTATAGCCCGTGATAGAAACGGGCTTGCCGTTTTCTACTTCCACTTCGATTGGACAGCCGATAGGACATTCGATACAGGTAAGCGACGTTTTCATGCTTGTTCCTCCAACGTGATTTCTATATTCCCTTGCGCCGTGGCGATTTTCGCCTGCGCAAGCAAGAGCGTTTCCATTTCCCCGGGGACGACGATTTGTTTTTTGCGTTGCAAAAGCACCGTATCGCCGCACTTTGCCGTAATAACGCAATTTCTAAACGTACCCGTTGCACGGAAGAACAGTTTGACGTTGCCGTCCGCGTTTTTATCCAGCTTTTGGGGTACGACGTAAGAAATATTTTTACCGTTTATAACGTCGATAACGTCTTTTTGTGCACGTTCACCAAGCACGTATTTCGCCGCGCTGACCCCTGCAAGCTCCGATTCTTCGGAAACGAAGTCCACCAAATCGTGTACCTGCAAAACGTTTCCGCAGGCAAACACGCCGTCGACAAGCGTTTCGCGGTTTTGATAGACCACCGCGCCGCGCGTACGGGGCGAAAGGGCAATCCCTGCCGATTTCGTGAGTTCGTTTTCGGGAATTAACCCAACGGAGAACAAAACGGTATCGCAATCGAAGTGCATTTCCGTGCCTTTGATAGGTTTCCTGTTTTCGTCCACCTTGGAAACGACCACGCCCGTTACGCGTTTATCCCCTTCGATTTTGGTAATGGTATGATTGAGATACAAAGGAATATCAAAATCGTCCAAGCATTGCGCGATATTGCGCTTTAAGCCGCTGGAATAGGGCATAATTTCGCAAACGGCGTGCACCTTTGCGCCTTCCAAGGTCATACGGCGAGCCATGATTAAGCCGATATCACCCGAACCTAAAATAACGACGCTTTTCCCCGGAAGATAGCCCTTGATATTGACGTATTTTTGCGCCGTTCCTGCCGAATATACGCCTGCGGGCCGACTGCCTGCAACGTTGAGCGCACCGCGGCTGCGTTCTCTACAACCCATGGCAAGCACTACCGCCTTTGCCTGCACACTAAATACGCCGTATTCGGTATTGATTGCCGTTACCGTTTTTCCTTTCGTCAAGGACAAAACGGTGGTTTGGGTAAGCACTTCTA
This sequence comes from Candidatus Scatosoma sp., assembly GCA_045635725.1. Classification (GTDB taxonomy): domain Bacteria; phylum Bacillota; class Clostridia; order Christensenellales; family Borkfalkiaceae; genus Scatosoma. The sequence continues at coordinate 3,374 of JAZTWF010000079.1, read as the reverse complement.
TTTCGCGTTTTTCCACTTCGTCGATAAAGCGCGCGGCGTATTCAGGACCCGACAAGCTTTCCTTGAAACGGGTAAGCCCAAAGCCGTTGTGGATACATTGATTGAGAATACCCCCAAGACGGTCTTCCCGTTCTAAAATGAGAATATCCTTCACGCCTGCGTCGTATGCGGCGATTGCCGCGGCAAGCCCTGCAGGACCGCCGCCGATAATGACGATATCGTATGCGTTTTTCATTTGCTCACCCCCACGACGATTTCCGAACCTTTTCCGTTTTTGGTTACCTGTTCAAAGGGAATGCCCTGCTCTTTGGCGATAAGCTCCGCCACAAACGGCTGACAAAAGCCGCCTTGACAACGCCCCATGCCTGCGCGCGTTCTGCGCTTGACGGCGTCGATATTTTTCGCCGGCGGGTTTTCGCGGATTGCGCGGATAATTTCACCTTCGGTGATTTGTTCACATCTACAAACGATACGTCCGTACGACGGGTCTTTGCGGATAAGCGCGTTTTGTTCTTCTTGAGAAAGCTGTTTGAAGAAGTATTCCGCTTGGCGTTTGCCTTGGAAGTTTTCGTTTTTTTGCAAGTCGATATGCTTGGAAACAAGTTCTTCCACTACGTATTTGGCAATCGCAGGGGCGGAAGTTAAACCGGGGGATTCGATACCTGCGCAATGGAGTAACCCCGATATATTTTTGCTCTCTTCCAAAATAAAATCGTGTCTTGTCGAGTACGCGCGCACGCCCGTAAACGACGTAATGGTGTTATACAAAGGCGGATTGTTCACCATTTCGTTTACCTTTTGAATGACAAACGCCAAGCCGTCCGCGGTGGTGTCGGTGTTGCCCGTTTCCACTTCTTCGGAAGTGGGTCCAAGCAGGATATTATTATCCGCCGTTTGCGTGACAAGTATGCCTTTCCCCTTTTGCGTGGGCGTAAAAAAGAGCGTATGCGAAACGAAATCACCGCTTTCTCTATCCAAGAGAATATATTCGCCCCGTCTACCCTTCACGACGATATCGCTATCCCCTGCCAAAGCGGCTATCTTTCCGCTGCCAAGCCCAGCGCAGTTGATCACGAGCTTTGCCTGCTGCTTTCTACCGTCTTTCGCGGTCAGCGTAAATACGCCGTCCTGTTTTTGGATATCCACTACTTCAAAATCGGTATACAGCTTTGCGCCGTTATCCATGGCGTTGCCGATTGCCGCAATCGTCAAACCGTACGGACAAACGATACCGCCCGTTTTGGCGTGTAACGCCCCAAACGCATTGTCCGAAATATGCGGTTCTAAGGCGCGAAGCTCTTCCTTGGAAAGAATTTCCATATCCGTTACGCCGTTGGCTTCTCCGCGTGCTTTCAGCTTTTGCAGCGTCGCTAAATCTTCCTCGGAAAACGCCACGACCAAAGAGCCGTTGTTTGCGTATTTTACGCCAAGTTCTTCCGCATACGCAGCCATCATTTTGTTCCCTGCTACGTTGAATTTTGCTTTAAGCGAGCCTTCCGCTGCGTCAAAGCCTGCGTGTACGATACCGCTGTTGGCTTTGCTTTGCCCCATGCACACGTCGTTTTCCTTTTCCACCATACAAACGGATACTTTGTATTTGGTGAGTTCTCTAAGCACCGTGCCGCCGATTACGCCTCCGCCGATGACGATTACGTCAAACATTTTTATCTCCTTTTTACAAAAAAAACTTGACAGTTTTGTTTTTCTATATTATAATATAGATTAAGCAAATAAGCAAGATATATTTGCAAGATAGGCAAATTTGAAAAGGAAATAGAAAAAGTGAGCAAAATTCCTGCTCATTTCTTCCATAAGCGAGCAGGTAGAATGAAAGATAATCAAGAAAAAGAAATTTTACAGCTATTGCAAACCCAAGAGCACGCAACGATTGAGCAAATCGCCCAAAGCTTATACGTAAGCCCGTCTACCGTACGGCGTAAATTAAACGCCTTACAAAACAAGGGGCTAATCACGCGGACGCACGGCGGCGCGCAGCTCAACGATACCAACAACTTCTTCCCAAGCTTTACCTTCCGCGTGCACCAAAACAGCTTTGAAAAAAAGAAAATCGCCCTTGCCGCCATTAAGCTAATCAAGAACGGCGATTTGGTGTTTTTGGACGGTACGACTTCGGCGTTCTTTATTGCGGAATATTTATCTGAACTCAAAAATATCCGTGTTATCACCAACGGGATAGATACTCTATCTCTCCTTGCCAAGCATAACGTGACGGCGTATTCCACGGGCGGTTACGTACAAGAGAGTAACCGTTCGGTGCTTGTGGGGCATTATGCCGAAGAAATGATAGGCAGTTTCCATGCGGATATCGCCTTTTTCTCCGCGCAATCGGTGGACGAAAACGGCGAAATTTACGACTGCTTTGAAGAAGAAAACGTAATCCGCAAAGCCATGATTAAGCATGCGTCCAAGCGTGTTTTTCTTTGCGATTCCACCAAGTTTGGCAGGACTTCGCCCTATCATCTTTGTTCTCTAAACGACGTCGATTATATCGTGAGCAACCACGAATTGCCCGATTATATCCACGCTGAACACATGCCGAGAATGATTACCGAATAAACACCTTTTTGCGAAAGCTTTTGTCTTTCGCTTTTTTATTCTTTGAATTGATAGCGGTATAAATCGGCGTACAAACCGCCTTGGGCGACAAGCTGTTCGTGCGTGCCGCGTTGGGCAATTTTGCCGTCGGTAACCACTAAAATTTCGTCGGCGTTTTTTACCGTGGATAAACGGTGCGCAACGACAAGCGTCGTCCTACCCGTCGAAAGCTGTTGAAGTGCGCTTTGGATTTGCATTTCCGTCATGTTATCGAGAGCCGACGTCGCTTCGTCCAAAATCAAGATAGGCGGATTTTTCAAAAAGGCGCGGGCTATGGATACGCGTTGTTTTTGTCCACCCGATAATTTCACGCCCCGTTCGCCCACTTCGGTATCGTAGCCGTTAGGAAGGGTAGATATAAAGTCGTGAATGTTCGCGCGTTTTGCCGCCAAGATAATTTCTTCTTCGCTTGCCTTTGGCGTGCCGTAGCGGATATTATCGCGAATGCTCCCTGCAAAGAGAAAGACGTCTTGGGCGACCATAGCGATATTTTCACGCAAATCGGTAGAAGTAACGTCGTTGATGTCCGTTCCGCCTATGGTAATTTTACCGCTATCGCGTACGTAAAAACGGGGAAGTAAATGACAAATGGTTGTCTTTCCGCCACCCGAACCGCCGACAAGCGCAATCGTTTTGCCCTTTTTTAAGGTGAACGAAACGCCTTTGAGCACGTCCCCCTTTTCTTCCGCCGTATGATAGGCAAACGTTACGTTGTCAAATACGATATCCCCGTCCAAATCGGCTTTTATAGGCGCGGA
>JAZTWF010000078.1:0-2532 GCA_045635725.1 Candidatus Scatosoma sp. | reverse complement strand
TTACCAAAGGCGAAGTTGAAGACACTGCGGCTATTACCGCTACTTCTGCTGATTTCAACACCTTAACTAAGAATACCAGTTATTTGGCAGGTGATACGACGGATAAATGGCATTATGAAAACGCTGCGATTTTAACGGGTAGTGCTACTGCCGATACCGCAAACAACCCCGAATTTGGATTTATCGGTGGCGCAGACGTACGCGCGATTACCTTAAACGGTAAAGTAGGTGCAGCAGGTAAGATAGTTTCCCCGAAGATTGCAAATGGTATTTCCAAGCTTACGTTTAACTACGGGTTCCCTTTTAGCGAATCCGCCTATGGTTGGACGTTTGAAGTGACGATTGTTATCAAAGACAGCACGGGCGCAACCGTAGCAACCAAGGAGTTTACTCCTGCCGCTGCTCTCACGCAAAAGACTAAGTATAACTTCGAATGGGAGCTTGATACGGCAATAACGGGTGAATTTACGATTGAAATTTCCAACACGGGTAGCACGAACTCTTCGAAGAATAATCAACGTGTTTCCATTTGGAACCTTTCTTGGACGAACGCTTCCTAATTAGCGTTTATCTATCCATAAAGCAAAATGCAACCGCTCCCCTTGTGGGAGCGGTTCTTTTATTTAATATGAAAACAACAGCGGAATTCGCCCTATTTTCGACGATATGTTAAAAAGCGAGTACTTCTTCAAAGTACTCGCTTTTGCTTGTTTTTAGGCTGTTTTTAGTCTTTTGTTCTAAATTCTTCCACCACTTGCATATTCGTGCGTGTGGAAATGAGCGGCGTTACGGAAATATACCCTTTATGGATAGCCACCGTATCTCTATCTAAATCGTCAGGACAAACGTCTTCGATAGGTACGCCTGCCGGCATATACATATTTTCTTGCCCGTCAATTTTCTCAAATTCGTCCGAAAAATAGGGCGAGCCTTGATAGGTCATGCGAATCCCCTTAGATTTTTCGGGAATATTGACGTTATAGATAGGATTTTTTGCAAACAAGTTATTTTTCACGATATAATCGTATACTTGACCAAGATAGCTTGCCGCCGCCTCCAAGGTATTTGGAAAGGACGAAAAGCCGATAGCAGGTACGCCAAGGCGAGCCGCTTCGAATATCGCGCCAAGCGTGCCCGAATACACGATATCCACGCCGACGTTGACGCCGCTATTGATACCCGAAAGCACCAAATCGAATTTTTCTTTCAAAGTCGTCAAGCCAAAGCGGATACAATCGGCAGGCGTAGACGACATAGAATATGCCGTAACGCCGTCCGTGATATGCACTTTTTTCACTTCAATAGGATTACGGATTTCGATAGCGTGGCTTTTTGCGCTTTGTTCTACCTTGGGCGCAATCACCGTTACTTCCCCGATGGTTTTCGCCCATTCGGCAAGCAAACGGATACCGAGCTTATCAAACCCGTCGTCGTTTGTAATTAGAATTTTCATAACCACCCCGTATTGTTTTCTTTATAGTTTTTCAAAAGCGTATCGGCGTCTTGAATGAACGCATTCAGTTGCTTTTTCGAGTACACCGTTGCGCCGCAAGCGCAAGCATGACCGCCGCCGTTATACTTTTCGGCAAGCTCGTTTACCGTAACGAAACGGGAACGCAACCGCACGCGGATAGACCCGTCGTCGTTTTGGATAAACGCCGCCCAAACAAGCGAATTTTTAATAGAATCCATGCAAGAAACGCATGCGCTTGCCTGTTCGTTAGAAAGCTTAAACTTCTTTTTCATGGCTTTGGTAACAAACACGTACGCTACGCCGTTTTTGGTAATTTTCATTTTCTTATGCACGTACGCTTCGAACTTGAAGGTATCAAATTCTTTCATGTACAAGTTTGCATAAACAGTATCTACGTCTACGCCTTTATCCAAGAGCATGCCTGCAAGGCGCATAGTTTCCCCCGAAACGTCGCGGAAACGGAATCGCCCCGAATCGGTTACCATGCCCGTATAGATATACGTAGCCGCTTCTTTGGTGAGTACGAGTTCGTCTTGAAACGCTTGATAAAACGCCGCTACCATTTCGCAGGTAGACGAACGTTCTTCTTCCACCCATTGCAATACGCCGTACTGTTTTACGGGGATATGGTGGTCGATTTTTATAAGCTCTTTACAAAGCGTATAACGCTTATTCGATATTCTATCTTCCGTCGCGGTATCAAGCACTACGCCCAAAGCTTCGGCGTATACTTCGTCGGGCAGGGGCTTATCTTCGCCGCCAAGGAAGGCAAGGTAATCGGAATAGTCGGCGTTTTGCAAATACACCTTCTTTTCAGGAAAGCTTGCGCGCAGGATTTCCGCAAAACCTTTCGTCGAGCCTACCGCGTCGCCGTCGGGACGAAAATGACGGAACAGGATAATAGTATTATATGCTTTTATCTTATCTAAAACGTTCTTCATTTCTACTTTCATTATTTTGTTTCCTTATAAAACGTATTCAAATCTTCCAAAAGTTGCATGGCTTGCGCCTTTCCGCCCGTCAGCGTTGCGCCACACGCTTTGGCGTGACCGCCGCCG
>JAZTWF010000077.1:0-1627 GCA_045635725.1 Candidatus Scatosoma sp. | reverse complement strand
CTTTCAGGTCTGATTTCGATAGGAACTTGATAGTTTGCACCACCTACACGGCGTGCTTTAACTTCAACTACAGGCATAACGTTTTGCATAGCCTGATTGAAAATTTCGATGGGGTCCATGTTCAATTTTTCCCCCATAATTTTGAATGCGTCGTAAACGATAGTTTGAGCCGTGCCTTTCTTTCCGTCAAGCATGATTTGGTTGATGAGCTTGGAAACGACCTTGTTGTTATACATAGGATCGGGCAATACGTCTCTCTTAGGTACATTACCTCTTCTGGGCATAATTTTATCCTCCTTTAAATATTGTTTTGATAAGGGCATAACCCTTCAGTACAGCTATCGCGCGTGCGAATATAATATATTGTAATATTACCGCCGTGCGAATCTTCTGCGGAGCTTGTTTCCGCATACTGCCTACTTTTGTTCGGGGCTTTAATTTTAAGCTATATTCCGATTACAAGTAGGATTTTACGCGTTTTGGTTTTAGTCTTAAAACGCAACCGACTTGCGAGCTTTCCTCGCGCCTTAAAAGCAACTGCTTTTAACTTGTGTACAGCTTGTCCTAAAAAATCTTTGAAGTTTACAAAAATTACTTAGGGCGTTTTGCGCCGTACTTGGAACGGGATTGCTTACGCTTTGCAACGCCTGCGGTATCGAGAGCGCCACGAACGATATGGTAACGTACACCGGGCAAATCCTTAACACGTCCGCCTCTGATCAATACAGAGCTGTGTTCTTGAAGGTTGTGTCCTTCGCCGGGAATGTAAACCGTACCTTCTTGCTTGTTCGTAAGACGTACACGAGCGATCTTTCTCAAAGCCGAGTTAGGCTTCTTAGGAGAAGTCGTCGTAACGGACAAACAAACACCGCGTTTTTGAGGGCAATTATCCAAAATAGGACTCTTGGACTTGTAGATTTGAGACTCTCTACCCTTCTTAATAAGTTGGTTAATTGTAGGCATTTTTGACCTCCTTGTAAAATTTTAGAATATATTTCTTAAAACTGCCCTTATGCAATTTTAAAGAAAGCAATGTAATTTTTTTGCGTAGTTTTTTGGATTCCTTCTATCTTTTTAGCATTTTAGACCGCAAAAAACCGTCAAAAAGGGCATAATAACCCCTTTTTATTCTCGCAACGAATCAATTTTACCACTATTGCGCAATTTTGTCAACTGTTTTAAGCGATATTTTTCAAAGTTTTTTTACTGACCTTCTATTAGAAGCGCAAGCGCTTTTTTGTATTTTTCCGTTCTTTTAATCGCCCATTCGTCAATCTCGCTCTCGTCCATTCTGGAAAGGTCGCTGTTATGCTTTAAATCGGCTATTTTCACCGCCTTTGCAATCGGGTTTTTCGCAATCTCGGCAACGTAGTCCATGTACGGAACGCTATCTTCGTGGGTAAGCAATTTTAAAGCGTCTAATACTTCTTGAGGAAACCCCTCTTTTTCTAACCCCTCAAACGTCCAGTCGGTATCTTCCACGACGTCGTGCAAGAGCGCGCAAACGGTGGCGTACTCGTCCGTTTGGCTTTCCGCCAAATGAAAGGGATGAAACACGTAGGGCATACCCGTCTTATCCGTCTGCTCCTTATGCGCTTCAAAACAAATTTTTAAGGCTTTTTTCGTT
>JAZTWF010000076.1:0-11965 GCA_045635725.1 Candidatus Scatosoma sp. | reverse complement strand
GTCAAAGTTTGGAAGAGAATTCAAATTTTTCGTCTTATACGCAAAGTTTGCGGGAATTTTCTCAAACGCCGCATAATACGCCGCAATATCGGTGGGCGAAGTCATAGCCGCGTTTGCCGCTACGGACGGGTTCGCGCGCACGTATTCCCACGTATAATAGGTATACGTTTTCGTTTGCTGCACCTGACAAGAACCGCCGTCGTAAACGACTTTGGACGGAACAGCCACCGCGCTTTGCCCTGCCACAAGCGTACCTACAAACGCCGTTGCGTTCAAACGGGTATAGCCCGTGCCCGCGTTTATTTTTCCGCTGTTATACGAAACGGCTTGTCCTGTATAGGAAAGGGAAAAGCTTTGGATATACAACGCCGATACTTCGCTTTCCAGCTTAAAAAAGTTATCGGTGGAAACGGTATACGTTACCGTCGAATAACTATTCGTTGCAGGCAGGGTATAGGCCGTCATACTTGCTACGCGGTCGTCGCCCGTATACAGCATTGCCGCCGCCGAACATTTATACGTGATAGAAACCGATTGTATGCCGTAAATAGGCGCGCTGTTGAACAGCGCGCCGCCTTCACTACCGTCGTTTGAAGAAAAACAGGGCAACAGTTGCAAAATATAATCCGCGCCGCTTGGTTTATACGCGCGGTAATATCCCAACGCCGCACCATTTACGGTATAGCTGCCGTAATTGCCCGTGTCGTATTGCCCTATATCGCTACCGCCAAACCCGTTGGAAAGGGTAAGCGTGGACGCCCCCGTTTGCGTTCCGCTACCGCCTTTTTGTATAAGCGTAGACTGGAACAGCTCTATCAAGCCGTTATAGTTTTTCACCGTTCCTTCTAAGAGTACTTTATCCCCGACAACGGGTGGATTGGTGATGGTGTTGAATTTACCGCCGCTTGCGCCGTAAACCCCGTACACGTACAGCTCGTTACCGCTGTCGTCACGGATATACATATTGCCGTATTCCTTGTTGTTAATGAAAACGATCGTTCCTTCCACACGGTATTTTTGCAGCGTTTCTTCGTTCTTTGCAAGCCCTGCGCCGATTTCTAAAATTTGGGGAATGGTCCTCATCGGAACGGTAGAGTCGTCGGGCGTAGGGGTAGGCGTAGGCGTGGGCTTGGGTGTGCCGAAGCCGCCTTCGCGTATGTAATCCGCCAACAAATCTCTATCGAATATAGACTTATCTTCGTCGTAATATTCCACGATATCCAAAAAGCCCATTCTGGAAAAATTATAATTCGCGCAATAGGTATCGACAACCACGTAATACGTTTCGTTGATATCCACGTTATTCTTGATACTTTCGCCGTTTGCGCCATAATAGCAGTAATAGTTTGTGCTATCGATAAATTGCCGTTGCAGCCTGTATCCGCTTACCGAACACAGGGTAACGGGATTATCGAACATGAACAAAGAATACAATTCCCCGTAGCTTACGTCCCCGACGGGCAAATAATACGGTGAGCGCACGTTGAGATATCCGCCGCCGCAAACGATTTTTCCTGCGTATTTAGGGTTGCTACCCCAACGTTCTTCCCCTGCCGTATACATGGCTTGCGCCATAGCGTTTGCCAACGTATCGTAATCACGGTAGGTATCGTTATAGCCTAATATTTCGTTGGGCTTTTCCAAATCGCTTTCGTGCTTTTGCAAAAGGGTATTGACGATAGGATCGTCCTGCATACCTTCATAAGCGCTGTGATAGATAATATGCGCTTGCTCCGTAGACACCGTTTCGTCCAAGATATCAATTTTAAGCTTGGCGTGCGAAATGCCCTTGCTGTTATCCCCGTAGGCTTGCAAATGCCAAACGCCGTGTGCGTCCTGCTTTTGTACTTTGCTGTGGGAATGTCCTTCAAACACCACGTCAACGTAACCGTCGGAAAGCTCTATATCATAATAGTTCGCGTTGGAATCCCCTGCGTCGTGCAAAAGATACACAACCGCCGCTACGCCCATTTCTTCACGCAAACGGGTGGATTCGGCTTTGACAAGCTCGGTAAGCTCGTCGTCCGTTTTGAAGTATACGTTTTCCACCTGTTCGTCAGCAATAGACGAAAGACAATCCCCGATAGCGCCGATAATTCCGATTTTTACGCCGCTTGTTTCCACCACGGCGGACGGTTGACAGTACGCCTTGCGCTTATTCGTCGTCTTATCGTAAACGTTAATGCCCAAAAGCGGAAATTCGGCTATCTCGGCGTTTTGCTCGATATAGCTTTCGCCCCAGTCAAACTCGTGATTGCCAAGCGCCATAGCGGCAAAGTCCATATCGTTCATCCATTCGGTAAAAATTTCACCCTTGGTAAAGTACGACGCCGCGCCGCCCTGCCACGTATCCCCTGCGGAAAGCAAAATGGTGTTTTCGTTGTCCGCCTTCGCTTTGCGAAGATAGGTAGAGAGTTCGTCTACGCCGATATTTGCATACGTGTCTTCAAATTTACCGTGAATATCGTTGATAGAATACAAATCCAACGTAATCGCCGTTGCCGATTGACAAACGTCGCACTTATCGTCGTCGTTGGTATCGGCGTGTTCGTGCATGATAAGCTCGCACACGTCGCAATAGCCGTTTCCGTCGTTGTCGGCGTGCGTGTGTTCTTCAACGCTGTCAGAGCTATCTTCGGACGTACTGTCCGTACTGTCCGACGAGCCTTGGGAAGTCGTGCTATCCGAAGTATTTTCGGACGAAAAATCGCCGCTGGACGAACCGCCAAGTCCTCCCGCGCAGCCACTGAACGTAAATATAATCGCCAAAAGGATTGCGGAAAGATATTTTTTCATTCGTTTTCTCCTTAATTTGTGCACAGTATTTCATTTATTGTAGCACAATACGGCATATTAGTCAATTCGTTTTGCGTAAAAAACGGGCGGCGAAGCATTCGTCCGCGGCGAATACGGCAAAAACGCAAATATTTATCCGATCATTTTTGTTTGAACAACGTGATTTTTGGGTAATAATATATTATATGGAAAACTATACGACAAACAATCAACCAAGAACAAATTTACTCCCCGTAATCCCTTTGCGCGGCAAAGTGGCGTTTCCGCATACAAGCATAAGCTTTGAAGTGGGCAGAGAAATGACGCTCAAAGCCGTTCAACGCGCTTCGGACAGCGCGGACAAGCAGGTGCTTATTTGCACGCAAAAGGTAACGGAAAAGGACGTTATCGACGAAAACGATTTATACCTTGTCGGGTGCGTAGCGCAAATCAAGCAGGTCGTCCGCGTAGCGGGCAATAACGTTATGCGCGTCGTTTGCGAAGGCTTATACCGCGCTAAAGCGCGGGAAATCGTCGTTCGCGACGGGCATTATGCCGCCGTTTGCGACGAAATTTTACCCGTTTTCGGGGACGAAACGTTGCAAGAAGCGTACTTCCGCACGGCAAAAGCTTTAATCAAGGACGTACTTTCCACCGACGGAAAAATTTCCAAGGAAACGGCGAATAAGTTAGAGCTTTGCCAAAACGCCGACGAATACGTGCACGTAGCCCTTAGCGCTATGCGCGTAAAGCTGGAAATCAAGCAACAAATTTTAGAAGAGCCGGACGTTATTCAACGCCTTGGCATGTTTGAACGCTGCTTAAACGACGAGTTGGAAATTTCCAAAATTGAAAAGAAAATTGCTTCCACGGTACGCCAAAATATCGACAAATCGCAAAAGGAATACTTCTTGCGCGAACAGCTGCGCGCTATCCATACCGAGCTTGGCGACGACGGCAAGGAAGAAGACGAATACCGTGAAAAAATCAAGGCGAAATGCCTGCCTGCCGAGTTGGAAGAAAAGTGCTTAAAGGAAGTCGACCGTATGCGGAAAATGCAGTCGTCTTCCCCCGAATACACCGTTATTACGGGGTATTTGGACCAAGTTTTATCCCTGCCGTGGACGGAAGAAACCAAGGATAACTTATCCTTGGACGAATGTGGGGCGGTTTTGGAAGAAGATCACTACGGCTTGGAAAAAATCAAAGAGCGCATTTTGGAATACCTTGCCGTACTCAAATTGACGGGCAGTATGAAAGCGCCCATTCTTTGCTTTGTCGGCCCGCCGGGCGTGGGGAAAACGAGTATCGCGCGTTCTATCGCGCGTGCGCTTGGGCGCAAGTTCGTCCGCATGAGCCTTGGCGGCGTCAAGGACGAAGCGGAAATCCGCGGACACCGCCGCACGTATATCGGCGCAATGCCCGGACGGATTATCTACGGCATGAAAAACGCAGGGACGATTAACCCCGTATTCCTGCTGGACGAAATCGATAAAATCACGGCGGATATGCACGGCGATCCGTCGGCGGCTTTGTTGGAAGCGCTTGACCCCGAACAAAATTCCACCTTCCGCGATCGGTATTTGGAAGCCCCGTACGATTTGAGTAAGGTTTTATTTATCACAACGGCGAATACCTTGGACACCATTCCTGCGCCCTTGCGTGACAGAATGGAAATCATCACCCTTTCGGGGTATACCTTGGAAGAAAAAACGCAAATTGCCGCGCGTTATCTTGCGCCCAAACAAATCAAGGAAAACGGCTTAACGGATAAAAATATCACCTTCACCCAAGAAGGCATTCAACGTATCGTCGAAGGGTATACCCGCGAAGCGGGCGTGCGTTCGTTAGAACGCAGCGTCGGCACGGTTTGCCGTAAAGCCGCCGTGGCGATTGCAAGCGGAAAACGCAAAACGAAAATGAAGATTACGGCGTCGGAAGCGGAAAAGCTGCTTGGCGCGCCCCGTTTCGTAATCGACGAAGCGGCGCTGTTGCCGCAGGTGGGCGCAGTCAACGGTTTGGCGTGGACGGCAGTCGGGGGAACGGTGCTCACCGTAGAAGCGGTTACCGCCAAAGGTAAGGGCGAAGTCAAATTAACAGGCAGCCTTGGCGACGTCATGAAGGAGTCGGCGCTCACCGCGCTTGGGTATCTCCGTTCGCATGCGGACGCCTATAAAATCGACGAAGACGACCTATTCAAAAAGGACTTGCACGTGCACGTACCCGAAGGCGCAACGCCTAAGGACGGGCCGAGCGCAGGCATCACCTTGGCGACGGCTATTCTTTCCGTACTCACGGATACGCAGGTACGGGGCGATATCGCCATGACGGGGGAAATTACGCTTCGCGGCAAGGTATTGCCTATCGGCGGCTTAAAGGAAAAAGCGTTGGCGGCACGCCGCGCAGGCATTAAAACGGTGCTTATCCCTTACGCAAATAAAAAGGATTTGGAAGAGCTTACCCAAGAAGTGAGAAACGAGCTGACCTTTATCCCCGTACAAACGGTGGCCGAAGTGTTTGCCGTAGCGCTTATTGCCAAAGAGCAAGACGAACCCAAGAAAAAACGGGCGGTAAAAGCCATGCCCTTATCCCGTGAAACGGGCGAAACAAGGGACAGTGTACGCTGCCGAAAATAACCGTATTTTTACAAAAGGAGGCTACCATGTACGAAGTGAAAACCGAAAAACCCTCTTTAATCATTAAAAACGCAACCTTTATTACCTCGGCGGCGAGAGAAGATCAATTCATTCGCCCCACCAAGCCCATGATTGCCGTTTGCGGTAAATCGAACGTAGGAAAAAGTTCGTTTATCAACATGCTGGCAAACCAAAAAAAGCTTGCCAAAACGAGTAGCGAGCCGGGGCGCACCCGTCTTGTCAACTACTTTGATTTCGGAGAGTTTATTCTTGCCGATTTACCCGGCTACGGGTTTGCGCGCGTATCCAAGGGCGAAAAGGAAAAGTGGGCGAAAACGCTGGACGCATTCTTCCGTAGAAAGGAAGATATCGCGCACGTGTTTATGCTTGCCGATTCCCGTCACGACCCCACGGCGGACGACGTGCAAATGGTGCAGTATCTCAACTACCACATCATTCCCTTCACCGTTACGCTGACCAAAGCGGACAAGCTTTCCAAAATGAAGCTCAAAGAACATATCCGCGCGATTGCGTCCGACTTGTATCTTGGGGTGAACAATTTGCTTGCCACAAGTGCGGAAACGGGCTATGGAAAAACGGACGTTTTGAATAAGATTTATTCCGTTTTAGAAGCGCAAAAGATTATCGAACAAGCGGACGAAGAATTAGAAGAAACGGAAGAACAGCAAATGCAAGAATAAGCCTAAAAACCGCGTTAAACCGCGGTTTTTATCGTATAATTATATGTAAAATGCAAATACTCAAAGGAGAAAAACAATGCCTGTTTCAAAAACGGATTTCATGCGCGGACTACAATGCGAAAAAATGTTATGGTTGGACGCACACGCACCGCAATATAAAATCATTCCCCCCGAAATTCAAGCCAAATTAGACGCAGGAAACGACTTTGGGGATAAAGCCATGGGGATATTCGGCGCGTACGTGGAAACGACGGCGTACAAACAAGACGGCAGGTTGGATTTTGCCAAAATGCTTGCCAAAACGCAGGAATGTATTACGCAAAAAGAGAACGTGATTTGCGAAGCGGCGTTTACTTGGTACGGCAATTATTGCGCCGCCGATTTATTAAAAAGAGACGGCGAAGGGTATGCGATATACGAAGTGAAACACGCCCCCACGCCAAGAAAAGAATTTATCACCGACCTTGGTTTTCAACGCTTGATTTTGCGCAAAAGCGGCGTATTGATTACTTCTTCTTTCTTGATTTTGCCTGCCGTGGACGGGCAAACGGAAGGTGCATTATACGAAGTCGGTGACGATAAATACCGTATCGTGGACGTAACGAAAGCCGCAAAAGTAATGGAACGTGTTGCCGAAAAACGCATATTTGAGCTTGGAAAGCTCAAAAGAAAAGACGCGCCCCTGCCCGCGCTTGCAGTGGGCGAACAATGCGACGCGCCGTACCGTTGTTGGTACTACGAATATTGCCACGGGAAACAGGAACAACCAAATACGGGTGAGTAAAAAACGCGTGGACGTTGTTTAATATTTGAAGCGGCTTTACTCCCCCGTAGCCATTACGGCTAAGGAGAGAGTATGTCGGACGGTATCGCGTTATACCGCGAATTTATCGGTGGAAACGAGCGCGCCTTGCGCCGTCTTATCGACCTGTACGGTCAGGGTTTGCTGCGGTTTATCTACGGCTACGTAGGCGACGAAGGCTTGGCGGAAGATATTCTTTCGGAAACGTTTATTCAAATTTATCAAAAACGCAGCTTCCGCGATACGGGCGAAGCAAGCTTTAAGACGTATCTTTACACCGTTGCGCGCAACAAAAGCTTGAACGCTTTGAAAAAACGCAAGCGAAAAAAAGAAGTTTCTCTTGAAAATATTTCACGTGAAACACAGGCGTTTTTTGTCGGTGAGGACGTAGACGAAATGACCGAGCGAAAGGCGCGTGCGCTTGTGCTGCACCAAGCTTTAAGCGCGTTAAAACGAGAGTATCGGGAAGTACTTTTACTTCGCTATTTCGATGGGCTTTCGCCCGAACGGATTGCTATTATCACCCGTCGCGGTAAAAAACAGGTATACAATTTGTTGACGCGCGGAAAAGCCGCTTTGAAAACGCAACTTACACAAATGGGGTATACGTATGAAAACTTCTGAAACACTTGCCCACGACATTTTTATAAAGATACGCGCGCGTGAGCAAAAAAGCAAACAACGCAAAAGGGCGTATAAGCGGCTTATCTTATGCGCTGTAATCCTTTTTATTTTACCCGTTTGCGTGTTTTTCACGGCGCAAACGCTTGGCGGATCGTTTTTCGAACGCGCTTGGCAGCAGCAATCGCCGCCACTCTCTTCCCCTGAAAACAGCAACGAATAGAGCAAAAGCCGTTTTTTGACGGCTTTTTTTCTTTCGACAAAAACGGATAGAAAATTTTCTTCTTGGTTTGTTCTAATCCAAAACAGCCCTTCATAAGATAAGATATAGCAAAACGCAAAGCAAGGAGAAAAGGTTATGAATCAAGAAATCGAATACGCCGAAATGCTGGAAATCCCCGTTTCCACCGTCAACGTAGAGCGTAAGAAAAAACGCGGCCGCAAAAAGGCGGCTGAAACGGTAAAACAAGCGTCGTCGCCCAACTTAAAGGAAACGGTTATCGCGCAAGTGAACGACAAAATCCCCGCCGACGCCGATTTATTCGCCGAAGGCGCAAACAGCGAAGGACGGGTAGAATTCAACTCTATCCCCCAACGCGTCGACACCGTACGCTTATATTCCGCGGACGATTTGTCCTTTGACGAAAACGTTCCGTTTGAAGACAAAGACAATACCTATATTCCGCCTATCGAATCGCGGAGCGAACGGCGTGCGCGGATTGCGCTTGGCGTAGAATTTGCCGCGGCTTGCGCGCTTTGCGGCGCAATCTTTTTAACCAACGTGTTTATGCCAGGCAGCGCGGTAAATACTTTTTTCCGCACCCTGACGACAAACAACGCCACGAAAACGGATACGCGGACGTATGCCGATTTCACTCTTTCGGGGGTGGTTAGCGATTTTTCGGACGTTGAGCTCACCCTTTCACCGA
The DNA here is from genome assembly GCA_045635725.1 of Candidatus Scatosoma sp. Taxonomy (GTDB): domain Bacteria; phylum Bacillota; class Clostridia; order Christensenellales; family Borkfalkiaceae; genus Scatosoma. The sequence continues at coordinate 3,501 of JAZTWF010000076.1, read as the reverse complement.
CGGGCATTCTCACCCTGCAAGACACCTGCTGTATCTATCCCGTTGCCGACGGCAAGGTAAGCGAAGTTGTGCAAAACGAAGACGGAACGTATACCTTAAAGGTATCCCATTCCGACACGTTTACGGGTGTGTTTGAAGGGCTTGAATGCGTGTACTACGCCGAAGGGGAAACGGTAAAAGCCAACGTGCCCGTCGGGTTTACCGACGGCGAAACGCAGGTGCAAATCACCATGTATTCGCGTGGGGAGCTTTTGAACTGTTTCGAAATCACGGACGAAAACTGTCTTGCGTGGTTGGAAAACGAATAAAGTATGCAACTAGAACAACAGGAAAAACGGCGGCAAAAACACCGCCGTTTTTTACACGTAGACGCGGAAAATGTAACAAAAACACACAAACGCTGGTCCATTCGCTTGCACCCCCTGTTTTTTGCGACGGGGCTTGTCTACTGTTTTACGGGCGAGCTTTTTTCCTTTCTTCTTTCCTGTGTCGTCGCTTTGCAGCACGAGTGTGCGCACGCTTTTGCGGCGGCAAAGCTTGGGTATAAGCTCAACGCCGTGGTGCTGATGCCCTACGGCGCGGTGATTGACGGGGATATGGACGGAATATCGTTAAAGGACGAAGCGTTCGTGGCGGTGTGCGGTCCGCTTTGTAATCTTGCCACAGCCGCTTTGTTCGTGGCGGCTTGGTGGTTTTTTCCCACGCTGTACGCCTACACCGATACGGCGTACTATTCGTCCGTGGCTATTGCGCTTGTCAATTTATTGCCTGCCTATCCCTTGGACGGCGGACGCATTTTACGCGCGGCGGTGTTAAGCGCCGTTTCCCGTAAAACGCCCGACTTCATTTGCGCGGAGCGCAAGGCAACCCAAATTTGCAAGAGCGTTACGCTGTCTATCGCGCTGCTTATCGCGGCAATATTTTCCCTGTTTGCCCTGCGCGGAGAATACAATTTTTCCCTGCTCATTTTAAGTGCGTTTTTACTAACGGGCGTTTGGGGCAATAAGGAAAAGGCGGTGTATAAGCGCATGGATTTTTCCTGCGGCGATATCCTGCAAAAGGGCGCGCTTGTGCGGCGCGTAGTGGTCAGCGAAAATATCCCCGTGAAAAACGCTTTGCGGTATCTTTCGGAAGGGGAATATTTGGTTTTGGAAGTATACGATTGTAATCAAAACCACCTTTTCGATTTACCGCAAAATCAGCTTTCGGCTTGGTTTTTATCCGCGCCGTCGCCCTATGCCACGCTTGGTCAGCTATACGCGAAAAAGGGAAAAATGCACGAAAAACGGGATAATGTATACTAAAAATGGGTAAAATCGGTATATTTTTTATCAAAGAAAAGCAAAACTCCTTGCCAAAAAAAATCGGTTGTGTTATAATACATTAGCTCGACGAAGGCACGATAATACGGCGGCAAAAAAGTAAACGGAAGAAAAGCATGAAAAAGGAATTGTTTTTTGACAGATATTGCGCGCAGCAGTTTGTCGCTCTCGTGGAAGACGGGAAGCTGGCAGAGTTTGCCGTAGAGCCGGAAAATCGGGGAGAGATTGTCGGGAATATTTATAAAGGTCGGGTAACCAACGTTTTATCGGGCATGAACGCGGCTTTTATTTCCTGCGGACTTGCTAAAAATTGTTACCTTTCCATGGAAGAAACGTACACCGACTACACCAAATACGACGGAACGCCCGTCAAAACAGGCGAAAAACCGTTGGATTTACACGTGGGCGACGAAATTATCGTACAGGTAACCAAACCGCCGCGCGGAAACAAGGGCGCAAAGGTTACCACCCATTTATCGTTTGTCGGTAGAAGAATTATCTATTTGCCGACCACCGATTTTTTGGGGATATCCCGTAAAATTACCGACCCTGCCGAACGGGAACGGTTATTAAAGACGGCGGATAAAATGCGCGGCGGCGCGGAAAGCGGCTTTATCGTCCGCACCCAAGCCCCGTTTGCTACCTTAAAACAACTCAAATCGGAAGCCGATTTTTTGAAAAAGGTATATCAGCGTATGGTCAAAACCGCCAAAGACGCTCCCGTCGGCGCGGTTTTATATCAAGACGAAGACCTGCCCGTTCGTATGCTGCGCGATTGCTTTGGCGAAGATATTTCCGCCATTCACGTGGGCGACGAAGAGCTTTACCGTCGTCTTTTAGCGCTTGTGCGCTTGCGCGGTGATTTACCCGAACGCAAGATTGTTTTCCACACGGGCGAACGCTCTATGCTGGAAGAATACGGCATTATGCCGCTTGTATACGATATCGCAATGCCCACCGTTCCGCTGGAAAACGGCGGTTCTATCGTCATTGAGCACACCGAAGCCATGACGGTTATCGACGTGAACACGGGCAGCTTTATCGGCGATAGCAGCTTGGAAGAAACGGTGTTTGCCGTCAACGTAGCGGCGGCAAAGGAAATTGCGCGGCAGGTGCGCCTTCGTAATATCGGCGGCATTATCGTCGTGGACTTTATCGATATGTTCGAAGAAGAACACCGTGTTGCCGTCACCCAAGAACTCAAAAAACATTTATCGGCAGACAAAGCCAAATGCAACGTTTTGCCGATGAGCGAGCTTTGCTTGACGCAATTCACGCGCAAGCGCGTGGGCAACGATACCCTTTCCATGCTGGTAAAGCCCTGCGAAGTTTGCGAAGGCAAAGGGCACGTACCCAACGACATTTTCGTTTTTTCGCGTATTCGCGCGGCTATTTTGGACTGCTTTGCCGAAGGGAATACTTCTGCCGTTGTGGAAATCAACGCCGAAGTTATGAAAAAAATTCTTTCTCAAGGGGTATTTACCAAAGAAGTGCAAGGTAGGTGGAAAAATAAGCGCGTATACTTTATCCCCCTTAAAACGTATAAGGAAGACGCCTTCTCCGTTCGTGGAGAGAAAGAACGGGTGCTGCATTTGCCCGATACGGCACAGCTTTTGTATTAAAACGGGAATACCATGTATGAGATGAACGCATTTTGCGTTAAAAATCCGTTTGTTTTAATCAATAGGAAAAACCCGTCGAACGCCGTTATTATAGCATATCTACAACGAAAAGACGCCAAAGCGGCGTTCTTTTTTGTGTTGAGTTTGTGAACGTTTGTTAAATATTTGAAATTTCCTTTGGAAACGCTTGAAAAAGCAGGAATTATATGGTAAAATAAGGATACTTGTTTTTGCTTTTCCGTTTACGGAAAGAAAACTACGGGTATAAATAGGTATTACGTTTGTACATTTTCTACAAACTGATTGTATACGCGAAAAAAATTAAAGTAACCTACAAGGAGTAAATTGTTTTGAATAAGAAGACAAAAACTATCATTTGGATTATGATTGCCGTCGTTGCCGTGCTTGTTATCGGGTTTATCGTATCCGATATTATCAACGCAGGGCAAACGCTTGCGCAAAACGAATTCGAAGCGAAAATCATTTCCGGTGAAATCAACGTCCTTTATATCGACGGCTACGCTTGGCGCGGCTTGCAGGTAGTAGAAGGCAAGGTT
>JAZTWF010000075.1:0-6724 GCA_045635725.1 Candidatus Scatosoma sp. | reverse complement strand
GCAGGCGGACAAAACGTAAACAAGGTTGCCTCCGCCGTGCGTATCACCCACTTCCCTACGGGGATTGTGGTACAATGCCAAAACGAACGCTCGCAGCTCCAAAACAAAGCCATGTGCTTTAACATGCTCCGTTCAAAATTGCTTGAAAAGAAAATCGAACAACGTCAAGCGGAAGCGGCGGCTATGAAAGGCGACGTGAAGAAAATCGAATGGGGCGCGCAAATCCGTTCGTACGTCTTTTGTCCGTACACTATGGCAAAAGACCACCGTACGGGTTTTGAAAAAGGGGATATCCAAGCCGTTATGGACGGGGAAATCCACGGTTTTATTATCGACTATTTGAAAAAAGCGTAATCAAAGAGCGGCACTCGCCGCTCTTTTGTAAACAGGAGTATCTAACCACCATGTATGAGCTCAATGAAAAACAACCGATTATTTTGGGGATAGAATCGTCCTGCGACGAAACGGCGGCGGCGGTCATTCGCGGTAGAAAAATTCTCTCCGACGAAATTGCGTCGTCGGCGGATATACAGGCGTTGTACGGCGGCGTCGTCCCCGAAATTGCGTCCCGTGCGCATACGGACGCTATCGCGCAGGTGGTAGAACGCGCCGTGAAAAACGCAGGCATAACCTACGAAGAAATCGACGCCGTGGCGGTTACGTATGGGGCAGGGCTTTTGGGCGCGCTCCTTGTCGGCGTGTCCTTTGCTAAGGCGTTTGCTTATGCCTTAAGCAAACCGCTTATTGCCGTCAATCATATCCGCGGACATTTGGCGGCGGCGTATTTAGCGGACGAACAGTTAAAACCCCCGTTTATTACTTTGCTTGCAAGCGGCGGTCACACGGCGATTTTGCATACCAAATCGGAAACGGAATTTGAAATTTTAGGCGCGACGTTAGACGACGCGGTGGGTGAAGCGTTTGACAAAGTGGCGCGCGTTTTGGGACTGCCCTATCCCGGCGGTCCGCATATCGAACGCTGCGCTGTCGGCGGCGAAAAATCCGTACCCATGCCCCGTATGTTAAAGGGCAACGGCGGTTATAATTTTTCGTATAGCGGCTTGAAAACGGCGGTGATTAACTATTGCCATAACAAGCAGCAAAAGGGCGAAGAAATCCATAAGGCGGACGTTGCGGCGTCCTTCCAAAGCGCGGCGATAGACGTGCTTGTGGAAAAGGCGGTGGAAGCGGCAAAGGAACGCGGTGTAAACACCGTTACGGCAGGCGGCGGCGTAGTCGCCAACGGCTATCTTCGTCAAACGCTGAGCGTAGCTTGCGAGAAAAACGGGTTAAAGCTGGTACTTCCCGAAAGACGGTATTGCACGGATAACGCGGCAATGATTGCCGCCGAAGGCTTGATACAGTACGGCTTGGGTAATTTTGCCGAGCATTCGTTGACGGCGAAGGCGTCCATTCCCTTGGCGGCTACCTTGGAAACGGTGCAAAGCCGCGTAGCAAAGAAAAAGGAATAAAAAATGGAACACGTTTTAGAGTTTTTCATACACGCTTTACAAGATACGTGGCCGATGCTGCCGTGGATACTGCTGATGTATATCGTCGTGGAGCTGTTGGAAAGTCGTACGGACGTTACGTCCGCAAGGCTGAATGGTACGCTTGGGCCGCTGATCGGTTCAGCGACGGGGCTAATTCCGCAATGCGGTTTTTCCGTTATGGCGGCAAAGCTGTTCGAGAAAAAATATATCACGATAGGCACGCTGCTTGCCGTATTCTTCTCTACCAGCGACGAAGCGTTTATTTTATTGCTTTCGTCGGGTACGGGCGCGGTGTGGGTATTGCCTACGCTTGCGGTGAAGGTGCTTGTCGGCGTAGCGATCGGCTACGGCGTAGACGCTTTGTTAAAAGCGGTAGGAAGGGCGCAATCGGTGGTGGAAATGCCCCAAACGGAAGAAAGCGCACTGACCACCACGCATGAGATTTTTATCGCCCGTTTCCAAGAAGAACGGGACGTCGAAGTCGTATGCGCTTGCGGAAGAATGCACGGGGAAAGCTCGCCTTGGAAAAAATACGTGCTTTCGCCTATTTTGCGTACCTTGCAGGTAGGGGCGTTTATTTTCTTAGTCAACTTTATCTTGACGGCAATCATTCATACGGTAGGCGAAAACGCCTTTGCGGCATTTATGCAAAGCAGTAAATTTTTACAGCCGTTTATCACTTGCGTCGTGGGGCTTATTCCCAACTGCGCGTCCAGCGTTGTTATTACCGAAACGTTTTTAAGCGGCGGTATTGCGTTCGGTTCGTTTGTGGCAGGGCTTTGCGCAAATGCGGGCATGGGGTTTGTGGTGCTGCTCAAAAATACGCGGAAGTGGAAACGCAACCTTTTCCTTTTGGCTACGTCCTATTTCGTGTCCGTTGCCGTGGGTATGCTGTGCAATTTATTGCCGATTTGATTAAACGGGTAAATTTTTCGTTATATATAAATACAACCTTTGTATCATCTAAGGAGAACATTATGGAACAAGTAAACGTTTTAGGCGTCGAAAACGGCGCGCTCACCATTCAGCTTTCGGGGGATATCGATTTAAGCAACGCCGAAGCGTTTTATACGGCGGTTACGACGGCGTATCAGGCTACGCCTGCCAACGTATGTTTTGTTTGCGATAAGCTGAACTTTATCGACAGCACTACCCTTGGTACGTTTGTCAAAATTCTCAAAGCGTTAAAAACCAACGGACATTCTATGAAATTGACAGGCTTGCAGGCGAAGATTAAAAAGCTCTTCGTTATTTGTTCGCTGGACAGTATTATGGAGATTGCTTGATATGGAAAAATTTACGGTAACATTACCCTTAACGGGCGAATATCTTACCACCGTACGTTTGACGACGGGCGGACTTTGCGCCCTTGTCGGTTTTGACGTGGATAGCGCGGAGGATTTTAAGGTTTGCGTAACCGAAAGCCTACTCATTTTCAAGCGGAACGGCTATACAAGTGCGCGTATCGAATTTACGGTAGGCGAAGCGCTTGGCTGTGCGATTATGGGCGAAGAAGCTTGCGTGCAAGCGGAAAAGAATATGGAAGACGAACTTTCCTATGCGCTGCTTACCGCGCTTTTGGGGAAAGTGGAATTTGAAAAGGACGAAACGGGCGCGTTGCGTAAGATTGTATTTGAAGGCTAAGCATGGCGGAAGAACAAATCAACGCGCTGTTTGCGCGGTACAAAGAGGCGGGCGATATTGCTTTACGCAATAAAATCGCCGACCATTATCTCTACATAGCGGATATTCTCGCCAAGAAGTTCGTGGGGCGCGGCGTGGAGTACGACGATTTGAAACAAGTGGCGTCGTACGCGCTTTTGCGTGGTATTGACCGTTTCGACCCCGAGCTTGGTATGCAGTTTACCACCTTTATCACGCCGACGATTACGGGGGAGATTAAAAATTATTTCCGTGACAACCGTCGTATGGTAAAGCTGCCGAGAAGGCTGAGCGAAATCCATGCCGCCGCGAAGAAGTTCGCCGTTGAAGAAGAAGCGAAAACGGGCGAAAAGCCGACGGTAAAACGCATTGCCGAAGGGCTTGGGGTGTCCGAAGAAGACGTCGTTAAGGCGTTGGAAATCGGCGGAACGCTGTCCTTAGACGGTATGGCGGCAAGCGCGGAAGACGACGAAGAACGCTCTTTGTATGCGCTTGTGCCCGACGAAGAAGATAATTTTGAGAAGTTTGAAATCAAAGAAACGCTGCGTGCGGCAATGAAGGATTTTACCCAAACGGAAATGCTGCTTATCAAATTCCGTTATCAAGACGAGCTTTCGCAAAGCGAAACGGCAAAGCGTTTGGGGGTTTCCCAAATGTTTGTTTCCCGTATGGAAAGAAAGCTGTTAGCCAAGCTGAAAAGCACACTTAAAGACAGTATATAATATAGTATATGATTTTCGAGATACAAACGCACGAACATTTGCATACGGCTCTTTTGCAGGTCTGCCGTTTCCTTACGGAAAACGGTGCGTCCGAGCACGGCGTTTTTCATAGCCGTCTTGCCGCAACCGAGCTGGTGGGGAACGTATTCCGCCACGCCAAAGCTACGGCGAAATTGCAAATTGTATTACAGGGCGAATTTATCCAAATCAACGTGTATTCGTCCGTGTGTACTGCACCGCCCAAACAAAGCGTTTGTTCGGACGTGTATAGCGAAAACGGCAGGGGATTGTTTTTGGTAGATAGCATTTGCGAAAAGCGTATCGTTTTGGAAGACGGTACGGTGCAGGTAATTATCCGTAAATAAAAAAGAAAAGGAATATCTTTCCAAGTATAGCCAAGCTATGCTTGGAATATTTTAATGTAAAGGAGTAATATTATGTGGGATTTTCGGTTTTTCTCCACGGCGGTGCTATTAGGCGCAGGGCTTGCCATGGACGCCTTTTCAGTATCGCTTGCCAACGGTCTGCGCGAACCGTGCATGAGTAAAAAGAAAACGTGCTCTATCGCAGGTATTTTTGCCTTTTTTCAAGCGTTGATGCCTATGATCGGTTGGATATGCGTACATACCATTGTGCAGTATTTTCAAGCGTTTGCGGCTTGGATACCGTGGATTGCGTTGGCGCTTCTTGGGTTTATCGGCGGTAAAATGCTATATGAAGGCATTAAAAACAAGGACGAAGACCCTTGTGCGCAGGGTGGCGTTAGTTGGACGGCGTTGCTTGTACAAGGGGTAGCCACTTCCATTGACGCCCTGTCCGTCGGGTTTACCATTGCGGAATACGAATGGCTGATGGCACTTGTTACGGCAGGCATTATCGCCGTGGTTACCTTCGGGATTTGCTTGACTGGGCTGTATCTTGGAAAGAAATTCGGCACCAAGCTTGCAGGCAAAGCGTCCATCTTTGGCGGCGTCATTTTAATTGCAATCGGTTTGGAAATCTTTATTACAGGCTTAATCGGTTGAGAAAAAAAGGACAAACAAAAACTCCCCGTTTCAAAACGGGGAGTTTGCTTTTGGTTATAAGCTTACATTCTTACGGCGAATTTATAAATCTTCGCAAGCAAGCCGTCGGGAATGATATCGCGGTATTGACCGAGATAAATGAACAGCTTTCTGAAGAATTGCTTGTTGTCGCCGCCGACTACGTAGTCGGGGATTTCAGGCATAGCGCCTTTGTATTTCAAAATGAACAGTTCGGTGAATTGATTTCTTTCTTCGCTTGTAAGCATAGCGATAAACGGGTCAAAGCTCTTGCTGTTGTAGAAGTCATAGCCTGCGGTTTGTACTTCCACGGGGGGAGCAACGCAAACGGTAGGGGTAACTTCTTGCGCGATTTCTACGCCTTCTACGGGGCCGCCTTCATAAGGCAACGCTTCGGCAAATTCTTCGCGAACGAATTCTTCTACGGGAGCAGGTTCTTCTTCAACGGGCGTTTCTTCTTCTACAACCTTCGCCACCTTGCTAGCGCACTTTCTTTGGAAAATCCAAATAACGATTTGGAGTACGCTTACCGCCGCCGCGCCGATTGCCGCGTATTTGAGCATATCTTCGGTGGTGTACATAAACGCCGCCGCAACGATAACGCCTGCAAGGATAACTTCAAGGATATAACGGATGAGATCAAGCGCAAGACCTTTCTTGGTTTGCAAACGAAGGAATGCAATCGCTACGTTGAGAATAAGCACCGCTACAATCGCGATAACGACGATATTCCAAGCCGAACCAAGCCCAAGCGTAGAAACAAGTTCTTTCGCTGCGCTGTCCGTTTGCGTTACGAACACGCCGACAACGCCGGAAACCGCAACGCTAAACAGGAGTTGTACAAGGTTGACCCATGCTCTCTTGCCTTTTACTGCGCCAAGCACGAAGTAGGTAAGAAGACCTACGCCTGCCGCCGCCAAGGACATGTATTCAAAGCAAGCCGTCCATTCGTTGCCGCGCGCTTTGAGCATACCGAAGGTGCAAGCTGCGTAGAACGCGAAACCAAAGGTAAAGAAGAATACGGCTGCGCGAAGTCTTAACGGAGCGTTCTTCGTAGAGAAGATAGCGATTACGCCGCAAACAATAGTAAGTACAAGGCAAAGCGCCAACACATAAACGGACGCCGCTGCAAGCTGACCTAAAAGTCCGCTGGTTTCCACAAGGGTGGGAACGATGCCAAACAGCTTATCGCTTGCCGCGATAGTATCCATAAACAGATATAAAAGCCCAAGCAACTTACCGCTTTCCAAGGTAGCGCCCTTAATGAAGGACAGGGGCAATACAAGGGAGGCGATCGCCAAGACAACGAACAAAGCTGCAAAAATGCGGGCTGCTACGTTCTTCTTAACGGGGGCGGCTTCGGGTTCTTCCGTTTGCGTAGGTGCGAGAACTTCGGGTTCGTCTACAACGGGAGCGTCGTACTCGAAAACGGGTGTGTTGTTACTCATAACCAATCTCCTGAAATGTTTATTTGTTCTCTTTTGCGTTCCGCTTTGAACAGGCGAAACAAACAAAAATACTAACTTTACAGTATTATAACACTTTTATGAAAATATGTCAATACTAATGCGAATTTTTTTTGGGCTTTTTTGCAAAAACTTTGGCGTTTTTTCTCTCTAAAAGAAAAGTTTTTTAGCTTTTTTAGATAGTGGGTTGGTATTCCCGTAAAAATCCTTGAATTTTTTTTTATTTTGGGGTATAATAGAAAGGTAACCAAGTGAGTCCCAGTCGAACGTGATTGCAAATGACAAACGGCGTTTATACTGCGTTAAAATCCTTGGAAATACGGCAGGTATTCCCTGCG
>JAZTWF010000074.1:0-3894 GCA_045635725.1 Candidatus Scatosoma sp. | reverse complement strand
GCTGGTATTGTCGGTTGGGTGGACGGTACGGGCGTTACCGTTACCGATTGTGTAAACAACGGTGCTATTACGGCAACGCAACGCGCAGGCGGTATTTCAATGAAGTTTGCGGGTATGATGAAAACCTGCGTAAACAACGGTACTATCGTTGGCGGTTCAAGCTATCAAGAAGCCGTAGGCGGTATCGTGGCTATTCAGGGTGGTGTGTCCACCTATGAATATTGCGTAAACAACGGCGACGTTACGAATGTGTTTGCTTCGAATAACGCCAACGCAAGCGCGGCTGGTATTGTTGGACAAATGCCCGGTGCACATAAAACAACGTTTAGATATTGCGTAAATACGGGTAATATTACGGCAAACGCTTCTCGTGCGGCGGGTATTGCGTATTCTTTACAAAATGAAATGACTGCTTATTATTGCTATAACAGCGGTAACGTTACGGGCTACGACGCGGCTGGCGGTATTATGGCGCAATTCCAGTATGGTAAAAACGCAGGTACGGCGTACAACTGCGTAAACGCAGGTACGGTTACGGTTACGAAAGCGGGTGCGGACGTTCGTCAAAACGCACGCAACGACGTAAACTGCTACTACTATGCAGCGAACGTATTGTACACCCAAGCAGGGGTAGAAATAACGGCGGAAGACGCTGTGGCTGCTTTGAACGTAGAAGAAGCTGCGTTTAAGGTTGACGAAAACGGCAAGGTTGTCTTAGCGTAAGTAGAAATTAACAAATAAGAAAAAGTGCGTGCTTTTTGGGCACGCACTTTTGTTTTTTAAGGGATAACGCTTGACAAAAGTCTACCGTCAAGGTATAATGAAAAGGAAATTTATTATCATAGGTGAAAAATATGAAATACACGGGACAATCTTTACGTGAAATGTATCTCAACTTCTTTCAGGAAAAGGGGCATAAGGTCATTCCTTCGGCTTCCTTAATTCCCGAAAACGACCCTACCGTTTTGTTCACGACGGCGGGCATGCACCCCCTTGTACCCTATCTTTTAGGGGAAAAGCACCCTGCGGGTAAACGCCTTACCGACGTACAAAAATGCGTACGTACGGGGGATATCGACGACGTCGGCGACGAACGCCATTGTACGTTCTTCGAAATGCTCGGCAACTGGTCGTTAGGGGATTATTTTAAGCAGGAAATGATTCCTTGGAGCTATGAATTTTTAACGGGTGAAAAATACTTGGGTATCCCGTCGGAAAATATCGCCGTTACGGTATTCGGCGGTGACGAAACGATCCCCCGTGACGACGAAGCGGCGGCGCTTTGGGAAAAAGCGGGTATCAAGAAAGAAAATATCTATTATATGCCCCGTGAAAACAACTGGTGGGGACCTGCCGGCTTAACCGGTCCTTGCGGTACGGACACCGAAATGTTCGTTATCCGTAAGCCCAAATGTTCGCCCAACTGTAATCCCGATTGCAACTGCGGCGCATTTTTGGAAATTTGGAACGACGTATTCATGCGCTTTAACAAGCAAGCGGACGGCAGCTTTATCGAGCTTTCGCAAAAGAACGTGGATACGGGTATGGGCTTGGAACGCGCGCTTTGCGTGCTCAACGGCAAATCCAGCGTATACGAAACGGATATTTTTGAAAACGCGATTGCGAAAATTGCCGCATTGACGGGCAAAACCTACGGGGAAGACGAAGAAACGACCAAAGCTTTCCGCGTACTTTTAGACCATACGCGTACGGCGACATTTATGCTTGGCGACGAAAAGGGTATCGTGCCTTCCAACACCGACCAAGGCTATATCTTGCGCCGTATCATTCGCCGTGCCGTTCGTTTCGGGAGAAAAATCGACCTGCCCGAAGGCAGTCTTGCCAAGATTTCCGAAAGCTTTATCGAATACTATAAGGACGTATATCCCGAACTCAACATCAACCGTGAAAAGATTGCGGAAGAACTCAACAAGGAAGAAGCCAAATTCACCAAAACCCTGCAACAGGGCTTGAAGGAATTTGAAAAATGCTTAAACGGTATCGAACGCAAAAATGCGTTTATGGCGCAAAAAGACCCTGCTTACGTTCCCGAAAAGAGCATTAACGGCAAGCAAGCGTTCCACTTATACGACACCTACGGTTTCCCTGTGGAAATCACGGACGAAATGGCGAAGGAACGCGGCTACACCGTAGATATCGACGGCTATAAAGCGGCGTTTGAAGAACACCAAAGCAAATCCAAAGCAGGGAGCGAGCAAAAGTTTGCCTGCGGTCTTGCCGACAACAAAGAAGCGACCACCAAATTACACACGGCGACGCATTTATTGCACGCCGCGCTGAAAAAGGTGCTTTCGCCCGACGTCAATCAAAAAGGTTCGAACATTACCGAAGAAAGATTGCGTTTCGACTTCAACTACCCTGCGCCCATGACGGCGGAACAAATCCAAGCGGTAGAAGATTTGGTCAACGAAGTTATCGCCCAAAATATCCCCGTCGAAATGAAAGAGATTTCCTTGGAAGAAGCCAAAGCCGAAGGCTTTACGGGCTTGTTTGAAAGCAAATACGGCGAACGTGTTAAAACGTACACAATCGGTGATTTTTCCAAAGAAATTTGCGGCGGACCGCACGCCGAAAGCACGGGCGTTTTGGGGAAATTCAAAATTGCCAAAGAGCAAAGCTGTGGAAGTGGACTTCGCCGTATTAAAGCTGTATTACAAAACGACTGAAATACTTCGTAACTCGGCGTTGAACTTGCGTTTGTTCTTGCGCGTTTACGCTTAGTAAACTTCCGTCGAACAATCCGCGTTCGCCTTGATTTACTCGCATTTGAGCCGTTTTTACCACACGCGATAGGACGACAACCATGACTATTCAATCGGCGGAAACCGTTAAAAATTTCATGCAGCCTTTCTTGGAAAAGGGGTTCGCGTTTGAGTATTTTCACCAAAAGGGCGGGGATAGCTCTTGCGTGTATATCTACCGTTTCAAGAAGGGCAAAAGTTTTTTCGATTGGCGGGAAACTTCGGGTACGAACGAATTACATTTCGTCGTTTGTCATAACGGCGAATATGCCTTTCCGTCCTTGGAAAAACGCCAACCGCAAGCCTTTCGCGCCTTAAAATGGCGGTTGTTCAAAAAACCGACCATGGACGAAAAGCGCGCGGCGTTTGCCGACGCCTTAAAGGCGGAGCTTGCCGCCGCAGAAAAGGACTTTTTCGGTATTCCTTTATAATCAAAAAGGGGATTTTTATGAAAGTATCCAACAAAAAACGGAGCGTTTATGGGCGTTTCCCTTAGGGATTTTTTAGACATTATAAAAGAGTAGCAAATTTTGCTACTCTTTACTTTTTTGCTCTGCAAAAACACACGACTTTGCTTACAAAGTATAGTGTGCTACACTTTTGAAAATCTTCCCACAAAGATTAACAACTCGATAAATTGGAATTTGTCAATATCGATTACCATACAAAACTTTCGCTTTTTTGGTATATTTCTTTACAAACTCGGTCTTTGCGTTTGTATAAGCATCCCTATTATGTTCGTACTTTTTCCATAAATTTAATTTCAAATCTTCGTATTCCTTGGCTACATCCGAATGCTCTATGAGATAATCCCTGAAATACAATTCGCTGTTATCTCCTGCATATCTCAAGTGCAAATGAAATACTCGCTTGGCAAATCCACTCTCCGTATATCCTTTATTAAAGGACATACCGTTTTCACTTTGCGACATACAAATATAACCGCAATTTATTATGTCCGCTTTGTAACTAAGCAAGCTTCTCCCTTTTGGAATCTCCACAAGAATATCTACAATGGGTTTTGCCCAAATAGAAGGAATAGCGGTGCTTCCGATATGGCTGATTCTCTCACCCGAAGAAAAGGCATTTTTCAATAGATATTCTTCTTCACGATACCATTCTTCCCAACAAT
>JAZTWF010000073.1:0-30117 GCA_045635725.1 Candidatus Scatosoma sp. | reverse complement strand
ATCACCGTAGCCGAAGTCGCAGAATCAGCCTTCACGTTTCCTGAAACCATTCCCAGTCCCGAACCCAACAGTAAAACGGTTGCTAAAAAAGTTGCCTGTATTTTTCTTTGTTTGTTTTACATAATTTAACCTCGTATATTTTTTCTTTTATTGATTTGCCTCATAGAAACTTTTTTAATTACACATATACAACGGTCTACACTCTCCTTTTTTTATTTTCTATTATTGCAGCGTTAATTTCTTAGGGGTTATTTGATTTGATTTTACACCGTTTAATTGCCCCCAACCATTATTTCCCCACGCCCATAACTTACCGTCCGTATCTATGGCAAGTGAAGAATGGAGCGACGACGCCACGGCACAAGTAAATTTTTTATCCTGCATAACCGTTCGATAATGAAGTATATGTACTTTATCCCCCTTCATACCTACGCCAAGCTCACCATGACTATTATATCCCCATGCATACAGTCGACCATCCGTATCTATGGCAAGCGCATGCACGTGCCCAGTTGAAATAGAAGAAAATGTTTTTCCTTCCCAACATATCTCCGAATGATGATCAAGCATATCCTGATAAGCACACCACCCGTATAATTTCCCATTATTATCGATTGCGTAATTGCCTCCCCTTATGGCGTAATCGCTTTTCATAAATGCCAATTGTGAAAAAGCGATTCCTTTTCTGAATTGTACAGGCGTATAAATCACATATCCGTGTTCAGAAAACGACAATCTACCGCCTTTATTATTGCCCCAGCCCCAGAAGTTACCGTCTACATCAATGGCAGCAACGTAATCATATCCCGCTTCTATCTCCACAAACTTGACACCAGCCCGTACCTGCGCAGGCGTATCCTGCTGATGGATACCATTTCCAAGACCCAGGCAACCACCTTCGTTTCCACCAGTTCCCCATGCCCAAAGATTGCCGTAAATATCTATTGCATGAGTAAAACCAGATCCAATAGCCACCTTTATAAATTTTCTATCAGGCATGATTTGCACGGATTTTTCCACATTCACAAACCAAAGCCCACCGTCCATATCGATTGCATATGCCCCTTCATTATACACTTTTATTTCCTTAAATTTCTTCTCAGGCATAATTCGTTGTAAGGAATTTTCCGTGTTGTGCGGAGCACCACTACCACATATCCAAAGAGCCCCGCCCGTATCTATGGCATACGTAGTACCCGTGTTGCTTACCACCTTAGAAAAACGCATATCGGTAAACACGTGCGTAGGCGTCAGGATATTTTGCGTTGCGCCGTCCCCCACTTCTCCGTTTACGTTACTTCCCCAAGTCCAGAATTCCCCGTTTTCGTCCAAAGCAAGCCCTTTGGACGCCTGCACGATTTTTCTATCAAACGGCACGTGCTGGGGATAATACGTCATATTCAAAACTTTACTATCGTTCCCCCACGCCCACAGCTTGCCTTGCACGTCTATTGCATAATTATTAGCATCTGAACTTTCCACGCAAGTAAAATATTTTCCTGCCATTATGGGCACGGCGGCGGTTTGCTTTTCCTTCGTTCCGTCCCCAAGCTGTCCTTTCGGGTTAGAGCCCCAGCCCCAAAGGTTACCGTTCTCATCCAAGGCGTACGTATGATAACCCGCGGATATCTGCGCAAATTTCTTCTCGGGCATGATCGCCACGGGGGTTAAGTGCGTCCCCGTCGTGCCGTCGCCAAAGCCGCTATAAGTGTTGCCCCAGCCCCATAAATGCCCGTCCGTATCTATCCCGTACGTTGCGCCGGACCAAGACGATACGGAAAGAAACCGTTTGTCAGTTACTACCCATATCGGCGTGTCCGCATAATTTTTCGTGCCGTCGCCAAGACGACCGCCGCTATTATTCCCCCATGCCCATAATTTGCCTGCCGCGTCAATGATAAACGAACAGTACGTGCCTGCTTCCGCATACACGCATTGTTTGCCCGTCAAAAGCCGTTGGGGCGTCGTAAAGGTTTCTTCGCCCCAAATACTTTCCGACGAAGGAGCTTCAAATTTACCCCAGCCCCATAATCCGCCGTCTTTATCAATGGCAAGCGTATGATAATCCCCCGCCGACACGCTGACAAACCGCGCGTCCGTTTGCGCCGCCTGCGGCGTGAACGCCGTTGCGTCGTACTCTATCGTCGTTTTTTCGCCGTTGCCTATCTGACCGTAGCTATTATCCCCCCAGCACCACGCTTTGCCGTCCTTATCCAACGCAACGCGGAACGTCGCGCTCGTCCCCGACGCAATCTGCGCAGGCTGCACCGTGATTTTTTCCGTCGGCGCTTCGTCCGGCTCGTACTCGGGAAAATACAGCTCGTCTTCCTTGTCGCCGCTGCTGCTGTCTTCCGTGCTGCTATCTTCGCTGCTACTGTCTTCTTCGCTGCTCGACGTTTCTTCGCTTGAACCAAGCGCCGTGCTTTCTTCCATGGACGAGCTGTCTTTTACACTCACCGCACCGTCGTTACACGCTGCGCCCAACGCCGCAAAGCACGCAAGCATTATACTCATAATTTGTATCATTTTCTTTTTCATAACAAATCTCTTCTTTCTTTATAGGGTATATATAGTGTACTATATATAAAGCTAAAAATCAAATTAAACACATGGTTATTAACAATTTTTTCGATTGATATTGTATAAAACAAACCGACAAGGAATAACCCAGCGGTTTATTTTATCGTATTTTATCTTGCGCCGAAGCCACCGCCGCCGAAGCCACCGCCGCCAAAGCCGCCGAAACGTCCGCCGCCGCCCGTGCCGCCGATTCGCGTGCCGTTGCCGCTTTCGACAGGTCTTGCCATGGCAACGATCATTGCCGTACGCATACAGCGGTTGAAAATCATATAATCGAACACCGACCAGCTATATCCTGTGCACCATTCGGGCGGTGGAATGGTGATATCCTTAAACTTATTCTCCCATTCGTCGGTAACGCCAAGCACCTGCGCGTACGGAAGAACTTTGAAATATAACTGCGGATCTTGCTCTAACATGAACTTAATTTTATCTTCTTCGGTAACGATAATAAATTCCTTAAAGCCGATAATATCGCCCAACCGTCTTACGTAGCTCTTTTTCCGCGCAAGCACGTTTGTGCCGATAAACGCCGCCGCGAAAACAAAGATACAGGTAAGGATTTTTTCGTATTCCGTGAAAACGTGATTACCGATAAAGAAAATGTAAATCAAGGAAAAGAGCAGGGCTATCCCCACTTGCGCCGCCAGCATACCCAGCCGCGCCGCCTTTTTCCATTTATAGCGGTAATTTTCGCTGATATACGCCAAAACAAGCATAACGATTATGGGAATACCAAACGCCAAACCACCGAAAAAGCCATAGCCGTTGGCAAGGCGCACAGACGCAAGAATAAACCCGATTAAAAGCGCGCAAACGGTAGCAAACACACCGTTGCCGATAAACCCTGCCACCGAGCTCTTTTTGTACATTTTCACGCGCGGCGTTTGCTTCGTCGCTTTGTCTACCGTTGTGTAGAAAGTATTTTTCAAATCGGACACGGACACGCTTTCCCCCGAAGCAAACAAGCCTTTGAACAGCGTTCTTTGATAGGTGGGCGTGCCGTCGGGCAGGTTGACGACTTTGCGAATAAGCACAGGGTCGTCTTGGTCTTCTAAATTAATCATCAAATACCCTTTATGGGCGAAGTAGTAAATCATGGAAGTGATATCTTCGCTATCCACCACCCCGTCGAGTATTTTCCCCATGCGAAGGGGATCCATATCGTCGGGGGCTTTGATATTTACCACGCTGATAAGCTCCTGCTTTTTCCCGACGGTAAACAGCAGGGCAAGCGCAACGGCAATCGCAATGGCACCCAAACCAAGTATCAGCGGCAAACCGTCCGTGAAGAAACGGGTGGTAAAATAGCTGTCGAAATTGCCGCCCGTCATGGTGAAATCCAACGTAATGCCGTCGGCAACGTCAATGCCATAGTCGTCGTTGTAATGCACGGATAACGTATCTACGGCAAAGGAAAGCGTTTTCTTGTCGGCGGAAAGCTGCATACCCAAATCGGTAGGCGTTTCCGCGCCATAGCCCACGTACGTGGCGCAATTTTCCAAGCTTGTCGCGTACGGAAGCGTTACGCTGACCGTTACGTTGTGCATAGGCACCATTGCGCCGAACGGCACGACGTCGATAAGCATACCGTTGTCTTTGGTGGCGGCGTTTGCGCCGTTTTCCATGGTAAAGGCAATGACGTACGTCCACTTTTTGCCCTTACTTACGCCGCCGACGCAGTTGATATCGATAAATCCGTCGATATCGGGGTTATCGTCTACCGTGCAAAAGAATTCGTCGTTGCCTGCGCACGTTGCGCTTATATCGAAATATCGCGCGTTTTCAATGGGTAGACTGCGGTAAAACATAGTCAGTCCGCTTGCTAAAAACTCCACTTCAAACGTTTCCACAACGCGCACTTTCCTATCCTTAGCGATATCCGCTTTGACGTCGTAGCTGTGAATTTTAATGACGTCATAAGACGTATACGCCGACGCTTTTTTCGCGGGAACGGGCAGGAAAAAGAATATTGTTAAAATGACGAGAAAGGCGGCTTGGAATAATCGCCAAAGCCGCTTTTTCTCCTTTATACAAGTTTTCATCATACGTTAAAACGATACCTTGACGTTTTGTCTTTCTTCCGCGCTGTCCAGCTCGAAATACGGGCGTTTGGTGTATTCTTCGCCCATGCGCTTACCGACGATATTATCGGGGAAAAGCTCTAACTTGGTATTAAACGATTTTACCGTTCCGTTGTAATATCTACGGGAGCTTTCCAGCTCGCTTTCAATATTTTTCAGCTGACCTTGCAAATCCAAGAAGTTGGTGTTTGCCTGCAACTGCGGATAGCTTTCGGATACCGCGGAGAAGAACGTTCTCAACGAACCCGTCAGTTCGTTAGCGGCTTTGATTTTTTCGTCGGGGGTTACGGCGTTTGCCGCGATATTGCGCGCCGAAATCACCTTTTGCAGCGTTTCGCTTTCGTGCTTAGCAAAGCCCTTTACCGTTTCCACTAAATTCGGAATTAAATCAAAACGCTTTTTTAAGTATACGTCGATGGTCGCCCAAGCTTCTTCCACTTTATTCTTCAAGCGGACGAATGCGTTACGGGTGCTAATCCACCAACAAACGATAGCGATAGCTGCGATAAGCAGTACGCCCAAAACCACCAAAACGACGATTAAGGCAACCGTGCCTGCGTCTAATAAGGAATACAACATATTTTTTCTATCTCCTTTTGAAAACGCTTTTCGTTTTCTATCATTATTATACTACGCAAGAGAAAAAATGTCAATACTCCAAAGAAAAAAACAGCCCTTTCTCTTGTAAAAAAATCACAAAAGAAAGGGTCGTTTCCCGCTGTTTATCTTTGCGCGCGTCTGTTTTTCAACCACAACACGCCGTCGGTAATAAACGGCGAAAGGATCAGCCAAATCGCCGAAAGCGCGATAAGCGTATACGTGATGACCGAGCCTACCGTTCTCGCGCCAGCGAAAATGGAAGATACTAAGTTGAATTCAAAGAACCCAAACAAGCCCCAGTTCAGCGCGCCGACGATAACTAAAATATAAGCGATAATGTTAGCAATACGCATATTTCTTTCCCTCCTGTTTACAGTATGGTCGGTTTTTTTGCGTTTATGCAAACAAAAACGGACGGGGTTTATACGTTTTCCCGTCCGTATCCGTTACTCGATAAAATTAAGTAAATCTTGCATGACTTCGTCCCTGCCGATATCGTGGAAAACTTCATGCCGTAAGCCTTGATATATTTTTGAAGAAACGTTTTTATACCCTGCCTTTCTAAGAACATCCACCGATTTGTTGAATTTTTCTTCGCTGATAAGCACCGCGTCGTCGCTGCCCGAAACGAAAAATACGGGCAAGTTGGGGTTTTTAAGCTTGTATCTCTTTTTGTCGTAGGTGTTTTTCATTAAGCGGAACAAGTTTTCAAACCCGTTGCAGGTAAAGGTAAATCTGCCCTTGGGATTGTTGTAAAATTCTTCAATACTTTCCCTGTTTTGGCTAAGCCAACAGCCGTAGCTTTCCCCGGGAAAGTTCACGTTCCCCTTGCCCGTCGCCATATAGGCAAGCATTTTACTGCGGTATCTTTCCCCACGGAAAAAGCCCAAAAGCTTGGCGACAAAAATTCCTGTGTGCACCAAAGGATTGTTACTTGGCGAACCGCAAACAATCAGCTTATCAATCAAATCGTCGTGTTCGTGTAAGTAGCACCGCACAATCATTGAACCCATACTGTGTCCAAACAAAATTACGGGCAAATTCGGGTATTCGTCGCGCATATAACGGGTGATTTGCGCCGCGTCTTCCACCACCGCTTTGGCTTTTTTTTCATAGAAAAAGCCACGGTCGTTTTCGGATAAAATACTATCCCCATGTCCGCGTTGGTCGTAGCAAACGGCGATATAGCCGTGCTCTACGAAAAAGCGCATAAAGCTTTCGTAGCGTTCTTTATATTCACACATACCGTGCGAAATTTGCACGATACCCTTCGGCGGAGTATCGGGCGCAAAGATAACG
Organism: Candidatus Scatosoma sp.; assembly: GCA_045635725.1. GTDB lineage: Bacteria > Bacillota > Clostridia > Christensenellales > Borkfalkiaceae > Scatosoma. The sequence goes on along the minus strand of JAZTWF010000073.1, from coordinate 23,554 downwards.
CCATGCAAAGATAAATTGTCGAAATGAGAACGGATAACAAAGTTTTTCGTTTGCATGATAACTCCTTTTTAGTCAATGGGTGTGGTGGGTTAAAACGGTTTATCGTCGCCCGTTTGGAATGGTAAAACGGTTTATCGTCGCCCGTTTGGAATGGTAAAACGGTTCAACGTTGCTTGTTTGGAATGGTAAAATGTTTTCCCGTTGCCCGTTTGGAATGATAAAACGGTTCAACGTTGCTTGTTTGGAATGGTAAAATATTTTCCCGTTGCCCGTTTGAAAGGGAAAACGGTTCAACGTTGCTTGTTTGAAATGGTAAAATATTTTTCCGTTGCCCGTTTGAAAGGGAAAACGGTTCAACGTTGCTTGTTTGAAATGGTAAAATATTTTCCCGTTGCCCGTTTGAAAGGGAAAACGGTTCAACGTTGCTTGTTTGAAATGGTAAAATATTTTCCCGTCGCCCGTTTGGAATGATAAAACGGTTCAACGTTGCTTGTTTGGAATGGTAAAATATTTTCCCGTCGCCCGTTTGGAATGGTAAAACGGTTCAAATGCGAGCAAGACAAGAAGGGCACGGATTGACCGCAGGGAGTTTACTAAGCGTAAATGACCAAGGGCAAACGTAAGCCCGACGAAGTATTGCGAAGTATTTCAACCGTTTTACTCCGTGCGGAGAGCGATAACAGGGTCTTTCTTCGCCGCCGCCCCTGCGGGGATTAAACCGCTGATTAAGGTTAAGACGACACTAACGCAAACCATAATGAATGCGGAAAGAACAGGCAACGAACAAAGGGTGGTTAAGCCCGTAAGCGTGCCCAAAATAGCGTTAATCGCAAAGGAAAGGGTATAGCTAACGGCTACGCCGAATAAGCCCGACGCCAAACCGATAATAAACGTTTCCGCGTTGAACAGGTTTTTAATATCCTTCTTTCTTGCTCCCAACGAACGGAGCACACCGATTTCCTTGGTACGTTCTACCACCGAAACGTAAGTGATAATACCGATCATAACGGAAGAAACCACCAACGATATTGCCGTAAACGCCACCAAAACGTAGGTAATGGCGTCTAACATGGTTTGCACCATGCTCATCATCATACCCACCGTATCGGTATATTTTACCTGCTTCGCCGTTTCGTGCTCTTCATTCCATTTATCCAAATGGGCAAGAATATTTTCTTTCGCTTCAAAGCTGTCCGTATAGATTTCGATAGAATTTACAACGTCTTTCCCCCCAACGGAACGGAGCGCGCTATCGCCGTAGATAAACCAACAATCCTTGAACATTGCCGCCATGGGGTTGGGATTGCCCGTTTCCCCTTCGCCGCCCATCGACGCACCCGAAATATACGTATCGGTATGCGTGGACGCTATACGGCGGAAATAGGACGCGTTGGTTCTAAAAAAGGTCATAAATTCCTGCACCTTCGCCATATATTCGGGCGCGGTTTTATCCATAGCGGAAAGCAGTTGTACAAGCGCGTTAAATTCCTGTACCTTTTGCCCCTGCGTTTTTAACGTCTCCGCAATTTTGGAGCTCATATTCACTTCACGGAATTCATTTGCAAGCTGTTCGGTGATATACAAGCCGTTGGAAAGACAGCCGTAATTCATGCCTTCTTTGGGTCTAAGAATACAGGAAATGGTGATTTCTACCCCCTGCGTTTCGTCCGTGCCAAGCTCTGCTCTTCTACCCTTATAGTCGTAAATATACTGACCCGTAGCGTCGTTTTCGAGATACACCGCGTCGTTGTAGTTGAGCACAAACTTCTTGCCGATAATGCTGCCAAAGTCAATCAACATTTCTTTCACGTCTTCCGCATTTTCATTGCCTTGGGGGAAGAGCTCTAAGAAATCCTTTTCGCTGATAAACCCAAGCTGCGCTAAGGTCAAGTCGGTCATATCATTGTTACCGCCGACAACCAACACCGCTTCCTTTGCGTTTGTCGGGAAATGCCCTTGATTGCCCAAAACGTCGTATTGCGAAAGCACGTAATCGCCGAATTTGTCGTCCGTTACGTCCGTCGTCCCCGGCATTTTGCCGTATACGCTGCCCAAATAATCGACAAGATACGCAAGACTTGCGTATTTTTCTTCTTGCTGAGTGAGCTTTAAGGTGTAATAATTTTTAATTTCGGATAAGGACATTACCGCCGTTTCGGTAACACCGCTTTCGTTTTGTACCTGTACCTGCGTGTATAAATTATTGCCGATATCCATGCCCGTACCGTACACAATGGCTGTGTACAGGCTTTCGTCCATGCTTTCGATATAGTCGATATAGTCCTTGGATAAGTCGTTGGTAACCGTCATGCCGTGCGCAATATTCGTCAAGAAGGAATTGACGTATACCTTATCCCCGATTTTGTCGAGTTCGGGAAGATCGGTAGCCGAGCTCATACCCGTCATAATCGCCCCGATGTCCAACGTTGTTTCGGTGATTTCCAAGGGCGCGGACGAGAGCATATCTTCCTGCGTTTTGCGGATATATTCGTTAAAGCCGTTGGAAAGCGCAAGCACCAAGCACACGCTGATAATACCGATACTCCCTGCAATAGACGTAAGCGCCGTTCTGCCTTTTTTGGACATTAAGTTTCTAAAGCTCAACCCCAAAGAAGTGCCAAAGGACATGGACGAACGTTCTTTTTTATCCGTCTTTGCCCGTTGCTTTTGCTGCTTACGGCGTTGTTTTTTCGTTTGCGTTTCCTGCTTCTCCACAGGTTTTTTGTAGTAGTTGACCCGTTTGGCAATTTTGAATAAGCTACCGCAATGGGGACAGGTAAAGTTGCGTTCGTTAATCGTATCCCCGTCGTTGATTTGAATTTCTTCGCTGCAATACGGGCATTTCATTTTGCGGTTGACCCGCGTTTCCACCGCCGCGTTTTTAGGCAAAGCGGAACGGTCTACCCTTTGCAAACCGCGTTCGGCTTCTTCCCCGTAATAGGGGTTGCTGTCCGAAATAACCAACCCGTCCTGCAAACGGACGATACGGGAAGAATATTCTTCCGCGATTTCGGGGTTATGGGTAACCATAATGACAAGGCGTTCCCCTGCGATTTCGCGGATAAGCTCCATAATTTGAATACTTGTCGTGGTATCCAACGCCCCCGTAGGTTCGTCCGCGAGTAAAATTTCGGGGTTATTGACAAGCGCACGGGCGATTGCCACACGCTGCATTTGTCCGCCCGAAAGCTGGTTGGGGCGTTTGTGAAGTTCTTTTTGTAAGCCCACCTTGCAAAGCGCTTCCGCCGCACGTCTTCTTCTTTCGGACTTGGAAAGCCCTGCAATCGTCAAGGCAAGCTCTACGTTGCCAAGCACCGTTTGGTGGGGAATGAGATTGTACGATTGAAAGACGAACCCGATACGGTGATTGCGGTATACGTCCCAATCGTGGTCTTTATAATCCTTGGTAGAAACGCCGCAAATAACAAGGTCGCCCGACGTATAGTGGTCTAACCCGCCGATAATGTTGAGCAACGTGGTTTTACCACAGCCCGACGCGCCGAGTATGGAAACGAACTCATTCTTGCGAAAACGCAACGACACGCCCTTTAAGGCGTGTACGGTATTGCTTGCTGCAACGTAATCTTTTTTTACGTTTTTTAACTGTAACATAATCTACTCCCAAAAAATACGGTATTATTACGCCTTTTTCTTGGCGCGTTTTAATTTATCCTGCGTAATCGTGTTGAATTCTTCTACCAAATCGCACATGGTGTTGAATTTGTCTTCCCCAAATTCTTGTACGATTGCCCCTACACACGTTAAGTACTGCTGTAAATCTTCCCGATACAGCTTGACGATATCTTCCGACAGTTCGATATACGCAATCTTTCTATCCACGTCGTCGTCTACACGTTTGACTACACCGCGTTCTTCTAAGCGGTTGACGATTTGCGAAACCGCCGAACGGGTTACCCCCAAAATCTTTGCAAGCTGCGTAGAAATCAAACGCTTGCCTTCATACTTCGCCGCCATAATTTCGCAAAGCATGCGCAGTTCGGTATTGTTAAAATGTACCTTTTTGTCTACGATTAACATGTTTTCCCGCTTTTTCATCATGGAAAACAGTCTTGCTAAGTACTGCTCATTCTGCACGTCAATCCCTAATGTTTCTGCATTTTTCTTCATTTTATCCATTGTTTTCTCCCTTGTCACTGCCCCTGCGGCGCATTTTATTTTGCTCTATACATTATTATAATTAGTTTGTCAAGATTGTCAAGTAAGAAACAACTATTTTTTTGCGATTTCACCGTTTTTTCATTTTCTTCATAGGGCTATTATAAATCTTTTGTCGAAAGACTTGTCAAAAGTAAGAAAACATGGTACAATAGTACTATCATATCTTAGGAGTATACTATGGAAAAGCTTATATCCTACCTTTCAAAATCCCTTACGGCGTTCCACGCCGTAGACGAAGCGGCTAAATATTTGGACGAACAAGGCTTTACCTGCCTTTCGGAAACACAGGACTGGGCGCTTTGCGAAGACGGGAAGTATTACGTCAAGCGCGGCGCTTGCCTTTTGGCGTTCACCGTCGGCGCTTTGGACGAATTTTCGTATAAAATCGTCGCTTCGCACGTGGATTCCCCTGCTTTGAAACTCAAAGAAAATCCCGTTATGAAATCGGGCGCATATACGACGCTCAACGTCGAAACGTACGGCGGCGGTATTTGGTATTCCTTTTTCGACCGTCCTTTGAAAATCGCAGGCAGAGTGATTAAAAAGGACGACGAGCGTATCCTTTCGCAAACGGTGGAAAGTCCGTTTTTCGTCACCATTCCGTCGGTGGCGGTACACCAACAACGTGAAGTAAACGAAAAATTCGGCGTCAATCCGCAAGTGGATTTGTTGCCCTTAACCGCCCTTTCTTCGGGCGAAACCGATTGCATGCAAGCGCTTGTCGGCGATAACGCTATCGCTTACGATTTATTCGTCGTCAACGCGCAAGAACCGTATAGCTTTGGCGTAAACGGTGAATTTTTAGCCTCGCCGCGTATTGATAATTTAACCAGCGCATACGCTTCATTGCAAGCTTTAACGGCACACGCAGGCGAAGAAGGCGTTTGCGTAGCCGCTCTTTTCAACCGTGAAGAAGTGGGTAGCGCAGGTCCGCAAGGCGCAGGCGGCGACTTTTTGGAACATACCCTTCGCCGTATTGCCTACGCGCTCCGCTTTGACGATAACGAATTTTATAAGGCGATTGCTTCGTCCTTTTTCGTGTCGGTGGATAACGCGCACGCAAAACACCCCAACCACGGCGAAAAATCCGACCCCACGAATGCGACTTTGCTTGGCGGCGGCGTTGTCATTAAGGCGCACGCAGGCGGCGCATACCTTACCGACGGACTTTCTTCGGCGGTCATGAAAACGGTATTTGATAAGGCAGGCGTAAAATATCAAACGTTTTATAACCGTTCGGATATGCGCAGCGGCAGTACGCTTGGCGTATGCGCATTGACAAGACTTGGCGCAAACGGCGTGGATATCGGTCTTGCGCAGCTTGCTATGCATTCCGCTTGCGAATGCTTTGCCAAGGACGATTACGAAGAAATGGTCAACGGCTTAACGGCGTTTTATTCTTCGTCTATCATTGTAGAAGACGACGGATTTAGTATTCGGTAATGTAAAAAACGTAAAAAGGCGCAAAAAACGGCAACCTTGGCGGTTGCCGTTTTTATTATTGCTTAATTTTTTTTTATTTAAGGAAAGCTCTGAATGCCAAATACGTTTCGTATACGTCCGCTTTGGAAACCACTTCGTAGGGTGCGTGCATGGATACGACGGCTACGCCGATATCAATGGTGTTGATATTGTATTTGGAAATGTATTTTGCAACCGTTCCGCCGCCGCCAACGTCGACTTTACCAAGCTCGCCCGTTTGCCAAATAACGCCGTTTTCGTCGAAAATCTTTCTAATGTACGCCACAAATTCCGCGTCGGCGTCGTTAGAACCGCTCTTACCGCGTGCGCCCGTGAATTTGGTAATGCCTGCGCCGCAGGAAAGGTATGCGGAGTTAAGCTTTTCACAAACTTCGGGATAGTTGGGGTCATACGCCGCGTTTACGTCCGCCGAAAGGCACATAGAGTTTGCGCGAACCGCCGCCGACGATACGCCAAAGGACGATGCGATTTCGTCCATAAGGTCGATAAACAACGAGGATTGCATACCCGTCGTTCCTTCGCTGCCGATTTCTTCTTTATCGGCAAGAATGACCATGGTGGTATGCGGATTTTCCGTTTCGTCAAAGAGTGCGGTGTATGCAGGATACGAACATACTCTATCGTCATGTCCGTACGCGCCGATCAGCGCTCTGTCAAAGCCGATATCTTTTGCCTTGAACGCAGGCACTACGCAAAGCTCCGCGCTTAAGAAGTCCGCTTCGTCCATACCGTATTTTTCGTTAAGGATTTTCAAGAGATTTTCTTTTACCGTCTTATCCTTATCGTCGCTTGCCGCGGTGTACGGAATGTTCCCAAGCCAAATGTTCAAATCTTCGCCCCCGATAGCTTCGCCAAGCGTTTTGGCGTTTTGCTTTGCCGCCAAGTGGGGCAACAAATCGCTAATGTAAAATACGGGGTCGTTTTCGTCTTCGCCCACTTTTACGTTGATAACTTCCCCGTTTTTCAACGCAACTGCGCCGTGGAGCGCAAGGGGTACGGTTGCCCATTGATATTTACGGATACCGCCGTAATAATGCGTTTTCGCAAACGCGATATTTTCCGTTTCGTACAAGGGTACTTGTTTGAAGTCGATACGGGGGCTGTCGATATGCGACGCAATGATACGTACGCCGTCTTCGGCAACGTTTTTCGTACCGATTTTGATAAGGTATAAGTTTTTGCCGCGGTTATCGTAATATACTTTATCCCCTGCGACAAGCTTTTGTCCGAATTTGAACGGCTTGTAGCCTGCGGCAATAGCCGCCTCTTTTACGTACGCGCAAGATTCGCGTTCGGTTTTGCCTTCGTCGATAAAGCGTTTATACCCTTCGGCATAGTCGAAAATTTCCTTTAAGAGCTTTTCGTCCGCTTTTTCGTAAACGTTGGTTCTTTTGTAAGCAAGTTGACTCATGTTTTATATCCTTCCTTTATTGATTTTTTATGATGAAATTTTCCCGCTGCTCGTTTGAAAGGAAAAAAACGGCTCAAATGCGAGCAAGATAAGGAAAACGCGGCTTGTTCGATGGGAGCGTACATAGTCGTACGTGACCGAGAACAAACGCAAGTTCGACGCAGTATTGCGAAGTATTTCAGTCGTTTTTAATGGAGAAAGCCCTTAATAATCTGCTCTTCCGCTTCCTTTTCGGATAACCCCAAGGTCATAAGCTTGATAAGCTGTTCCCCTGCGATTTTCCCGATAGCCGCTTCATGAATGAGTTCGGCGTCGATATGGTTTGCCGAAAGACAAGGCGCGGCGGTGACGGACGCGTCGTCCATAATAATGGCGTCACATTCGGTATGTCCTTTGCAAGGGGCGTTCCCGTTCATCGTCGAAACGAAATTTTGACGGGATTGCCCTGCCGCCACCGAACGGGACATGATATCCGTGCGACAGCCTTCACCGTTGATATCCACGACGAAATCGGTGTCCGCCGTTTGTTTGCCGTGGGTATAGAGCTTTTCCTTGACGATAAATTCAGACCCTGCCGCCATATCCGCTTTGGTTACGCGGTTGGTAGAGTCTATCCCCTTGATTTGCGTGGTTTCCATCGTCAGGCTTGCGCCTTCTTCCAAATGCACCACCGTGGTAGGGTTCATGACGTTTTCGCCGTTGCCGTCCCCGTCGCCGTAGTGCTTTTCCACGTACTTAACCTTGGCGTTTTTGCCTACGTAAAAGGTATGCACACCGTCGTGACGGGAAGTCATATCCACACCGCCGCAGTTATGAATACCGCAGCCTGCCACGATAACGACGTCGGCGTTTTCGCCGATATGGAAATCGTTATACACCATTTCCTGCCAACCGGCTTTGCTGATAATGACGGGAATGTGCATGCTTTCGTTTTTGGTGTTGGGTTTAATGTAAATGTCAATCCCCTGTTTCCCGTCCGTTTTGGGGACAATTTGAATATTTTCCGTCGATTTCCTGCCCGCCGATTCCCCGTTTGCGCGAATGTTATACGCCCCTTCGGGTACACCGTGTAAATCGGCTATTTGCATAAGCAGGTCTTTTTCAATAGCGTCCATAGCGTTCTCCTTTACAGCTTTGCCGTAAGCACGCGGCAAGCGTCCGAACCCAAAAGCTTAGGCAAAACGTCGTCTTTTTTCCCTACGCTGTCGATACGTCCGTCCGCAATGACCACAATAGTGTCGGCGATATTGAGAATACGTTCTTGGTGGGAAATAATGAGAATATTCCCCTTCGTCTTTTCGTGCATTTTTTCAAATACTTTGATAAGATTGCCAAAGCTCCATAAATCAATCCCCGCTTCGGGTTCGTCGAAAATGGAAAGCTTGGTGCTACGCGCCAAAATGGTAGCGATTTCAATGCGTTTCAGCTCACCGCCCGAAAGGGAAGCGTTGACTTCACGGTCTAAATAATCTCTCGCGCAAAGCCCTACTTCGGAAAGATAGGCGCAAGCGTCGGAAACCTTGGTGGTTTTGCCTGCGGCGATATTGATTAAATCGCGTACGGTCAAGCCCTTAAAGCGCACGGGCTGTTGGAAAGCATACGAAATGCCCCTTTGCGCGCGTTCGGTTACCGAAAGGTTTGTGATATCTTCCCCGTCCAAGTAGATTTTTCCGCTTGTCGGTTGCAAAATCCCCGCAACGATTTTGGCAAGAGTAGATTTGCCGCCGCCGTTCGGGCCTGTGAACGCCACAAACCGTTCGTTGAGCGTTAAGTTGATATCCTTTAATATCTCTTTTTCACCCAGCTCGTCCTTGACTTTATAGCTGACGTTTTTAAGCTGTAACATTTTTTCGTGAGTTCCTTTTTTATTTTCCACTATACATATACCGCAAAAGGCGGATTTTCAAACGCGTAGCGTTAAAAAATCTCCATAAGCGCGGCATGATTTTTCAACCATTTGCGACGGGCCTTATAATCGGGCGCGTACTTTGCCACTTCCGCCCAAAACAAGGGCGAATGGTTTTTGTGTTTCACGTGCGCAAGCTCGTGTATAATCACGTACTCCACAATCTCCGCAGGAGCGTATAAAAGCCGAAAGGTATACCGCAAAGCGTTGTCGTGCGAACACGACCCCCACTTGCTTTTCGCCGTGGAAACGGCTACGCTTTTATACGAAACCTGCATGCGCTCCGCTTGCCGTGCCGTTTGCTCTATAAAGATACGTTTCGCGTTTTCTTTGAGCCACGCAACAAGCCGTTTTTTCGCGTTTTTCGTGGGTACGTATAGCCGATTTTCATTCCTATCCATGGTAATTGCCGCACCTTCATAAAGATAAACGGTATACGTTTTTCCTAAAATCGGCAAGGGAAAATCCTGCAAATTATCGGTGGGCAAAACTACGGTTGCGGCGGCAAATTCCGCCTGTTTTTTGCGTATCCAGCTTTCCTTTTCAGCTAAAAAGGAAAAAATCCGTTCCGTAGTGCAACGCATAGGCGCGCGCACCGTAACCCTGCCGAAACAGTCAATACTGACGGACAGCGTTTTACGTGCGGAACGGATCATTCGGTCAGGCTGTATCATGCAGCCGTGAAGTTACGCTTCGTAACCCATAGGGTTGCCGCTTTGCCACTTCCATTGCGAAGCGCACATTTCTTCGATACCGAATTTGGCTTCCCATTTGAGTTCTGCTTTCGCCTTATCGGGGGACGCGTAGCAAGCCGCGATATCGCCTGAACGGCGTTCGCAAATCTTATACGGCAGTTTCTTGCCGCACGCTTTTTCAAAGGCGGTAATCATTTCAAGTACGCTATAACCGTGTCCCGTACCCAAGTTATAGATATGTACGCCAGCTTTTACACATTGTTCGATTGCCGCGATATGCCCAAGCGCAAGGTCGACTACGTGAATGTAATCGCGTACGCCCGTTCCGTCGGGGGTATCGTAATCGTTCCCGAACACGTTAATGCATTGCAATTTACCCGACGCCACCTGCGCTACGAAGGGCATTAAGTTGTTGGGAATACCCTTAGGGTCTTCCCCGATTAAACCGCTTTCATGCGCGCCGACGGGGTTGAAATAACGAAGCAAAATGATATTCCATTCGTTATCCGCTTTATACAAATCCTGCATAATGTTTTCCATCATGAGCTTGGTGCTGCCGTAAGGGTTGGTGGTGGAAAGACGACAGTTTTCGTCCAAGGGCAAACGTTCGGGGTCGCCGTAAACGGTCGCGGAAGAAGAGAAGATAATCTTCTTCACGTTGTTCTTTTCCATAACTTGCAAGAGCGAAACCGTTCCGCTAATGTTGTTTTCATAGTACTTCAAGGGCAGCTTACAGCTTTCGCCAACCGCCTTAAACGCTGCGAAGTGAATAACGGCGTCTACCTTATGCGATTTGAAGATTTTATCCATCGTTTCGCTATCGCGGATATCCGCTTCGTAGAAGGTTACCGTCTTCCCCGTGAGCTTTTGCACACGACGCAAGCTTTCGGGGCTGGAGTTGCTGAAATTGTCCACGACGACTACGTCGTAGTTCTTGTTCAAAAGTTCTAATACGGTATGCGAACCGATATAGCCGCAACCGCCCGTTACTAAAATTGCCATGAGTATTTACCTGCCTTATTTATTTTATTTTAATTTTCTTCTTCTTCAAATAGCGGATCGCCCGACTGCTTGGTGCGGATACGCAATACCTTTTGTTGCGTAGCTTTGACGATTTTCAAATCAATATTCTTATAACGAATAATTTCACCGATAGGCGGAATTGCGCCGTACTGTTCGGTTACCCAACCGCCGACGGTGTTGGATTCACATTCCAAATCGTTTTCTTCCATATCGTAAAGATTGAAAAAGTCGGTGAGCTCACATTTACCGTCCACCCAAAATTCCCCGTCGGCAATTTTACCCGAAAGCACTTCTTCTTCGTCGTGTTCGTCCCAAATTTCACCGACAAGTTCTTCTAAAATGTCTTCTAAGGTAACGATACCCACTAATCCGCCGTATTCGTCGGATACCGCCGCCATGTGTATCTTGCTCTTTTGCAGTTGTTTCAAAAGGGCGGAGATACGCGTATATTCGGTAGTGAAAACAATGTCTTGCACTACGGAAGAGATATCTTTGTCGCCTTTGATGTAGCTTGCGTAGAAATCGCGTTGATGGATAAGCCCGACGACGTTGTCAATCGTGTCCTTATACACGGGCAAACGGGAATATCCCGTCTTTTCAAACGTTTCCTTGATTTCGTCCATCGTTTCGCTTTCGTTTACAGCGTAAACGTCCACGCGGGGTACTAAAATATCTTCCACCTTCAAATCGTCGAATTCAAGTGCAGAGCGCACAAGCTCCGATTCGTCTTCTTTAAGCGTTCCGTCTTCTTCCGCTTCGTCGACAAGCGAACGGAGTTCTTCGTCCGTCACCGCTTCGTCCTTTTCCAGCTTGAATATCTTCGCAAGTCCTGCCTTATACAAATCGAAAATTTTCCCAAAAGGCAATAACAGGTAATAGAAAAGCTGCATTAAAGGATAGAAAACAAAACACATTTTTTCGGGATATACGCTTGCAAGATATTTAGGCGTAATTTCACCGAATAAGAGTACGACGACGGTAAGCACTATCGTGGAAATGGTAGTAGCGTCAATGCCCGTACCAAACAACAGCTGACCGAACAAAATGGCGCTGAGCGCCGATGCGGTAAGGTTGACGATATTGTTACCGATAAGAATGGTGGTTACAAGCTTATCGTAGTTTTCGTCCGCAAATTTATAAACGGCTTTCGCGTTCTTTTTGCCCAGCGCAACCATGCTTTTGAGCTTGATTTTGTTCGCGCAGGAATACGCCGTCTCCGTCCCTGAGAAAAACCCGGAAAGAAGCACCAAAACTACGATAATAATAGATAGGGGAAGGGGTTCCATAAGATATCTTTGAATATCCTCCTGTAAAATAAAAATTTTTAATAAGGTTTTACCTTATCCACAATATTATAATACATTCGGCAAAGCTTTGTCAACACGAAAGAAAGGAACTTTGTATTTTTTCACAAATTTTTTACGCCTTTTCGCGCTTTATTCCCCCTTTTGCGCGCTTTTTAACCGTTCCTTTTTCTCTAAAGTGGGTTGCTCTGCGAAGTGACAGGCAGCAAAATGCCCTTCGCCGCAATCGGCAAACGGCGGCACTTTCTCAAAACACAGCTCCTGCGCCATAAAACACCGCGGCGCAAACGGGCAACCGCGCGTTTCACGCAACCCTTCTATTTGCGCAGGCAACGGCAAAAGCTCCCCTTCGCCCTGCACCTTTGGCGCGGCGGCGGCAAGCGCGACGGTGTACGGATGCCGCGGCTCTTGCATAACCTGCTCCGAAGTACCAAGCTCTACGATTTTTCCAAGATACAAAACGGCTATCCTATCCGAAATATGCTCCACCACGGACAAATCATGGGAAATGAAAAGGTAGGTCAACCCCCGTTCTTTTTTCAAATCGGATAAAAGATTGAGTATTTGCGCCTGCACGGATACGTCCAAAGCGGACACACATTCGTCGCAAACAATCAGCTTGGGTTTTAGCGCAAGCGCGCGTGCAATGCACACCCTTTGGCGTTGACCGCCCGAAAATTGATGGGGATAACGGTGCATGACCTGCGGCGGCAAACCGCAGGCTTGCAACACGTCCGCCACGTATTTTTGCAATTCGTCCTTCTTCACTACGCCGTGCAAAACCGCCCCTTCCGCGACGATTTGCCCCACCGTCATACGCGGGTCCAACGACGAATACGGGTCTTGGAAAACAATTTGCAAATCCTTTCGCAAAGAACGGAGTTCCTTTTCCGTAAGCTTAGTGATATCCACGCCGCTGTCAAACAGCGCGTCTAAATTTTGAAATTCTTTGTTGCCTGCGTACCGTCTTTTTACGTCTGCAAGCAACCGCCTATCGCCGCTTTGCAAAGAGTATAGCCCTGCTTCAAACGCCTGTCCGTCCACGCATAAAAGTCCGCCAAGCACACGCGCGGCGGTACGGATTTTTCCGTTTAACGGTTCGCCTTTTTCGACGAGTTTTGCATATTTTTTGCGATACGTATACGCATTTTTGAGTATTTTTTGCACGTAAAGCGGACGAAGCGTCCAAATATCGGTATCCCGATACAGCACTTCGCCGTCCGTGGCGGAATATAGCCCAAGCACCGTTCTTCCCAAGGTAGATTTTCCGCTGCCGCTTTCCCCTACGATAGAAAAGGTTTCGCCTTTTTTTATATCCACCGTTACGCCGTCCACAGCGCGCAAAATTTTCTTTACGCCCTTGACGGGAAAGTATTTTTTAAGCCCGACAATCGACAATACGTTTGGCATGCGCTTTGCTCCTTCTTATCTTAACGTCCGCATAAAAACAGGCGATACGGTGTCCGTCTTCCCATTCGGTTAAAGGCGGACGCTCTTGAATACATTCCTGCGTACAATAGTTACACCGCGTACAAAACGGACAACCCTTCGGCACGTTTGCAGGGTGCGGAACGTTGCCTTGAATACAGGCAATCGGCTCTCCGTGTTTTTGATTTTCGGGCAAGCAGGCAAACAGCCCTTCGGTGTAGGGGTGAGAATACCTGCCCTGCTTGAAAATATCCGCCTTAACGCCGTTTTCCACCACCACGCCGCCGTACATGACGACAACGCGATCGGCAACGGCATTGACTACCCCCAAATCGTGGGTAATGAGCAGCACCGCCGTACCCTGTTTGGCTTGCAATTCCTTGATTAAGCGTAAAATTTGCGCTTGCACCGATACGTCCAAAGCAGTAGTCGGTTCGTCCGCAATCAAAAGCTTAGGGCAACAGGCAAGCGCCATAGCAATCATTACCCGTTGCCGCATACCGCCCGAAAGCTGGTGGGGATAACTGCGCAAAATGCGCTCCGGCTCGGCAATACGCACGCTGATTAGCAATTCCTTGGCTTCGTCTAACGCTTGTTTCTTGGTGTAATTTCTATGCAACAGCAACGGTTCGCACAGTTGCCGCGCCACGGTAAAGACGGGGTTGAGCGCCGTCATCGGCTCTTGAAACACGACGGCGATACGGTTACCGCGGAGCTTTCGCAGCTCTTCTTCGCTCATCTTGACAAGGTCAAGCGTTTGCCCGTCAAAGGTAAATAAAATCTCCCCGTTTTCGATTGCGCCGTTTTCGTCTAACAGGCGCAAAATACTCATGGCAGTTACGCTTTTTCCCGAACCGCTTTCCCCCACAACGCACAGCGTTTCCCCTTCCAAAAGCGAAAAGGAAACGCCGTCCACCGCATAAAACGAGCCCTTACGGGTATGAAAACGCACGCGCAAATCACGCACGTCTATCAACCGATTATTTTCGTTCATTACATACATACCCCACGCATTTTTATTTTTATCGGCTGTTTTTCGGGTCAAGCGCGTCGCGCAAAGCGTCGCCAACGACGTTGATACAAATGACGGCAAGCGATAAAAACAGCGACGGAAACAGCCATTGCCACCAGTAGTTTTGTATCACCGTGCTGTTGTTACTGCCGTTGAGCATATTCCCCCAAGTAGGTTGGGGCGGTTGCACGCCAAAGCCCAAATAGGACAGGGAAGATTCCGTCAAAAGACAACCGGCAAAGTCCAAGGTCATACTCACCAAAATCACCGAAACGACGTTGGGCAGGATATGGCGAAACGCCACCCGTAACGGGCTTGCGCCCACCGCCTTTGCCGCCGTTACAAATTCCTTTTCTCGTTCGGCAAGCACTTGTCCGCGCAGCATCCGCGCAAGCCCCGTCCACGACAGCGCGCCTAAAATGAGCATAATGATAAAAATACGCATACCTTCGGACACGTCGTAATAGCGAATGACCTGCGATAAAAGCATGGCAAAAGGCAAAAACGGAATAGACGAAAATATCTCCGTAATCCGCATCAACAAGGTATCGACAAATCCCCCGAAATACCCTGCCAAAAGCCCGACGATAACGGCAATCAAGGACGAAATGACAACGGCTACCGCCCCCACCGTCATGGTCATTCTGCCCCCGTGCACGATTCGCGCAAATACGTCCCGTCCCCGTCCGTCCGTGCCCATAAGATACCCTTTAAGCCCTGCGCTTTGGAGTAGTTTTCCTTCGCCGTCCACCGTATACGATTGCATTGACCCTGCAAACGCCTGCGCGGTTTTACCCTTAGAAGAAAGATTATATTGCCCGTAGGCGTTATGCCCCCAACCGTACGCGTTGCCCAAGTTAGTAACGCCGACAAAATGTCGCGCACCGCCGTCTACGGAAATAAAATACTCCCCGTCCAAAAGCGTGGGAAATGCGTTTTCCCCGTTTTCTATCGCCCCTGCAACCACCACGTCGTAATCGGCGGTCAACGCGCAAACGCACTTTCCCGTCGCCGTCAAGCCGACCACCCGTTTATCTTGCAAATAGCTTGCCCACGACACCCTGCCTTCACGCAAGCTGTACGCGCTTTGAAATAAATTTTCTCCGCCCGTCGTAACGCTCCCATCGGCAAGCAAGGCGATTGCGGCGGCGTTGGTAAAGCAAACACTTTGCACGTTTTGCATACCGTTTATCGCCGATAAATTTTTGACGGCGTTGATATTCCCCCAAGCCTGCGCGCTCCCGTCCGTATACACCAACGCGGAAACTTGATAACCGCACACAAGCGAACGCACCTTTGCAAGCTCTACCCCCGACGAAAAATCGGGCATAGGTAGCGCGTTGAGCACGGGCGCTGTGGAATACTGTCCGCAGCTGTTATCCCCCCAACCGACAAGCTTGCCCTTTTTGGTAATGGCAAGGATATGATCTTTCCCTGCCGCCGCAAACGCCACCCCTTCCCTTTGTACGCTATCGGGGATTTTTTTCAAATCCGTGTTTTGCAAGCGGTCTTTGCTTGCGCCCCAAACGAAGAGCTCTCCTTTGTGGGAAACCCCTACCGTAAACCCCGAAAACCCGTCGATATGCCGCACCGAACCGCGGAGCTTTTTCGGCACGGAACGAAGGGAATAGGTAGGCGCTAAATTTTGTTGCAAAGCGTCGGTGTAGTTGACGTCCATAGGCACGAAGATCGGCGCGATAAACACGAATAAAAACAGCGCGGCAAGCACTACCAAAGCCGCCACCGCCGACTTTTTAGCAAAAAAATTCTCTTTTAACAGGCGCGACGGGCTTTCGATTTGCCCGTCAACCCCTTCCAAGCGTTTGCCGATAAACGCCCGTTTTATCCATATACCCATGCGCTTGAACGCATACATGGTAGCGTGAAATGCCTTTTGAAAGACGTTTTGTTGTTTACGGCTCATACCTTTCCCCCAAGCCGAATACGCGGGTCAACCAAGCCGTACGCGATATCGACAAGCAAATTCCCCACAAGCGCAAGCAGGATATAAAACATTTGCATGGCAAGCGCCACTTCGTTGTCGTTTGTGGTCAAAGCGTCGAAATACACCTTTCCCAAACCGTTAATGCCAAACACGTTTTCAATCATAATCGACCCCGAAAACACCCCAAGTAGCCAACCTATCACAAGCGAAATAATGGGGATAAGCGCGTTCCGCCATGCGTGTGAGCGCACGACAAGGCGTTTGGGAAGTCCTTTGGCTTTTGCCGTACGAATACAATCAAGCGATAACGCTTCGGTCATTGCCGCGCGTACGTAACGGGTCATACCGCCAAGCGAACAAAAGGTCATTACGATAAGGGGCAGGGCGAAATGATACAGTCTATCCAAAAACGCGCGTATGCCCGTATAATCTTTCCCCACGGACGACATACCCGATACGGGGAAGATATTCAAGCGTATGGCAAACAGCCAAATGAACAAAATCGCCACGATAAACGTGGGCAGGCTGTAGCCTACAATCGTCCCCACCTGCACGGCGGCGTCACGCTTGCTTCCCCGTTTTTCGGCGCAAAAAATCCCAAGCGGCAGAGTAATCCCCAGCGCCGCAGTTGTGGCGAATAGATTGAGAAAGAGCGTGTTTATAAGCGGTTCTTTCACCACTTCCCATACAGGCTTGCCGTAGGTGAGCGAGTTGCCGAAATTGCCCTGTAATAACCCCTTGAACGCTCCGTCGTAAAAGGGCGCAAGCCCCAGCCAACGCAAATACCGAACAAGGATATTCCCGTCAAGCCCATAGCGGCGTTGCCAGTAAAGATACCGTTCCGCATAGTTCAAATTTTTATTTGCGGCAATCTCTTGCAAAGCCATATCCGCCGCTTTATCGACGGGGATAAGATTGTATACAAGATAGATAACAAGCGATAAAATAACCATTGTCGCCAACATATAAAGTAGCCGCTTAACAATATATTTACCCATCATATTCCTGATAAAAATCCGCCTTATCCTGCAAAAAATTACTACTGTACTGCGCGTACATAGCAGGGTCAATCGTCCATGAAAAGGACTGATCGTACGCCGCGCCCGTAAAGCCCGTGGCAAAGTTGACCGCGCCAAAGCGCGCTTTGGTAAACCCGTATGCGGGCATTTGATAGTACTCTCCGTACAGCGCGGAAGTCATATCCCCCGACGTATAGGTGATATACGCGCCGATTTTTGCGCCTGCGTTGGGATTGTTTTGCCACGAAGTAATCAGTTGATCGGTTACCGGGTTGGGTTGCGTGCCCATCCAGTTGATTACAAGCGGCATATAATATTCCCCGTCCACCTTCACCGTTTTATACTTATTATCGGTGGAGGCAAACGCCAAGTTATTATAGCTCTTTTCATACCCCGACAGCTTTTTATAGCGTACGCCCTGTCCTTGGTACGGCTCACCCTTGGCGTTATAGATAAATCCGCCGTCTTCCAAGCACTCTATCGCCTTATCCACGCTGTATTCATACGCGTCCAAGCGTAGACTGTCCGCAACCGCCTTATACGCAGGCGAGCCCACGTAATAGGGCGCGTGCACCACACTACCGTAACCGCCCGTAAACGTACGGGCAAACTCCGCACGGTCCAGCGTGTGCATTACGGCGCGGCGAACCTGCGCAAACTGCGTCGGACCAAAATCGCAACGGAAGGCAAGCTTGCCGTACCCTGCCCTGTCGTAGTGATTTTCCTTAAAACGCACGTTGTCCACCACTGCAAGCGCGGCACGTGTGTCTTCCCCACCCGTCACCGACGCCAAAACGTCTACTCTGCCTTTTTTGAGTTGGTCAAGCTGTGTTTCGGCAACCATTTTCACGTAGGAAATTCTATCAATTTGCGCCTTACCGCGGTGATCCCCCTTATACAGCGGATTGCGCTTCAACACCGCCGTCTTTTCGCTTGCGTCGTACCGTTCGACGTAGTACGGCCCTGCGTACGGGAAAACGGTGGACGACGTTTCGCGCACGTTTCTTTCTATCACCTTTGCCATAGCATACGTTTGAATACCGTTTTGTTCTACCTGTTTATAAAAATCCTTGGTAATATACGCGCCGTCGCCGTCGTCTAAAATAGCGTTTTCCCCCAAGTACAGGGAAATGGGCAAGGGGGAAAATTCCCCGTAACGCATGGCGTAGTAATACTGCGCGTATTCCTTTTTCACCGTCACCGAAAAGGTTTGCTTATCCAAAAGCCGAACCCCCGAAAAAGGAACGGGCTCACCCGTACCGTCATAAGCGGAAAAGCTTTCGTACCCTACCACCGTCAAACCCGCCGCGTCGTTGCCGCCTGCTTCTTTCATGACCTTCGTGCTCCCTGCTAGCAAGGAAACGAGATAATTTTCCGCCGTAATGGGCGAGCCGTCCGAAAAGACAAGGTCATTCGCGATATGGAAGGTGAACGTTTTCGTTCCGTCCGCGTTATCCGTTTGCGTATGCCAAAGCAAAATATCCTTCCCAGCCCAAACGTAATTCCCGTCTTTATTCGTCGCCACGGTGGAATATCCGCTGGTAAGCTCCTGCACGGCAAGGTCTGCCGCCCCCGGTGCGGATTTCCCAAAGGACGCGTTACGGAACAGCCCCGAAAGTTCGGTGTTACTGCCCAAAACGACGGCGTTTTCGCCCGACATCACCTTCGCCCCGACGATTGCCGCGGCAACGTTCCAGTACGGGTTGGTGTCTAATTTATCAATTTTCGCATTATATACGTCGTAGTACTGGTTGGAATACAGCGGCGCTTCGGGCACGAGATAGTTCCAACGTTGCATAAACAAACGCCACCATTCGTTGTACGCCTTTTCCGCCGTATCAAAGCTCCCCGACGGAGTGGTGTTATACACCATTGCCATGGATAAAAAATCCATGCCAAGCTCGTATTCTTTCCCGTCAAGCGCAACGTACGCCAAGCCGTCCCGTTCGGTTACCATATCCACGGTAACGTCCTTGCCGATTTCGGCGTAGAGTGAACGGAAGTCTTCACGGGTAACGACGTCGCGTAAAAAATCGTTTTGGGAATTGCCGCCGCAAGCGGTCATTCCCCATATGCAGAGCAGCGTCAAGCAAAGGACGCTCTTTTTTCGTATATTTTTCAAACTATTCATATCTACTATTTTGCACCGCCGTAAAGTTTTTATACTGCAAAATACTTGACGAAAAAGTGCATTTTTGCTATACTATAACAAATACGGCTGTGAAGGAGAGCGTTATGAAAGACGTACGTTTAGAAACCAAATGCGTGCAGGGCGGCTATACGCCCCAAAACGGCGAACCCCGCCAAATTCCTATTATCCAAAGCACCACCTTCAAATACGCAACTAGCGAAGATATGGGCAAGCTTTTCGATTTAGAGGCAAGCGGTTACTTTTATTCCCGATTACAAAACCCCACCTGCGATACGGTGGCGGCGAAAATTTGCGCCATGGAAGGCGGCAGCGCGGCTATGCTACTCTCTTCGGGACAAGCGGCGTCCTTCTTCTCTATATTCAATATCGCAAGCGCGGGCGACCACGTCGTTTCGTCGTCTAGCATTTACGGCGGTACGTATAACCTGTTCGCCGTTACCATGAAACGCATGGGTATTGACTTTACCTTCGTTTCGCCCGATTGTACGGACGAAGAATTGAACGCGGCGTTTAAGCCCAACACCAAAGCGGTGTTCGGCGAAACGATTGCCAACCCTGCCCTTACCGTACTCGACATTGAACGCTTTGCCAAAGCGGCGCATGCACACGGCGTTCCTTTGATTATCGACAATACCTTTGCAACCCCCGTAAATTGCCGCCCGTTTGCATTCGGCGCGGACATCGTTACCCACTCCACCACCAAATATATGGACGGGCACGGCGTTGCGGTAGGCGGTTGTATCGTCGATTCGGGTAATTTTGACTGGACGGCGCACGCCGATAAATTCCCCGGACTTTGCACGCCCGACGATAGTTATCACGGCGTTACCTACACCGAAAAATTCGGGCAAGGCGGCGCGTATATCACCAAAGCGACGGCGCAGCTCATGCGTGACTTCGGTTCAACGCAATCCCCCCAAAGCGCGTTTTATCTCAACCTTGGCTTGGAAAGCTTGCACGTGAGAATGGAACGTCATTGCTTAAACGCGCAAAGAGTAGCGGAATTTTTAGAAGCCGACGAACGCATTTCTTGGGTAAACTATCCCGGCTTACCGTCTAACAAGTACTACGAATTAGCGAAAAAATATATGCCCAGCGGCACTTGCGGCGTCGTATCGTTTGGGGTAAAGGGCGGAAGAGCAGCGGCGGAAAAATTCATGAAAGCGTTGAAAATCATTGCTATTGAAACGCACGTAGCCGACGCGCGCTCTTGCTGTTTACATCCTGCAAGCGCAACGCACAGACAAATGAACGAACAAGAACTCATTGCAGCAGGCGTACCCGGGGATTTAATCCGCCTTTCCTGCGGCATTGAACATTATCAAGATCTTATCGACGATATCCGCGCGGCTTTGGACACGTTATAAGACAAAAAGGAATTTGATATGCCTATCAAGATACCCAACAACTTACCTGCCGTAAAAACCTTGGAAGGGGAAAATATTTTCGTCATGACACAAACGCGTGCGCTCACGCAGGATATCCGTCCTTTGAAAATACTCCTTCTTAATCTCATGCCCAAAAAGATTGAAACGGAAACGCAGTTTGCACGGCTTTTAGGGAATACCCCCTTGCAGGTAGAACCCACGCTTTTGCATACGACTTCCCATCAATCGAAAAACGTCGCGCCGGAGCATTTGCTTGCCTTTTATAAAACGTTTGACGACGTGAAAGACGAAAATTTCGACGGTATGATTATTACGGGCGCGCCCGTAGAACATATGCCCTTTGAAGAAGTGGAATACTGGCAAGAGCTTTGCGAGATTATGAAGTGGAGCAAAACGCACGTACACAGCACGTTGCATATTTGTTGGGGCGCACAAGCGGGGCTTTATTATCATTTTGGTATTCAAAAATACGACGTTCCCGAAAAAATGTTTGGGGTATTCCCCCATCAGGTAGAACGCAAATCGTCTATTTTATTCCGTGGCTTTGACGATACGTTTATGGTACCGCAATCCCGTCATACCACCATTTTACGGAAAGATATCGAGAAGGTAAAGGAATTGAAAATTCTTGCTTCGTCTACCCAAACGGGCGTATATGCCGTTTCCACCAAAAACGGTAAGCAAATCTTTATTACGGGGCATTCGGAATACGACGCGGACACTTTGAAAAACGAATATTTGCGTGATTTATCGCAGGGCAAACCCATTAAAATCCCCGTCAATTATTTCCCCAACGACGACGCAAGTCAGCCGCCTTTGGTATCGTGGCGCGGACATGCGCACCTGCTTTTTTCCAACTGGTTAAACTACTTCGTTTACCAAAGCACCCCTTACGATATTACGAAAATATAACGAAAAAACCTGTGAACGGTTGTTCACAGGTTTTTTATTTACTTGATTAAATCTTTGATGACTTCGCCTGCAATTAGCAGTCCCGCAACAGGCGGTACGAAAGAAATGCTTGCAGGAATAGGCTTTCCGTCGTCGTTTATGCCGCTTTCCTTGGGTTTTTCCTTGGAATAGACCACCTTTAAGCGGTCAATCCCCCGTTTCTTCAACTCCCGTCGCATCACCCTTGCCAACGGACAAACGTCCGTTTGGAACACGTCGGCAACTTCAAACGCACCCCCGTCCAGCTTATTCCCCGTCCCCATAGACGAAATAACGGGAATACCCAAACGGGTACATTCTTCGATAATAGCAAGCTTTCCGCTGACGGTGTCAATGGCGTCCACAACGTAATCAACCCTTGTAAAGTCAAACGCCGTTTTGTTTTCGGGCAGGAAAAAGAGTTCGTACGTATGCACGTGGATATTCGGGTTAATATCCAAAACGCGTTCTTTCGCCGCCTGCGTTTTGTATTTACCTATCGTTGAACGGAGCGCAAATATTTGTCTATTCAGATTGCTTTCCTGCACTGTATCGTTATCGATAAGGTGCAATTCTCCTATGCTGCCGCGCGCCAAAGCTTCGACAACGTAGCCGCCCACACCACCCAAGCCAAATACCGCCACACGAGCGTTTTGTAATTTTTTAAGCGCATTTTCTCCGATTAAACGGACTGTTCTTGAATGCATATTACTCCTTCAACGCATACATGGGTATGCTTTTTTATTTCCAAGCGTCGGGACAGGTACGGTTTTCCTTAAACCAGTCGGTGTCCTTGAACAGCGTACTGTTATTTGAACCGTTCACCGTGATTTGTCCGTTATTCACCGCCACAACGATATTGCCGTTTAAGAGCTTATATCCGTTATCGTTCATAACAGGGATATACAGCTTGTCGGTGTATATCGAAATATTTTCCAAAAACTGTTGTTTGGGAAATCCGTGCTTATCCCCACAGCAGCAATTTGCTACAACGATTTCCGGTTGAATGACGGCAAGCAATTCCGCTGAGCTGGACGTATCGCTGCCGTGGTGCCCTGCCTTGTAAAGCTTACACTTAGGCAAATCGTTTTCTTCGATAAGCGAAAGTTCGCCGCTGCGTTCTAAATCCCCCGTGAATAGGAAATGGCTATCCCCATAGGAAACAAGCGTACAAACGGAATTGTTATTTTCGTTGGACGTGCTTTCTTCGTAATACTTTTGATACAGGATTTGCATAGTAATCCCTTCGCCAAGCGTATACGTCCTTTGCGCGCCGCCTGTGTTATTGTAACATTCCAACGCGGTGTAATGCTTTGCCCCTGCGTTCACTTCCGCGTCACGTAAAGCCACGTAGTCTTGATAGAGCTGACTTGTAGATTTCGTCTTTGGAAAGTCGATAATCGTTTGGCAGGTAAAGCTTTCCAACACGCCGTCCACCGTCGAAGTACCGACAGGCGCCGCGATATGGTCTTCGTGCGCGTGCGTAGCAATGACGTATTCCAAAACACCGTCCGTGCAATACTGCTGAATATACGGCACAACCGTTTCCGCCGAACCGCGCATAGACCCTGCGTCGATAAGCACTTCCGTATCGCCCACTTTAATCAGCGTACTATCCCCCGAAACGGCGTTGCCAAGCTGTAAGAAATGGATTTCCATTTCCCCTTCCGCTACCATTGT
>JAZTWF010000072.1:0-11633 GCA_045635725.1 Candidatus Scatosoma sp. | reverse complement strand
GAATCTCCACAAGAATATCTACAATGGGTTTTGCCCAAATAGAAGGAATAGCGGTGCTTCCGATATGGCTGATTCTCTCACCCGAAGAAAAGGCATTTTTCAATAGATATTCTTCTTCACGATACCATTCTTCCCAACAATTTTTATGTTCTTCTAAGAAGATTGGGAACAACAACCAAAGCTCTTCCAAACTCATTTCTGATAATTTCTTTCCCATTATACGCTCCGTCAAATTCTTGTTTATCGATGACTTTATTATAAAATAAAATTAACTTTAATTCAATCTGTTTTACGTGGGCAAATGAAAACTCGACTTTTCCAAGTCGAGTTTTCTAAATTATCCAATTTAAATCCCTAAGAGTGACGCCCTTAACGCTCCGTTTTTATCGTCAAATGGGGGAATAATTTTTGTACATACGGTATTCGCGCAAGCGCGCCGATAAGTAGGCAACCGCCGATGATACACAGCCCTGCCTGTATGCCGTTAAACGGCATATTCGCTACCGCCGCGCCCATACCTGCCATCGCGCAATCGAACAGGGCGTAGCCGATAAACATCACCGCTTCCCCAACGGTTGCGCCGATTACACGGCAAAGAATATCCGCTTTTTTCGCGGTAAACGCTTTTTTGCATATTGCCCAAAGTGCGTACGCCGCTACCGCGTCCAGCCCTTTAATGATAAAGGTTGCAGGCGCGTATAAAGGGAACGCGACGATATCGGCAAGCGCGCTGCCTACCGCCGCCGCTATACCGCCGTACAAAGGCCCTAAGCACCAGCCTGCAAGCAAAACGAATACGTCGCCGATATTTAAGTAACCGCCAAGCGGCGCAGGGATTTGCACGATAAGCGTTCCCACAAAGCAAAGGGCGGCGAAAAGCGCCGCAAAGGCTAACGGTTTGGCATCTTTCATGAGTATACTCCAAAAACGATTTTTATTAGTATACACCCGTTAAGAAAACTTTGTCAAGAGAATAAGTAAAATAATTTATACTTTTTGCGGTTTGATACATTCCCCCGTAGCCGCGCTTTGGAAAATGACGAAAAATCCCGTGTTATCGTCGAAAGGGGTGGTGGGCACAAACGTGCATACGCTGGCAATTTCCTTAGGCGGCGCATTTTTATCCTTGGCGGCAAGCGCGTAACAAACGTACTTGGCTTTTCCGTCGAAATAGACGACGCCCACAAGATATTCGGGCGCGCCTTCTTCGCCCTTCACCCGTACCCATTCGCTGCACGAAAACGCCCCTTGCAACGTGCTGTCGCGCGGATATTTTTCCATAAGCTCGTCCATTTCCGCCTTTACCGATTGATAATATCCGTCGGAGTCCGTCTTAAACGGGTGGAGTACGCCGTCAGCATGTTCATCTTTCTCCAAATCAACCCCCGTTTGCGCGTTTTCGATTTCAGCTGTGCTTTCAGGGCGTGCATCGCCGCCAACTTGGTAAAACAGCTCCCGTTCATTGTCGTTCTCCTTGTTTTCGTAATAATTTTCGGTAGAAACCCGTTCGTCGTCGTAATCTTCTACCGCCTTGGAAACGGGTTCTTCTTCCGCCGTAGCGGTATTTAGCGTAACCGCCGCAGCCAGCTTCTTAAAATCGTACACGCCGTTGCCGTTTACCCCGTACGCAATGGGGATAAGCTCGCCCTTGACAAAGCAAATCACACCGCAAAAGCCGCCCGATATATCCATATCCGATAGGATATTAAAAAAGCTTTTTCCGCGCAAAGGGAGCAATTCGCTTATCCCGTGCGTATCGGCAAGAATACAGTAATATTCCCCCGAAAGCAGGGGCGCAAAGTTGATAACGGACACTTCCGCGGCTAAATTTTTGCCGTACTGTTCTAACTTAATCAAGCCCGAAAGCGCTTTCCCGTCCCCCGAAAAGCCCTGTTTTACCTGCCGTAAAATACACATTTTTTTGACGTAATTCATTTTTTCACCGCCTTTGATAAGAGTATACAATCTTTTTTTCGTCGTATCTTGACGGATTTTATCCCATTTTCGGTTGTTTTTACGAAAAATTTTCCCCATAAAACCGTTGACCTGTCCGTGTTTTTGGCGTATAATAGAATAGTAAATAAAAAGGAGCGTCTTATGGGAGAAAAAGATTTACAAATCGCCTTAATCAAATACAATAAAAAAACGTGGTGCAAATCGGCGGTGCTCGGCTTTTTTATCGGGCTTGCCATTATCGTCCCCGGTATTAGCGGCTCTACCGTAGCCATTATCTTTAAGCTGTACGATCAGTTTTTGTACGCTTTGGGGAATATTCTCAAACAGTTCAAACGCTGTTTTGCCTTTCTTTTACCTATCGGTATCGGTATCGTCTTGGGCGTATTGCTTGGTTTTATCACCGTCAAAAGCCTGCTGGATATCCTGCCGTTTGCCATTATTTGCCTATTCGCAGGGCTTATGGTAGGGGCGTTTCCTGCCGTGTATGACGAAGTTAAGGACGCCGAAAAAACCCCTTTTCGTATCCTTCTTTTTATTATCGGTTTAGCAATTCCCATTATCATGGGCAGTATATCCGCTTTCCAGACGGCAACCGCGCCCGTCATACAAAACACGCAAGAAGGTGTAACGCTTGCTACCTTTGAAAATATCGGAGTGGGGCATTTCTTCGCCGCGCTCGCGCTGGGCGTGGCTATGGGGATTACCCAAATCGTCCCCGGACTTTCGTTTAGCGCCATTATGATGGCGGTGGGTTGGTTTGCCGATTTTATCGCAAGCATCAGCTTAACCTACTGGAAAGCCAATCCCATGATTTTTATCGTCTACGGCGCAATGGGGATAGGCTTAATCGTCAGCGTGCTTGCCTTTTCTAAGCTGCTCACCACGCTGTTTACCCGCGCCCGTCATACTTCGTATGCGGCGATTGTGGGGCTGTCGCTTGGCTCTATTTTGTCTATGTTTTGTAACGGCGATATTATGGAAGTCTACCTTTCGTGGAGCGCAGGTACGGCAAGCAATCTTGTTTTGGATATCGTTTTAGGGGTCGTCCTGTTTATTGTCGGCGTTGTCGGGGCATACCTGCTTGTCCGCTATCAAAAAAAGCACGACGAAACGCAAGCAAAATGAGTATACGCTCTACGCTGTTTTGGCGTTTTCGCCGATTTGTTTTATACCGTGGGTATACCTGCGATAACTGCCGAGCCGAAGTGTTCGAATACCCTAAAATCCGTCTTTGCGCGGAATGCGAAAACAAGCTGCAATGGAATAATCAACTCACCTGTCCCAAATGCGGTAGAAAGACCGTTGCAAGCGGCGTATGCTTAGACTGCAAGACAAAATCGCCTGCGTTTTTCGCAGGCGTTTCGCCCTTTGTCTATCATGGGGAAACGGCGGCTTTTATCAACCGTATGAAAAACGGCAACCGCCGACTTTGCGTGTATTTTGGCGAGCGTATGGCGGACGAATGTCTTTCCCGTTTTCCTAATCTTAAAAAAGAAAAGCTCATGCTCGTCTATACGCCGCTCACTCAAAAGAAACGCCGCAGCCGTGGTTATAATCAGGCGGAAGAGCTTGCCTATGCGATAACAATGCGCCTGCAAAATCACGGCGTTGAAGTAGAGCTTGTAAAAGACGTGTTACAAAAACGCAAGGACGTATCGTTGCAAAAGCGGCTTGGGTATATACAACGCTTTGAAAACGTACAGGGCAGCTTTCACGTACATAAACGCGCCGTTTGTAAGGACAAAATTATTTTACTTATCGACGATATCATGACGACGGGCGCAACGGGGCACGAATGTGCGCGCCTTTTAATGGGCGCAGGGGCGAAAGAAGTGTACTTTCTCACCGCCGCGTCCTTGCAGGAGCTTAAAAACGAAAACTCATAAAAACCGTCTTGCTTGAATAAAGTTCGCCCAACGCGCAGACGAAATTTGCTCAATCCGTGCGTAGTCGGACGCGGTGTGCAGGATATAATTATCCCCAAGATATACCGCTACGTGCCCGATACGCTCCACACCCGTAAGGTGTTTTCGGCTTTCGTTGGTGAAAAATAGGCAATCCCCACGCTGTAAATCGCTGCGCTTTACCTCTTTGCCCTGTAACACCTGCGAACGGGTATGCACCTGCAATACCTTTCCCGCGCCCTTGTAAAACATGTACTGCACCAACGACGAGCAGTCGAATTTTTGTGCGGAGAACCCTGCCAAAAGGTTGCCGTTTCCGTCGTGAAAACGCACCGCACCGTAAACGTACGGCACGCCGAGCAGCTTATACCCTTCTTGTAAAACCTTTTCCACCTTAGAATTGTCGCTTGGCTCTAATGAAAAAACGGCGGTATATTGCGCGTTTATGTAGGCGGTTTTTCCACGGTAATACGTTTTGTACCAGCTCCCCGATTTGCCCACGACGGCGTATCGGGTATTTTTTTCGGCGCTGCCCAAAACCGCGTAGCTCGTTCCTGCGCCCGAACGGATATTCACGCTATCGCCCGTGCAACGGATATAGTCCACGGTGCTCGGCTCAGGCGTTACCACGGCGGAAGAAGAGCTGTCTTTTTCAGAACTGTCGGGCTTTGGAGAAGAGCTGCTTTGCGACGAGCTATCGGGCTTCGTCGAAGAACTATTTTGCGACGAGCTGTCTTCGCTACTTTGCGAAAAGGAACTGTCTTCATTAGAGCTTTGGGATAAGCTTGTATCCACGCTTTCGATTGCGGTGGAGTGTTCCGAAGAAGAGAAGTCGTTTTTTTCGCACGCCGCCAAAACGGCGATAGGGGTGAGAAGGGAAACAGCCAACAAGAAGGCTGCTGTTTTTTGAATGAATTTCATATTGTTTTCTACCTTTGTTTATTTGCTTTTGGGGGCTTTTCCGCCCTGAAAAAGCTTTGTCTATTGTAACCTGCCTTACCGCCAAAACGCAATAGAAAAACGGCAGGGAGCGTTTGCCAAAACGCCTAAAATACACCAACAAAAGCAACGCTTGGAAAAAAGGGGACTGCTTTTCCCTAAAATGTGGCAAATCCGTAAAAATTTTTCAAGCGAATAAATCCGCCTGCTTGTCAACTTTTCAAAAGTGTGCTATAATAATACCGAAAAACGGGAGAAAAAAATATGAAAATGTTGACGGATATCCACAATCATTCCACCTTTTCCTTCGACGGGAAAAACACGCTAGACGAAATGCTTGCCACGGCGCAGGAAAAAGGTGTGGCGTTTTACGGCGTTTCCGAACATTTCGATACTGATTTTTTTATCTACGGTATGGATAAGCTTCGCCCCGAAGTGACGCCTACGGACGCCGAAAGCTATTTCCACCGCGCCCGTCATTTGCAGGACGATTACGCAGGGGTGATGAACGTGCTTGTCGGGGTAGAGCTTGGGTATTGTAACCTTTCTCAGGTGCACGAAGAATATCAACAAATGCTGGAAAAATACAAGCCCGATTTTATCGTCAACAGCGTGCATAACCTACACGGGGAAGATTATTATATGAAAGTTCCGTATTATCGTGACGGCAGGCTACGGGATAAAGACGAAGTTTTGGACGAATATTTCCGCTTGGTGCGCGATAGCTTGGACGTGCCGTATGCTTACGATATCGTGGGACACTTGGGCTACGTTACCCGTTATATCCCTTGCGAAGATAAAACCGTTTGCTTGGATACGCATAGGGCAATTTTGACCGACATTTTACAAACGATTATCAAAAAGGATAAAATTCTTGAAGTCAACGCCGCAAAGGAAACGCTCCTGCCCCAAAAGGATATTCTTACCTTGTATTACAAGCTTGGGGGAAGAAAGGTATCCTACGGTTCGGACGCGCACGTTGCGGTAAATATTATGCAAAGACGGGAAAAAGCGGTTGAAATGCTTAAAGAAATCGGTTTTACCCATATCACCGTACCTTGCCGCGGCGAACATATCGCCGTAGAATTATAAAGGGGAATTACCATGTCGCAATTAGATATTTTACGTTTATTGCAACGCTACGGCGAAGAAACCGACCTTGCGGATTTTTCACCCGACGAATTAGAAGAATTATTGCTTCGCCTGCAAAACGGCGACGAACTCCCCGAAACGTTCGCTTCCTTCAAAGAACGCTATTTCGATTTTTACGATGATGTGAAGGACAAGTCCTTAAAAAAGCAAGACTGGTAAAAAAACGGCTGAAATACTTCGCAATACTGCGTCGGGCTTGCGTTTGCCCTTGCTTGTTTACGCTTAGTAAACTCCCGTCGGGCAAGCCGCGCCTTCCTTTCTCACGCAAAGCTGTACTTTGCGTTCGGGCACGCTCACGCCTACCTATCGGCGTTCGCTTAACTCGCCCCTAAAAAGCATTATCAATGCTTTTCTTAACGGGCAGCTCGGCTTGCTTGCATTTGAGCCGTTTTACAAACGACTTATCTGCGGCGCAATACGTCGTCGAAGGTGCGCTTTTCTTGCTCACGTATGAAGAAAATATAGGGGGCTTTTATGTGTAAAAAAAATATATCTATTGTCATTATTATAGCCATTTTATCCCTGCTTACCGTTTGCGGCTCTTTTTGGGATTATGAAGTTGCAACGGCGCTTTATTTAGGGCAACAGCCTACGGACAACTTTTTTGGAGTTCTTTTTGCTTTTATCGGTATTATTCCGACCTTCGTTGGTTGGAGCTTTTTAGGTGCAAGCATACTTTATTTATCTAAAAAACAAGATTTGTCGATAGCCAAACGTCGTTGGCTTACGGCGTTATCCGTACTTTTATTCGTGCTTTCCTTTTTCTATTTTTGCAACACTTTGTTTTTGGTGAATGAAAGTGCCTTTTCCGTACATTGGGCAATCGCTTATCCTATCGGAATAGCCGTTATCTTTGCGGCTGCCGTTCTTGGTTATAAGCTTTCCAAAGCAAGTGACAATCCAAATCTTTTGAAAAGTGTTTTATTTTTAACGGTCGTCAGTCTGGTTACCATGTTGGTTATTATGATTACGAAAGAGCTTATGGATAGACCGCGTTTTCGTTGGGTAATAAAGATGGGAAACTCGGACTTTTTCAAAAATTGGTGGCAAAGCGGAAAGGAAATTAAGGACAGTCTTGGCTCAGGCGTTATAAGTGACGACTTTGCGTCATTCCCTTCGGGACATTCGGCGTATGCTATGTTTGCCATTTTCCTTTTTCCTGCTCTTTCGGACTATATTCCAAAGCTACAAAAATACCGTGGTATTCTCTTTATGGGCGGTTTTGTTTGGTGGGTATTGACTGCGTTTTCCCGTTTAACCGTCGGGGCGCATTACTTGACGGACGTTTGTATTGCAGGGCTGATAACGGTGTTGGTATATGAAGTCGTTGCATGGATTATACACGTCGCAAAAGCAAGAAACGAAAAGCACACGCAAAACAATAAAACAAACGCGTTGGAAGAACGTCCGCACCCGTAAAAACCCGTCGCACTTCTTTACGATTACATATCATTTCTTCTCTATTTTCGGAAGCCGTGCGCTTCCGTTTTTTTTGTCGAAAAAAGTTTTTTTCAAACAGTTGCCAAACGTTGCCATTCTATGCTATAATAAAATCGTGTAAAAAAGGACAAACAGGCAAAACTATTTTAGAGAGAATAGAATAAGGAAACGTAAAGGAGAAAAAAGTTATGTGGGACATTTTCATTAGCGTACTTGCGCTGCTTGCAGGCGTCGGCGTATTCATTGCAGGTATGAATATGATGGGCGACGGTATCGAACAAAGCGCAGGCTCTGGGCTCAAACGCTTACTTGGTCGAATTAGCGACAACCGCTTTGCAGGGGTCGGAATCGGCGCGGCGGTAACGGCAATCATTCAAAGCTCGTCGGCAACGTCCGTCATGGTTATCGGTTTCGTAAACGCAGGTATCATGACCTTGATGCAGGCGACGGCAATTATCATGGGTGCGAATATCGGTACGACGATTACGGGCGTACTCGTATCCCTTTCCAGCTTACCCATTTCGGAGTTTATGGCACTGCTCGCCTTTATCGGCGTCATGATGACCTTTGTAAAAAGCGACAAAGTCAAGCGTATCGGCGGCGCGCTTTGCGGCCTTGGCTTGATTTTCGTCGGGTTGGATTTAATGAGCGCGGCATTCAAAGGCCCTGCCATCAACAACTTCTTCATTGATATCTTCAAAGTAGTGGACTTTCCGCTGTTGCTCATTTTAATCGGCGTACTCTTTACCGCGCTTATTCAAAGCTCGTCCGCGGCGACGGGTGTCGTCATTATTATGGCGGGTACGGGTGCAATTTCCGTACAGGGTGCGCTGTTTATCGTGCTCGGCTCGAATATCGGTACGTGCGTAACGGCGGCGCTTGCGTCCATGGGCGCAAACGTCAACGCAAAGCGTACTGCACTCTTGCATTTGACCTTTAACGTACTTGGTACGGTACTGTTCACCGTCATTTTGTGGGTATTTGGCGACTTTATCGTCGGCGCTTTGCAAACCTTGCTCCCCGATAACGCGCAAATGCAAATTGCGTGGTTCCACGTCATTTTCAACGTAACTACCACGCTCGTGCTGTTGCCGTTTGTCCGTCAGCTCGTTACGCTTGCCACTTGGGCAATCAAAGACAAGCAGGTGGACGAAGAACAGCTCCGCTTAAAATTTGTCGACGATAGACTGCTCACCACACCGCCCGTTGCGATTATGCAAGTGCAAAAAGAACTTGAATACATGGTATCGCTTGCCAAAGAGAATATGCAAAATTCTTTCGTTTCTATCACGGAAGGCAAAGAAGATTACACCCAAGCCATTTCCCAAAACGAAGCGATTGTCGACTTTACCAACAGCGCGGTTACCCGTTTCTTGATAAAGCTTTCTTCGCACGTAAGCGATAAAGACGAAAAGTCTATCGGTGCGTACTTCCACGTACTCAACGACGTAGAACGTATCGGCGACCACGCGGAAAACTTCCACGAAATCGGTGTGGAAATGCTGCAAAAGGACTTGACCTTCTCCGCCGAAGCCATGCAGGAGCTTAAAGGCATGCGTGATAAAGTCATGCAAATGTTCGATATCGCCCAAGCGGCGTTTGTCAGCGGAAATTCGAAAGACCTTGCCAAGCTAACGGCGCTCGAAAACGAAGTGGACGAACTCAAGCGTTTGCTCACGGCAAGCCATTTCAATCGTTTGGCTGTCGGCGAATGTCGTATGGAGCTTAGCCCGTATTTCTCTTCGGCGATTTCGGGTTTAGAGCGTGTAGCCGACCACTTAATCAACGTAGGGTACAGTATTCTCAACCCGACGGGTTCGCAAAGCCAAGCCGTCCGCGAAGCGAAAATCAAATTATAAAAAGTACGCCCCAAACACGAAACCGTGTTTGGGGTTTTCTTATCGGGCGTATCGACTATTCGACGGCTTGCGCGCGAAGCTCGTCGATTAGCAATAATACTTTATTTTGAAAGTCGGGCAGGCGCTTAATCAGCCCCAGCGCGATTTTTTCAAACAACCCCAAAAGGAGTACGTCGATACGGATAAGGCGCAACAGCTTTTTCAACTTCTCTTTCATATTCTCATTCTCCTTTTTGAAAAAATGCCGAGCCGCGAAAAGGGAGCTTGCGCCGTTTCGGTGGGAGCGGAAAGGAGCGAATTTTCCGTTTTTCCCATCGCATGCAAACAGTATACCACTATCTTTGGATTTGTCAATAGACTACTGTCAACTTTTTTGGCTTTTTCTCAAAAAATTTCGACGGGTAATAAACGCAGTTGACATTTTCCCGCTTTTCGTGTATAATGGAATTTAAAGACAGTAAAAAGGGCAAAGAGTATGATTATTTTGGGGCTTGACCCCGGGCTTGCAACGCTTGGGTACGGTATTGTGGAAAAGGACGAACGGGGGAATTGCCGCGCCGTCGATTACGGCGTAGTGCAAACGCCCAAGGAAGAAGGACTTCCCGTCCGCCTTGCGATATTAGAGCAGGGTATTGTCCAAATTTTGGAAAAATACCACCCCGACGAAGTGGCGATAGAAGAACTGTTCTTTTCCAAAAATATCACCACGGGTATTGCGGTAGCCCATGCGCGCGGCGTTGCACTACTCACCTGCGCTAAGCATTGCGGACGGCTGTACGAATACACGCCCATGCAAATCAAGCAAGCCTTAACAGGCTACGGCAAAGCGGATAAAAAGCAAATGCAGCTTACCGTAACGTCTATACTCAAGCTCAAAACCGTGCCCAAGCCCGACGACGCGGCGGACGCGTTGGCAGTGGCTATGTGCCATGCGTACACCAACCGTTTCGGCGAACTATTCGCCGTTGGGAACATGACGCGCACCAAGGGCAAAAACGCGGCAGGCAGCGAAGCGGCGCAGCTGATTGCCGAAATGGAACGCCGCCGCAGGGCGCGTATCGCGCGCGAACAGGCGAAAAAACAAGCCAAACAAGGGGAGAATGAAGGGGAATGATTGCATATTTGAAAGGCACGGTACTCACGTTTAACGGCGAAACGGCAATACTTGAAGTGAACGGCGTTGGGTATGAGCTCTACTGCTCAGGCGGAGCGTTCAAAACGCTTGTTATCGGCAAGCAAGCGGAGCTTTACACCTATTTACAAGTCAAGGAAGACGGCATAACGCTGTTCGGTTTTGCGTCTACGCGTGAAAAAGAATTGTTCTTAAAGCTGATATCCGTATCGGGGGTAGGCCCGAAAATGGGCATTTCCATTTTAGCCACCCTTTCCGCGGACGAATTTTCCACCTGTATCGCGACGGCGGACACCAAACGGCTTTCCACCGTCAAGGGCTTAGGCAAAAAGACGGCGGAAAAAATCGTGTTGGAGCTGCACGGTAAAATTTCCGCGGCGGAAGTGATGAACGCGAGCGGCGAAGTGGATTTCCGCGCGCCTGCTACGGAAAAATTACAACCTGTTCACGAAGAAGCGGTTTCCGCGCTCATGGGCTTAGGTTTTACCAAAAACGAAAGTATGCAGGCGGTCAAGCGCGCTGCCGATATGGGCGCGACGACGGTGGAAGAGCTTATCCGCAAAGCCTTGCAGGGCGGTATCTAAAAGGAGCAGTATATGTTTGATGAAGAATACGGCGACGAAAGCTTAATCGTCAGCACGAAAACGGAATACGATTTAGAAGAAAACGTCCTGCGCCCCAAAACCATGGCGGACTACGTCGGTCAGCAAAAGGTAAAGGAAAATTTAAGCGTCTATATCCGCGCGGCAAAAGCGCGCGGCGAAGCGCTGGATCACGTGCTTTTATACGGCCCACCGGGGCTTGGGAAAACCACCCTTTCGCACATTATCGCCAACGAAATGGGGGCGAATATCAAAATGACCAGCGGCCCTGCCATCGAGCGTTCGGGCGACCTTGCCGCTATTTTGACCAACTTAAACGAAGGGGACGTTTTATTTATCGACGAAATCCACCGCTTGAACCGTTCGGTGGAAGAAATTTTATATTCGGCAATGGAAGATTTTGCCTTGGATATCATCACGGGCAAAGGCCCGTCCGCGTCGTCTATCCGCTTTACGCTCAACCGCTTTACGTTGGTGGGCGCAACCACACGCGCAGGTATGCTTGCGCCGCCCTTACGTGATAGATTCGGCATTATCAACCGTTTGGAAATGTACACTCCCGAAGAATTGCAAAAAATCGTTACCCGCTCTGCTGGGGCTTTGGATATCGCCATTCAAGCGGTCGCGGCGGCGGGAATTGCGCGGCGGA
>JAZTWF010000071.1:0-7863 GCA_045635725.1 Candidatus Scatosoma sp. | reverse complement strand
AAGCGGTATATTTCATTTCTAACGTAGAAGGTTTGAAATGGGTTGCCAACGAAGTGAATAAAGTCGCGGCACAAGCTTCTAACATTTTTGATAACGCTACCGTAAAACTGACCAACGATATCGACCTTGGCGGTATGGAATGGACGCCTATCGGTGACTATGCTTTTAATAGAACGGTGTTCAGGGGTACGTTTGACGGACAGGGCTATACGATTTCCAACTTCAAGATTACGAAAAATACGGATAGAACAGAGAAAGCTAAGGACTGCTCTTACGGCTTGTTTGGTAACGTAAGCGGTACGATTAAAAATCTTACCGTAGATAACGCCGATATTCGCGCTTATGCTTACGTTGGTACAATCGTAGGCAGAATGAAAGAGAACGCGCAAATGATTAACTGCCACGTTACCAACTCGAAGGTAGAATGTACGTACTGGCAGGTTGGCGGTATCGTCGGTCAACAAAACGGTGCGGGCTTGATTAAAGATTGTTCTATTTCGGGTACGACGGTTACGGGCGCGGCTGCTGTTGGCGGTGTCGTAGGGACTATCCAAACGGCAGCGGAAGCAGGTGCGGTTCGTACGTATGAAAACTGTACGATAAGCAATTGCAAGCTTGTTCAAGAAGGTTCTTTTGGCTCAAACTACGACGGTTTATTTGGTTGTGTATACGGCAATAGTACCCTTGGTAATAATGCGGTAAACGTTGTCAATATTACCGTTGAAAACACGACGATTAAGGGCGTAGCAAGCGACGATTTTTATCCTGAAGACTAAGTATAAAATTATCCGATAAAAAATTACTGCTGTGGCAAACGCCGCGGCAGTAATTTTTTATAAAACGTTACAAGAAAGTATCAATTTCCACGAAAAAATTTTTTTCTATTATTGACTTTACACGGGGGAATATGCTATAATAGAAAAAATATAGGAATATAAGGATCGATTTTTATGACGGACAAAGAATGCGCCTATGAAAAAGCGATACGCGCGCATTTTGACGGCGACGCATTTGCCAAAGCATGCGGCGCAGGTTCTCGTCAAAGACGTAGATAAAGAACAGTTTATACAAAAGTATTCCTAAGGGAGAAGCTTTTTCTATGAAAGAGTTGATGTTGACAAATCATGCAATCGCGCAAGGCGCGTACGAAGCGGGGGTAAGTGTGCTTTCCGCCTATCCCGGCACGCCTAGCACGGAAATTGCGGAAAAATTCGCCGCCTTTAGCGGTGTGTATGCCGAATGGGCACCCAACGAAAAAGTGGCGGTGGAAGTGGCGCTTGGCGCGGCGGTAGCAGGCGCGCGCGCGATGGCTTGTATGAAGCACGTGGGCGTAAACGTAGCGGCAGACCCGTTGTTCACGGCGGCGTATACGGGTATCAACGGCGGACTGGTTATCGTCGTAGCCGACGACCCCGGAATGCATTCTTCTCAAAACGAACAGGATTCCCGTTACTATGCGCGCAGCGCGCATATCCCGATGTTAGAACCGTCCGACGCGGCGGAAGCGAAGGCGTTTGTCAAGCTTGCCTACGAACTTTCGGAAAAATACGATACGCCCGTATTCTTACGGGAAACGACGCGCGTGGCGCATTCACACGGGGTAGTGGAAACCGTCGAACGGAAGGAAATCCCCTTAAAGCCGTATGAAAAGTCGGCGGCGAAATACG
This sequence comes from Candidatus Scatosoma sp., assembly GCA_045635725.1. Taxonomy (GTDB): domain Bacteria; phylum Bacillota; class Clostridia; order Christensenellales; family Borkfalkiaceae; genus Scatosoma. The sequence continues at coordinate 6,196 of JAZTWF010000071.1, read as the reverse complement.
TATGTATGCCGTCGAATGCAATTCAATTACACGTTAAAGTAGAAGGGCGTGATAAGGCGTTGGCACAGGACGTCAACGTTATGGAAATTAACCGCGCGGAATACACTGACCAAACGCAAATGGGTATCGTTTGCAGCGGCGTGATTTACGAATACGTCAAAGAAGCGTTTCCGCAGGCAAACGTTTTCAAAATCGGCACGCTGTATCCTTTGCCTATTGCAGCGATACGGGAATTTGCTCAAAAGGTCAACGGCTTGTACGTCATTGAAGAATTAGAGCCGTACGTGGAAGACGCCTTAAAGGCGTCGGGAATTGCTTGCAAGGGGAAAGAATTGTTTTCTTTGCAGGGCGAGCTTTCGGTTGCTAAGCTGTTACAGGCGTTTAACGGGGGAGAAATCCCCGTTGCGACGCAGTTGCCTGCCCGTCCGCCCGTCATGTGCGCAGGCTGTCCGCATCGCGGCGTATTTTACGTATTACATAAATTAAAATTAACGGTAAACGGGGATATCGGCTGTTACACGTTAGGGGCAGTACCCCCTTTATCGGCGGTAGATACCTGCGTTTGCATGGGCGCGTCCGTGGGCATGGCGCACGGGTTTAAGAAAGCAACGGGCGGCGCAAGCAAAAACGTCGCGGTTATCGGCGATTCCACCTTTTTACATAGCGGTGTAACGGGGCTGATTAACGCCGTTTATAACCAAAGCGGTATTACGCTGATTATTTTAGACAATTCCACAACGGGCATGACGGGGCATCAACACCACCCTGCAACGGGAAAAGACCTTATGGGCAACGACGCGCCGACGGTGCTTTTAGACCAGCTTTGCTTGGCTTGCGGCGTGAAGGATTTACATATCGTCGACGCCTACGACGTAGCGGCGGTAGAAGCCGCCGTCAAAGCGGCAACCGCTACTGACGAAGTGAGCGTTATCATAGCGCAACGGCCCTGCGTTTTGTTGGATAAGAAAGCCAAGCGCGTTGCCGTTAGAGTGGAAAATTGCAAAAAATGCGGCAAATGCATGCAAATCGGCTGTCCTGCCATTAGTCGCGGCGCGGACGGGACGGTAGTGATGGATACGTTACAATGCACGGGCTGTGGCGTTTGCGCACAGGTGTGTCCGTTTCACTCTTTGAAAAAGGGGGATATTTGACAATGAATATACTCATTGCAGGCGTAGGCGGACAAGGGACGCTTTTAGCAAGCCGTGTGTTGGGAACGTACGCGCTCCTTTGCGGAAAGGATTGTAAAATCAGCGAAATCCACGGTATGAGCCAACGCGGCGGCAGCGTTACTACGCATTTGCGGATAGGGGATAAGGTACATTCTCCCGTCGTATGGGAAGGCGGTGCGGATATGATTATCGCCTTTGAAACGTTAGAAGCGGCAAGGGTTAGCCATTATTTGAAGATAGACGGCGTATTGCTTGTCAACGAAGAACAAATATTGCCCATGCCCTGTATTACGGGCGCGGCGGCGTATCCTAAAACGCTCAAGGAAGACTTGGCGAAAAGCCATGCAGGCGCAAGGTTTATCGGCGCAAGGGCAATTGCGGCGCAGGCGGGCAGCGAAAAGGCGACGAATATCGTTATGCTTGGCTGCATTTGTAAGCTGTGCGGCTTTGATAAAGCGATTATGCAGCAAGCGGTGCTGTCGTGCGTTCCGCCCAAGTTTGCGGCGTTAAACGAAAAGGCGTTTTTGCTTGGGTACGAAAGCGCATAAAGGAGAAGGGATTATGCAATATTTTCAAAAAGAAATCGAAACGATGAGTAAAGCGGAAAAGCACGCGTTACAGTCCGATCGGCTTGTTAAAATGGTGCAATACGTCTATGAAAATCAAGCTCCTTACCGCGCAAAAATGGACGCAATGAAATTAAAACCGTCGGATATTCGTTCGATAGACGATATTTGGAAACTGCCCTTTACCGTTAAGCAAGACCTGCGTGACGCATACCCGTTTGGTATGATGGCGCGGCCGAGAAAAGATTTGGTGCGCTTGCACGCGTCCAGCGCAACGACGGGAAAGCTCACCGTTGCAGGATATACGCAAAAGGATATCGATATTTGGGGGGAATGTGCGGCGCGTTGTTTGGTGATGGCAGGCGCGAACAGGGAAAGCGTGGTGCACGTAGCGTACGGCTACGGCTTGTTTACGGGCGGCTTGGGTATGCACTACGGCGGTGAAAAGCTGGGTGCGGTCGTCGTTCCCGCTTCCGCAGGGAATACGCAAAAGCAAATACAGCTGCTTGCCGACTTCGGCGCGGATATCATTTGCTGTACCCCGTCGTACATTATTTATTTAGCCGAAGAAATTGATCGTTTGGGCTTAAAACCGGGTGTGGATATCAAGCTGAAAGGGGGCATATTCGGCGCGGAAGCTTGGTCGGAAGGCATGCGTGAGGATATCGAAAAACGCTTGGGAATACGCGCTTGCGACATTTACGGGCTTTCGGAAATTGCAGGCCCGGGCGTTGCTTGCGACTGTCAGTTTAAGACGGGTATGCACTTCCAAGACGACCATTTTTATCCTGAAATTGTGGACGTGGATACGTTAGAGCCCCTGCCTTACGGGGAATCGGGTGAGCTTGTCGTAACGACGCTCACCAAAGAAGGTATGCCCCTGCTCCGTTATAGAACGCGCGATATTGCCAGCTTAAACGACGACCCTTGTCCTTGCGGCAGAACGTCCGTCAAGCTGAATAAGATTACGGGCAGAAGCGACGATATGCTGATTGTTCGCGGCGTCAACGTATTCCCGTCGCAAATTGAAAGCGTTTTGTTGAAGAATAACGATATTCAGCCGCACTATCATATCAACGTGGATAGGGTGAATAATTTAGACACGATGGAAATCATGGTAGAGCTTTCGCCCAACGTTGCTTTGGACGAAGTGGCGCACGTAGAAGAAATCCGCAAAAAGCTGACTTCGGATATGGCGTCGGCGTTATCCGTCAGCGCGAAAATCACGTTGGTATCGCCGGGCACGCTGGCAAGAAGCGAAGGAAAATCAAAACGCATTACCGATAATAGAAAATTATAAGGAGTATACTATGATTAAACAGGTAGCCGTATTTTTGGAAAACAGAGAAGGACGGGTTAGCGATTGTTGTAAGGTACTCAAAGACGCACAGGTGAACCTGCGTTCCATGTCCATTGCGGACACCAAGGAATTCGGGATACTGCGCATACTTGCCGACGATAACGAAAAGGCGTTGCAGGCATTAAGGACGGCGGGTTTTTTGTCTTCGATTGTAGAGCTTGTTGCGGTGGAAGTTCCCGATAAATCGGGCGCTTTGGCGGAACTGCTTATCGCGTTATACGAAGGCGGTATCAATATCGAATATATGTATTCCTTTGCGGGTGCAAACGGCCGTGCGCAAATCGGGTTTAAGACGGCTACGCCCGAAAATGCGGTGGAAATTTTGAAAACAATGGGGGCAACGGTACTTTAATTATGGAAAAAATCGCCAGCTTTACCGTTAATCACGATACCATTCAAAAGGGTATGTATATCTCCCGTATCGACGGAGACGTCGTTACCTACGATATCCGCATGAAACTGCCCAACGGCGGCGATTATATCCCGTCCGCGGCGGCGCATACCTTTGAACATTTATTTGCCACCTTCGCGCGCAATTCCGCGCAAAAGGACAGCGTTTTATACGTCGGTCCGATGGGTTGCAGAACGGGTTTTTATTTGCTCCTTCGGGATAACGTTACGGGGGAACAGGCAATTCAGCTTGTCCAAAACTGTTTTGCCAAAATCGCCGTATACGAAGGGGAAATCCCCGGCGCAAGCCGCGAAGAATGTGGTAACTATCAAGAACATGACCTTATAGGGGCAAAGGCTTTGGCGTGTGATATGTGCGCCGCGCTGAAGGCTTGGTCCAAAGAACAGCTTATTTATCCGGAGTAATGTATATGAACGAAACGTTAAAAACCATTCAACAAAGAAGAAGTGTTAAAAAATATAAGCCTGACGCCGTACCCAAAGACCTGCTTGACCAAATTGCGCAAGCGGGTATACAGGCAGCGTCGGGATTGAATAAGCAATCGCCTATCGTTTTGGTGGTTACGGATAAGGAAATCCGTGACAAGCTTTCCAAAATCAACGCGGGAAAAGACCCGTTTTTCCGTAGTGATCCGTTCTACGGCGCGCCTGCCGTTTTGGTGGTGCTTGCCGATAAAAACGTACCCACGTACGTATACGACGGCTCGCTGGTTATGGGCAATATGCTGCTTGCGGCGCAAGCGTTAGGGCTTGGGGCGTGTTGGATTCACCGCGCCAAGGAAACGTTTGAAATGGAAGAAGGTAAGGCGATTTTGCGCCAAATCGGCTTGGAAGGGGAATATGAAGGGATAGGCAACTGCATTGTCGGTTATCCCGATATCGTTCCCGAAGAAAAAGCCAGAAAACAAAATAGAATATACTATATTTAAGGAGTACGACTATGGAAAACAAAATCATTTGTAATTGTAAGCAGGTATCCGTTGCGGACATTGAAAAAGCGTTGCACACGCACGAACATTTTGCCAGCGTGGAAAAAGCGTTTGAAGAAGTACAGCAGGTAACCCATTGTTCGACGGGCTGCGGCGGCTGCTACGCAAAGGTAATGGACGTCTTGTCGGAGCTGATGGCGTAACGTGAAAACAGGGGTATCTACGGCGTCGCTGTTTTTGAGAAAATACAACGAAGAAACGTTGCCCTTATTCCATGACTTGGGCATAAACAATGCCGAAGTCTTTTTGACGACCTTTTCCGAATACGGCGAAGAATACGCGAAAAAGCTTTTGTCGGTAAAGGGGAACGTGGACGTGCATTCCGTCCATATTCTCAATACCGAATTTGAACCGCAACTGTTCAATGCGCAACCGCGCGTGCGCGCCGACGCCTATACGTGGTTAGAAAACGTGCTTGCGGGTGCGAAAATATTCGGTGCGAAGTACTACACCTTCCACGGCACGGCAAGGGTAAAACGGGCGTCTCATTCGGGCAAAAACGATAACTTTGCCGTTATCGGGCAGGGCATACGGGATATCACTTCTACCTGCGAAAAATACGGCGTTACGCTCTCTTTGGAAAACGTGGAATGGTCTACCTATAACCGCCCCGGCGTATTTTCCACGCTTAAAGCATACGCGCCTACTTTGCGCGGTGTTTTGGATATCAAGCAGGCGCGCATTTCAGGCTATCCTTACGAAGAATACCTTCGGGAAATGGGCGAAAGCTTGGTTACCGTTCACCTTTCGGACGTCGATATAAACGGCAAAATGTGTTTACCCGGGAAAGGTACGTTCGATTTCGATACGCTTATCAAACAGCTCATAAACGTCGGTTTTGACGGCGCGCTGCTCATAGAAGCGTACGCAAACGACTACGAAAAGGAAATCGAGCTTAAAGCCGCTTGCGACTATATCGACGAACTTTTGTATAAGTACGGCGCAAAATAAATTTTTTTCTCTTTTTTATCAAAAACTATTGACAAACTGATTTTCTTTCGTTATAATATAAATAGGATTGATTATCAATAAGGAGAAAATAATTATGAAAGTATATCAATGTGAACAATGTAAAAAGACTTTGATTTCGGCTACGGAACTCAAATTAGACGGTTGGAAAGAGCTGATTGCTTGCAGCACGGACGCGGCGAAGGAAAAACACGTACCCGTTGTCACGAAAAAGTGCAAGCAGGTTAAGGTGGACGTCGGCAGCGTAGCGCATCCTATGACGGAAGAGCATTTAATCGAATGGGTTGCCATTGAAACGGAGCAAGGGTATCAAGTGAAATACCTTTCGGCGAACGCTTCGCCCGTTTGCGTATTCTCTTTGGCGGACGGCGACAGCTTAGTGGGGGTGTATGCGTATTGTAATCTCCACGGTCTTTGGAAAGCCTAAAAAACGGTTGAAATCCTTCGCAATACTGCGTCGGGCTTACGTTTGCCCTTGGTCACGTACGTCTATGTACGCTCCCTGCGGTCAAGCCGCGCCCTTCTTGTCTTGCTTGCATTTGAACCGTTTTACAAACGAATTATATACTTCGTAACTCGGCGTTGAAGGTGCGCTTTTCTCGCTCACGTACGTCTATGTACGCTCGCTTCGAAAATGCTCCTTCGCCTTGATTTACTCGCATCTAATCCGTTTTTACGAGCGGTTGAAATCCTTCGCAATACTGCGTCGGGCTTACGTTTGCCCTTGGT
>JAZTWF010000070.1:0-2743 GCA_045635725.1 Candidatus Scatosoma sp. | reverse complement strand
GGTAAGCAAACGGAGTATTTTTGCGACGAATGTATTTCGTCTATGCCCATTAAAGATTTGTTGGAGAGTATCGGCAAAGACGTTGCGCCTAAGGACGTTTACGAGATTGCCACGACGCTCCCGTATCGCGATTTCATGACGGTGGGCTTACTTGTCGATAAGCTCAAAGTGCAAAACAAGACGAAAATGAAGACGCTCGGGAATATCGTACCCGATTGTTGGATTTACGTGCAGGACAGGGACGTGCGCTTAGGACGCATACAAATTTTTAATAACTGGTCGCCGTATATGGTGGAAGACCCCGAACACAGCGTTTGGATAGGACTAGAATATTTTTGCTCCGAAGGGGATAGTATGTGGACAAGCCCCGACGAAGCGTTTATTCAAAACGCCGTGGACGAGCTTGTGAAAATCGGCGTAATCGAAACCAAAGAAGCCGTCAAAGACCAAACGCTCATTCGTGTGAAAAAGGCGTATCCTGCCTATTTTGGCAGTTATGCGCAGTTTGATACGGTCAAAGCGTATTTGGACGGGTTTGACAATTTGTACTGCGTAGGCAGAAACGGGCAGCACCGCTACAATAACATGGACCATTCTATGGTGACGGCTATGGTGGCTTGCGAAAAAATTCTTAGCGGAGAAAGGGATAAAACGGCAATTTGGAGCGTGAACACCGAAAAGGCGTATCACGAAACGAAAAACGGATAGTAACGGGTATGAATGAGCAAACGCAAACGCTAAAAAAGAAAATACTTTCTTACGTTTGGGAAGCGTCGGTATATATCGGCGTGTTTTTGGCTACTCTTATTCTATATCTTACGGTAAAACCCAACGCGCAATTTCACCGCAACGGCGTTTTGCCGCAAACGCTGATGGCGTTTGGACTGTTTGTCCTTTTAGCGGTGGGCGTAAGCTTGTTTTGGTGGAAAAAGCTCACCTATAAGCGTTTGATAATTTTACTGCTTTTGGCAGGGTATATTTTGCGTGTGGGGTATATGCTGTACACGGCGTCTACTTCCCGACAATACGATACTTGGACGAAGAATTTCGACGGGCACGAAGCGTATGCGTGGACGATTTTTTCCACGGGCGCATTGCCGAAAAATAACGTGTATCAGTTTTATCACCCGCCCTTTAACGCCATGGTGCAGGCGGCGTTTATGCATTTTATGCAAGGGCTGACAAACGGCTTGACAAGCCTGTTTGCCTTAGGAGATTATTTCCCTATGGCGTTTGATTACGCCAAGCCCGAATACGTGGACGAAACGCGGTATTTTTTGTATTCGTCCTGTCAAATTTTGTCCGTGCTGTATTCGTTCGTCGTGGCGTTTGTGTCCGTAAAAACGATAGCGTTGTTTGATTTTTCAAACAAAACCAAGCTTGTGGCGGCGGCGTTTGTTATTTTCTATCCAAGGAATATCCAAGTTTCCGCACAGCTCAACAACGACGGCATTTCCTTTATGCTTGGTATTTTGGCAATCTATTTTGCGCTCAAATGGCAAAAGGGCGGCAAAGACCCGCTGTGGATTTTGCTTTGCGCGGTTGCCGTGGGGCTTGGTATGATGTCCAAGCTTTCGTCCGCCACCGTTTGCTTGCCGATTGCTGGAATTTTTATCTATGAATTTATCCGCACGCTTGGTAAAAAACAGGACAGTTTGCGCTTGCCGCAGATGATTGTACAGTACGCCTTGTTTTTGGCGGTGTGCGCGCCGCTTGGGCTTTGGTTTCAAGTGTACGCCTATCAAGCGTTTGGGCAGGAATTTGGCTACGTGTTCTCCAACTTAAACCACAAATTATCCACGGCGCATTATTCCTTTTTCGAACGGTTTATCTTCGCGTTCGACGCAAAAGAGTGGTTCGGTTCGCTGTATTGCCGTCCGTTCGATTATAATTATTATTTGTTCCATTATGCGCTCCGTTCGTCTATTTTCGGGGAATTTTCCTACTGGCAGGGCGAAGGCTTTGCCGTAACGGCTACCGTTTTTGCGTACCTTGCGGCGGGGGCGTTGTTTGTCGGGCTTGTTTGGTGTTTGACGTTGTATATAAAAAACCGCAAAAAGGAAGAAAGCTTTTTGAAGGGGTTAAACATATCCTTTGCCGATTTGCTGTTTGTGTTTTTGTTTATGCAATCGCAGGTGCTGTCCGAAACGTATTTCTATATCAAAATGCCGTACGCGTGCACCATGGATTTTCGCTATATCATGCCCATGATTTTGGCAATGGGCTTAACGCTTGCGTTTGTGCATAAGACGCTTGCGGCGGAAGGCGGAAGGGTTTCCGTCGCTGTTAACCGCGTATTACTAATAACCTGCGGACTGTTTTTATTGTCGTCGTCGCTGTTTTATTGCGTGTGTATTTAAGGGAGAGAGTATGAGTCAAACGAAAAGACAATTATTTTGGGAAATATTCCGTTTTCTCTTGGTGGGAGGAACGGCGACGGTTGTCGATTATTTCGTGTATTATCTCTTCCGTCAATGGATTTTACCGCCGACGCTGATAAACTCCCCCGCGTGGGATACGTGGTCTTTGATTTTATCGACGGCGTTTGGGTTTTGTGTGGGGCTTACGGTGAATTGGATACTCTCCGTTCGCTTTGTCTTTTTGGACGTGAAGGACAAAGAAAAATCGTCGTCGAAAAAATCGTTTGCGGTGTTTGCGCTTATCGGCTTGGTGGGCTTGGGGATAACTGAGCTTGGCATGAATATTCTCGTAGGCGTTTTGCCGAAGTTTTCGCTGTTTTCTA